>NC_015557.1:1200000-1552775 GCF_000213785.1 Hydrogenobaculum sp. 3684 | reverse complement strand
TATCTAAATGCTTAAAGAACCTTAATAAAAAATTAATAAAACAAAATCAAGCTATAAAAATGAAGCATAAAATAGAAATTATGTTAAAAAAGTATGCTATACTTAATTGAATGATAGCGCTTTTAACTGATTTTGGAACAGATGACCCATATGTGGGTATTGTAAAATCCGTAATTTATTCTGTTGAAAAAGATGTTGAAATAGTAGATATCACACACAACATAGAACCTTTTAACATACTAAAAGGGGCTTTTTACTTGGTCTCTTCTTACAAGTACTTTCCCAGGGAAACGGTATTTATGTGCGTAGTAGACCCAGGGGTTGGCTCCTCAAGGTTACCAATAGCCTGCAAATACAAAGATTATTTTTTTGTAGGACCTATGAACGGCATATTTGATATGGTGTTTGAAGAAAAGCCCTATTGCGTTGATATATCAAATCATCCTTATATACTAAAACCCACATCAAACACGTTTCATGGAAGAGATATCTTTGCCCCTGCATCAGCTTGGATTCACAAACTAAAATCCATAGATTTTTTAGGACCTAAGGTTAATTACCAACACAGTTTAGATATTCCAAAACCGGTATTGAAAGACAATACTATAGAAGGCTCTATCCTTTTTTACGATAGGTTTGGAAACGCCATTACAAACGTAGGTTGCACCAAGATAAAATACGCCATTATAGAAGATAAAAAAATAGAGTACTTTGAGTATTTTTCACAGGCTCCAAAAAATACCCCTGGTATTACTTGTGGAAGCTTTGGATACTTTGAGTTTTTTATAAACCAAGGTTCTTTCAAAGAATTTAGTCATGCTAAAAGCTTTAAACTCATCTTATGAAGGGTAAAGAGTTTGAAGATATGGCTTTTTCATGGCTTTTAGAAAAAGGATACAAGGTGTTAAAAAGAAATCACAGATGTAAAAGAGGCGAGATAGATATAATAGCCACAAAAGAAAACAAGCTAATAGCCTTCGAGGTAAAAGGCAACAACACAGATACATACGGACTTCCAGAAGAGCGCATAGATAGATTAAAGTTAGAACGGATAAGACTTTGCCTTACAGAATACGCCCTTTCAAACGGTATAGATTTAGATAATATCCAAATAGACGCAATATTTATTTACAAAGACCAAATACGTCATTTGGAAAACCTATGCCTTTGGTAGAACACCTTTACATACACATACCCTATTGCTCGTCAAAATGCCATTATTGTGATTTTTATTCTGTGGTAGAAAAAGAGGAGGACTCTTACTTTGATATTCTATTAGAAGAGCTTAAGCTTTATGATTTTGATTTTAATATAAAAACCGTATACTTTGGAGGTGGTACCCCTTCTATCTTTAAACCAAAACATTATAATCTTTTTTTTAAAAAGCTCAAAAACCTAATAGACCTATCAAAAGTAGAAGAAATTACAATGGAACTAAACCCAAAAGATTACGAAAAAGACGATTTTAAAGAGCTTTACGATATTGGTATAAATAGGCTTAGCTTTGGTGTGCAAAGCTTTAACGAGCATCATCTTCTTTGGCTTGGAAGGGTTCATAAAAAAGAAGATGCTATAAAAAGCATTTTATATGCAAAAGAAGCGGGTTTTGAGAATATAAATTTAGACATCATATTTGGTATGCCAGAGCAAACAAAAGAAGAATTTTTAGAAGATATAGAAACTGCAGTTTCTTTTGAACCTACTCATATTTCTTTTTACATGCTCACATACTATCCTGGTACAGCCCTTTACTCAAAAAAAGATGAACAAAAACATGAAGATGACATAGCTTTGTTTTATGAGCTTTTAAGAAAAACTTTAAAGGACTATATCCACTACGAGATATCAAACTTTGCAAAAAAAGCTTATGAGTCAAAGCACAACATGGCTTACTGGGAATACAAAAACTATCTTGGTTTAGGAGCTGGAGCTCATTCAAAGGTGGAAGCGTTTATGTTTTCAAACCCAAAAGATATAAACTTATACAAAGAAAAAGTATTAAAAAAGCACTTTAGTCTAAAAGCCATAAACGAAGAAGAACATAAGAAAAACAAGATAATGATGGGCCTTAGAACGATAAAAGGTGTAGATAGCTCTTTGATAAACATACCACATCATCTTAAAGATTTTTTTTCGGAAGAAAATGGTAGAGTTTTTATAAAACCAGAGTTTTGGCTTATATCAAACTCAATAATATCTGAGGTTATCTAAATTTTAAAGTTTTTATCTATAAGTTGGGCTAAATTTATAGCACCTAAGCTCACTCCTGGCCAGCCCTGTCCTGGGAATACAGTATCGCCAACTACGTATACACCTTTTTTAGGGGTTATAGGTCTTGGATAATTAAAAAAGTATTTGTTTATAACGGGAATCCCGCCAACAGCCCCCATATACCTCGATGTATAGCGCCTAAAAGTAAGCGGAGTACCAGATTCTACATTGTAAAGCTTTGCATTTTTAAAAATGGGTATATATTCGTAAAGCTTTTTCAAGATAAATTCTTCTACAAGCTTCTTTCTTCTTTTATATTCGTCTTTATCCACATCAAACCATGAATCTATTTCAGAATGAGTAGATATTGTTATACTCCTTTTGTTTTCTATGGAAAGAAGCGTATCCTCTTTTGCAGATATAGAAAGAAAAATAGATTTACTTTTTGTAAAAGGTATCTCTTCGTCCAAAAGTATAAAGTGATGGTATTCAAAACCCTCGTCAAATATATCATCTACCATAAAATACATGGTAAAAGTGCCCCATTTTTTAGTAAAAGTCTTCTGGCTTTTAAAAGAAAATTCCTTTATATATGGATCATCAAAAAGCTCAAACATATCAAAAATAGTTTTGTTTAATATTACGTTTTTAGCTTCAAACTCCCCAGCTGTGGTTTCCAAAACAAATTTATCCTCATAATGTTTAATTTTTTTAACGGTGGTCTTCCTAAACACATGTTTTAAGTTTTTAACAAAAACCTCACAAGCCTTGTCCATACCACCCAATACATAATAATTGTCCAGGTTTGGATAAGTAAGTCCAAGAGAAGCCACTCCAACGTTTACTTCATCAAGAAAACCTTGAGCAGTAATAAGAGTATGATATGATAAAAATCTTTCATAGTCTTTATCCAAATTATTTAGCGTATGTAAAGCATAAGTTTTTGCATTTTTAAAAAAATTAGGAGCAATTTTAACAATCTTGTCAATATTTTTAAAAGCTTTTAAGATAAGCTTAGTAGATGGCAAATTAGAGGCTTGCGGCAAAAAATCGTAAAGCATTTGCCATATTAAGTCTGATGTTGTATAAATGGTATTCCAAAATTTTTTGTTGTTTTTATCATAAAAGGCTTTTTGAATTTCCTCAAAAGCCATATCTTTATCTTGATATCTGTTGATGATTTTATCTTTGATGTAGATTTTAAGACTTGGATCTATCTTTTTAACTGGAAATTCAAGATTTAAAAGATGCTTTAATTTTGCAAGCGGCAAATTGCCATCTAATCCAACGAAAGTAGCTGCCCCTGCGTTGAAGTAATAACCTTTTCTTTTAAAAGTACCAGCACATCCACAAAGATAATCAAGTCTCTCAAAAAGAACCACATTATAACCTAAATTATTTAAAATAGAAGATACAACAGAACCACCTATACCAGCGCCTACTACAGCAAAATCAAACATTTAATATATATATAGATTCCCCCGCCAAAAGGCGGAGGATGGTATGTTAAGCTTGAACAGGTTCTTGTTTTTTCATTGGAGCAGGTGGAAGCATGGGACTAATACCGTTTTCCTTAGCCCATTCCAAAGCCATGTTGAAAGCTTCTCTTGCGGTATTTAGGTTTTTCTCTATAAGCTCCAATTTTTTCTTAAACTTTCTTTCTAGTGCTGAGTCCAAAGAAGCTGTACCACCAGAGGCTACAAACTTTTTCATAAACCTTGATTTTATACCCTCTTCTATAGCAGGCAAACCAACTATCTGAGTAGCACCAAACAAAGCACCTATCATGGCCATATTTGTAGAGAGCTCTGTGCCTGCTATATCTATAGCTATTTTGGTAGCTGGGAAGTTTAAAACTTTTACGTTTATAGAATCAAGCTTCTTATAATCCTCTGGTTTCAAAAGTTCCTCGTCGGTGTTTATTATGATGATACCGTTTCTTTTTATACCAGAGTAAAAAGGCATAGTATAAGATTTACCCATGGTAATAACGTGATGGTGAAAAACCATGATGATATCTGGATAAACCACTTCTCCTCTGTCGTATATAGGTTCTATACCTATGCGAGCATAAGATTCAGCAGGAGCCATACGTTTTTCGGCGCCAAAGAATGGATTTGAAACAGCATAGTATCCTTCGTAGTCTGCTGCGGTAGCTATAATGTGAGCTGCGGTAACGGCTCCTTGACCACCCAACGCTGGCATACGTATATTAAGACGTTTCCTTACTGGTTGTTGAATTGTCATATTAAACCTTCCTCCTTTTTCCTTTTAATCACTTCCTCTGCTTGAGGAGTCATATATTCAAAGAAAGCAAACCTTTCTTTATCACCAAGCTTCATTTCTTCTAAGCCTTCATCTGAGTTTCTTCCTATTTCAAGTATACAAGGTGTGTAAAGATGAATATATGTTGGACCTACTTCTCTAGCTACGTATATAGCTTTTTTAACAGCTTGTTCAACCCTACGAGGTGATGAGACTGTCATCCTTACCACGTAATGACAACCTGAATCTATAGCAAGTTGCCACATAGGGACTTTATCCCACTGTTTACCCTTGGGAGCCATCTTAAACACGTGGCCTTTCACCGTCAAACCGCTTTCTTGACCACCGGTATTTGCATAAACTTCGTTATCGTAGCATATGGTGGTGATTTTCTCTTGTCTGAAGAAAGATTGTAATGTACAATCTAAACCTATATCGACAGTAGCACCGTCACCCGCCAACACCACGACATCTTTTACTTTATTAGGAAATCTATACTCTAAAACCCTTTTTATACCGCTGGCAACCGCATTTTGGTTCCCAAACAAAGAGTGAACAGTATGTAAGGCTATATGAGGAAACACAAGTGATGTACACCCAGTGGAATTTACAATTATGGTATCTTCTGGATTTGGCAAAGATGCAAGTATATATCTAAAAGCATCCGACTCTGGACATCCTGCGCAAAGAGAATGCTCTTCTAATAGTTCTTTTGCATAGGGTAAATCCATTACGCCCCTTTTAGGATTACCCCAAGTGGCTTTTTCTTCAAGCTCCAGTATTTCTGGAGGCATAAATTCTCTAAGCTCTTCGTTTACTTTATATATATTAAAGGACATAGCTTACCTCCTTGCCTAAGATCTTTAAGGCATCTTTGTATATAATTTCTGGTGGCATTGTCATACCACCAGCTACCCTTGGCGTACCTATTATGGTAGCATTTGACTTTCCATAGAAAGCTGCTCTTACTTCTCTTTCTAACCATCCCACAATATTAAACTCTGGGACCATTATGTACTTTGCATTTTTTGTAGCTTCTAAAAGCTCTTGATGTGGGAATGGTCTAATGCTTTTTACTTTTACAACCTTTGCCTTTATACCTTCATCCAATAGCATTCTTGTAGCTTCCTTAGCTTGTGAAGCTGCAGTTCCGCTTGCCACAAACACAAGCTCTGCTTCAGGATCACCGTACTCTTCTATTAAACCTTTTAGATAGTGTTTAGCGTAAGGTCTAGAGCGTTCTATAGCTGCTCTTACTTCCCATTGCCAGCTTGCGTGAGTAGCGTAAGATATGTAGTTTGATTTCATAACAAACGGGTCTTTTATATATCTTCCAGGAGCTATTTCAGCATCTATTATTGGTGTTGGTGACGTATAAGGATTGTAAGGAGGAAGAGCTATATCTTCTGGTGGAATCATTATAGATTCCCTTGTGTGAGATATAAAGAAACCATCTATTGCGGTGATGATGGGTACGTGTACATCGGTTTTTTCTGCCACTACAAAACCAGCCAAAATCATATCAAAAAGCTCTTGAGCATTTTCAGCGTGCCATATCATAACACCTGTATCAAGTAAAAAGCTTATTTCTAAGTTGTCTGGTTGTATCGTAAGAGGGGCGTTCACACCTCTTGCCATCAAAACAAGCTGTATAGGCAATCTAGAACCTGCCCACATAGGAAAGTTTTCCATGGCTCTTAGGGTTCCTGGTCCAGAGGTGGTTGTTATTACTCTAGCACCAGCCATTGAGCATCCTGCTACTTCTGACATAACACCAAATTCTGACTCGCCTCTAAAGTATACACCTACATAACCTTCTACCCAGAGCTCACCAATCAAATGAGCAGCTTCTGATTGCGGTGTAATAGGATATGATACAGATGCATCCACTGAAGCTCTTTTAACGGCTTCTTTAACCGCTTCGGAGCCCGTCATAAACACCTTTTCTCTAGGTGCTTCAAAAAGCAAATAATCTGGTGAGACAATCTTTTGTCCCGATTTATTAACGCCTGAGTAAGTACCGTTGTTACCCATAACAAAAACCTCCTTTACTTACCTAACTCTTTCTTTACTTGCTTAGCTATCTCTATAAACTTTCTCACATCCTCTGGATGTTGATCTCTAACGGTTATCATAGCATCTTCATGACCCATTTTTGCACACATAGCTATTGTTAAACAATCCGTTTCAGCTCTTATGATCTTCAAAGCTATATTTGCAAAATGACAGTGAACGCCTATAAATATACATGCTTTTATATTGTTGTGCCATATTGTAAGATTTGGATGGTTTGGGTTTATCTCTACTTCGGGATTTATTTTTGGATACTTTGGTCTATAGTCAACCATAGGTATAATCTTGGCATTTAAGACTTCCGCCATTTCTCTTACAAGCTTTGCCATTTCCTTAGCTTCTTCGTTCCAAGCGTATATGATGAGGGGTCCTACAAATATAGTTGGGTTTTCCCTTGTAAGCATCTCTTTAGCAGCCTCACGCATGGCCACTTCTTCGTCTACAATCTCGTTGTACAAAAGCCCTTTACCAGGTGGTGGTGTTAATACACCTTCTACTATTGCCGTAGGGTACGGTGAGAAATGATAAGGCCCCAGTGTAGCCATTATAACCTCCGTTTAAAGTTTGAGATAATAATTTAATATAATATTAAAATTTTTTCAATGTTTTTAATTATAAGAAAGATTCTATACCAACATGAATTTTATAATTTTTATAGCTTTTTAACAAATGACCCAATCTTTTTATATTTGCTGTGTTTTTTACTTTTATTAAAAGCTTAAAACGTTTTTCCCCTTTTTCATAAAAATAACGGGGTTTTGAAACATAAAAAAAATCCTCTTCAGAAAGCTCTTTGTAAAGATCGTATATTTCTTTTCCCATTTCTATCAGTATGGCTTTTGTAAAAGGAGGATCGTTGTTGAGTTTTCTTCTTTTTAGTTCATCTTCTAAAAAAATAAATTGATCGTTCTTTAAGATAGATTCCAAAGCGTATTTATCAACGTGAGTGGTTTCTAACACAAAAAGTTCTTTTGCTTTTAAAGAAAGACTCCAAAGCTTATGATGATAAATTTCCCTAGCGCTTAATTCTGGAGCAAACAACAAGTTTTCTAAGGAAAAAGCAAACACTATATCATAAGTATCTTCTTTTTCTATAGTATCAAAAGAAAAGTTTTCCCTGTCCCCAAACATAGAAATTATGTATTCTTTATATTGTTCTAAACCAGCACCAAACGTCTTTAAAGGCCCGCCACATCTAGAGCAAACGCCCTCTTGATTTACATTTTTACATTTTGTGCATTTTATGGTATTTAGGCTTTTAAAATAAGTGGTATAAGACTCACAATAAACGCATGTATCAAGAGCGTTGCATCTTTCACAATAAGCATAGCTATAACCAGATTTGTTCACATAAAATAGTATATTTTTATCGATATGCTGTTTAATTATATCTATAGTTTCATCATCTATTAGAAAGTTTTTATCCTTTTTCTCTACTATTTTTATATGTGGCAGTTTAACGCTTATATGAATATGATTTGCTTTCTTTTCCTTGTAAAGGAAATAATCGTTTATGCTTAGTGTCAAAGAAACAAGGTATAAATTTGCACCGTAATGCTTTGCCACATAATAAGCAAGTCTTCTAAAATCTAAATAAGGCTCTTTTTTTGATTTATAAAATTCTGAGTACATATCATCTATTAGTACAACGTTTTTCAGATTATAAAAAGGAAGCACCAGTCCAAAAGGCGTAGTTACAAAAACTCTATCTTCTTTCATAGCGCTTTCATAGCAAAACCTTGCCTCTGATACTGTATTTGGGCTTTTCAAAAAAATAGCATCTTCAAAGATATCTCTAAAGTTATCAAACATATGTTTAGATGGAACCACCACAAGGGATTGGAATGGTCCTATTGTTATATCCTTAATTTTTTGTTTGTAATCTCCTGTGATTATTTCTATGTTTAGTCTCTTTGAAAAGTGTCCTTCATTAGAGGGTTTTATATCTATATCTTCAATTTTTACCAATGGCCCTACGTTGTTTTCTACCTCCAAAAAACCTTTTTTTATATAAAAATCCACTGCGTTTTTAGTATATTTTTTATAAGCTTCTTCTAAAGATAGTTTTCTTTTTTTTAAAAGCCTAAAAATACGTTTAAACGTTTTATCTGTAAAATCTTCATCATCTTTCTTTAATTTCAAGCTTTTATCGTTAACTTTAAACATTATATCTGGAATAATCTTTGCTAAAAGTGTATAAGCTGGGTAAAGATAGTATTCACCTGCATCTTTTACAGCTTCAAATACGCTTTGGTTTACTATGGGTAACTTATCTTTGTAAACAACTGTTTTTTCTGATTTTACAGCTTTTGCATCATAACCCCAAAGGATACCGCCTTTTATGGAACCATCAAGTCCAATGTAAAAAATACGCGTGCCTGCTGGTGGCACGTCTTCATCATCTGTGTAAACTTCTTGTAGAGCCCTAGACTCGGTGGCTAGTTTTAATATCAAACGTTTTTAAGATACTCTATCACTATCTTATCAAGATTAACAGCCTTTTCTATGTTTCCAGTATGGGCAAAAGCTATAGGTCCAAGTATAGTAGCCCCTGGAAATAGATTACTTTCCACAGATTCTATCTCTATACTAAAAGCAGATACATCAAAAGGCACTTCTTCTATCCTATTTTTTAGATAGCCCTTTCCATGAGCCACTATGGCCGTATCTTGAGCAAATATGCTTATACATACGTTTGGGTTTGTGATTATATTTTGAGCGGTTCTTGATTTTGTGCTAAGAGCTATGTTTATTTTACTTTCAGAAACAGGGTATACCCAGCTTATCAAAGCGCTGTAGGGTTTTAAATCGTTGGTAACCGTGCTAATCACCACGGGAAACACATAAAGATCTCTCATCAAATCTATAAGTTCTCTATTTAGCATAGACCTCTCCTTAGTTAAATTTTAATACGCCTCTTAATACTATTTTACCAGATCTTAGATCATCGAGCGCTTTGTTTACATCTTCAAACTTGTACTCTTGAATGATGGGTTTTATGTTGTTAAAAGCCGAAAACTCAAGCATCTCTCTTAAAAGCTTTCTTCCACCTATAGCAGAGCCAGTTATCACGATACGTTTTGTTATGAGATCAAAGGGATTTACATATATTGGTTCTTGGGCAGCGCCTACCACTGACAATCTACCCTTTATAAGCACCTCATCGGGGCCTATCTCTGGTATTGGTATATCTTCTATCACCAAAGGCTTTTTAAATTCTTTACAGATGGCTGCTTTCATAAGCTAAAAATTATAAAATATTTTATTTTTTGCAAGTATATTACATCATCATGTCAGAAAACAAATTTTCAAAAGTTTTTATGTAATAGTAAAAACTAAATAGGAGGTTTTTATGAAAAAGCTGATGCTTTTAAAGCGTGGCATACTTGTAACAGGAGTCTTGAGCGCATGTGCGCTGTCTCAAGCCCTACCGTTGTTTAACGTCAGTATAGACGCTGGCGGTGTAGAACAAGACCCTTCTGGTATCGTGTCTTATCAAGCACAAGGGTCTAATGACTATATAGACCTCAAAAGCGATGCTCATTTTTCACAAAGGACACGTCCTTATGTAGGTGTAAGAATAACCAACAACTTACCAATTCTTCCAAACCTAAAGCTTGATTACATGCCTATGAGCTTTAGTGGCTACGGTACGCTAAGTAGACCAATTACATTCGGTGGTGCAACTTACAAAGCAAAAGCAAACTTCAACCTATATGCAAAGATGGATAGATTTGATGTAGAAGCTTACTATCATCTTCCATTTATCAGTACAGCCACAAAAGATATGCTAAAAGTAAGACTTGGTCTAAACGTAAGGGTAGTAGATTTTAGCGAAACTTTTACAGGTAACAATGCAACTATTAATGGTCAATCTGTTGGTGGATATTATACAGAAAGCAAATCCCTTACAGTACCAGTACCTATGGGGCATGTAGGTGTTACGTTTTCACCTATAAAACAAGTATCTTTGGTAGGAGACCTAAACTATGTATCTTACGGAAGCAACGATTACTACAACTACAATGCTGGTTTAAGGCTGTCACCAGTGGGACTTTTTAAAAGTGCGATAGTACCATTTATCCAAGTAGGTTATAGATATGAAAAGCTAAAAATAGATCAAAGCAGTGTATATGCAGATGTTAAAGTAAAAGGTCCATACGCTTTGATAGGTGTAGAGTTTTAATTAATTTATAGCCCCGTTTTGGGGCTTTTAAAAAATTAAGAATTGATTCTTTTTACCTTAGCGCCTATTTTTTCTAATTTTTGTTCTATATGATCGTATCCTCTATCAAGATGGTATATATTCCTTATTATAGATTTGCCTTCTGCCATAAGACCAGCTATTACAAGCCCAGCAGATGCCCTAAGATCTGTAGAAAAGACTTCTGCACCCTTTAAACTTTTTACACCTTTTACATAGGCTGTTTTTGAATGTATCGTAATACAAGCTCCCATACGAGCAAGCTCTTGGGCGTGTTGAAACCTATTTTCAAAGATATTTTCTACTATGGTAGACTCCCCATCTGCTATAGAAAGTAGACTCATAAACTGAGCTTGCATATCCGTAGGAAAACCAGGGTATTCAAGGGTTTCTATATATAAAGGGTTTATTTTATCTTCTTTTGGATAAACCAAGACACTATCAGGCAACAAAATATCTATCTTAGCACCTGCTATCTCAAGCTTTTGCAATACACTTTCTATATGGTTTACGTTTAGATTTACTATGTTTATTTTTGAGCCAGTGGCAAGGGCTAAAACCATAAACGTACCCGCTTCAATTCTATCTGGTATTACTTTTATATCAAAACCCTTTAACTCTTTTTTACCTTTTATCTTGGCTGTTCTTTCTGACTCGTCTATTTCTATCAAAACACCCATCTGTCTTAGAGCATCTACTAAGTTTATCACCTCTGGTTCTAAAGCGATGTTTCTTAGTATTGATTCATCTTCTAATGTGCTTAACATACAAAACACATTTTCAGTGCCAGTTACCGTTATCATATCAAATCTAAAATCAATAGGGTTTAAGTTTTGGGCTTTTAAATTTATAAAACCTTGTTCAATCTCAATATCTACGCCTATTTTCTTGGCAGCTTTTAAATGCTGATCTATAGGCCTTGCCCCAATAGAACACCCTCCTGGCATGGACACTTTACCGCTTTTATACTTTGCTATAAGAGGGCCCATCACCAAAACAGAAGCTCTCATTTTACGCACTATGTCTTCTCTGGTTTCTTTGTTTAAAATGGGCCCTTCTATGCATAGGGTATTTTTGTCCATTGTGATTTTTTTGCCCATATCAGAAAGAAGCTCTATCATATTTTTTATATCAAGCAAATCTGGTACATTTCTTATGATGCAAGGCTCTTCTGTCAAGATGGTGGCTGCCATAAGAGGCAAAGTTGCGTTTTTTGCCCCAGAGACTTCCAAAGTCCCTTCCATATGTTTTGATTGTTCTATAACAAGGTAAGCGTCACTCATACAAGCTCTAGCTTAACAGCGGTTTCTATATGATAAGTCTGCGGAAACATATCTGCCATATATATTTCTTTTATTTTATATTTTCTTCCTAAAAGCTTCAAATCCCTTGCCAAAGAAGAAGGCTCACAGGATATATACCATATGTAATCAGGTTTTCCAAGAAGTATAAGGTCTATCTCTTCCTTTGATAAACCACTACGCGGTGGGTCTAAAACAAGAAGGTTTGCGTGTTTAGATAGGCTTTTTTTCAAAAAGATATAGCTGTTTTGGACATAAAAAGATGCATTATTTATGTTGTTTATCTTGGCTGAGTATTCGGCATCATTTATTGAGCTTTTATTTATATCAGCTATATCAACAGAGCCTACTCGTCTTGCCAAATGCAAGCCAAAAAGTCCTACACCACCATAATCATCCAATACTCTGTCAAAATAATTTTCTTTTTCTAAAAGCGTTTGTAAAAGTTTTTGAGCTACTTTTATATTTACTTGAAAAAAGCTATTTATGCTTATTCTATATTTTATTTCTAAAAGCTCAATAAAAGTAAAAGGAGTTCCTATTGAAAATATAATTTTATCTTCTTTATTATCATCCTTTATAAGCGTTATGCCAACGACGTTCTTAGGAGTAAGATGTTCTTTAAACTTTTTTAGCTTTTCCTTATCTATATAATCGTAAGAGGCAAACTTTATTATATACTCTTTTTGCGTATCCGAATAAAACACGCTTATCCAAGATGGATTAAAATGCTTGGCAAACTCTTTTAAAAAGGGTATAAGATCGTTTATAGCTTTTGAAGAAATAGGGCAGTGCTCTATATTTACAAAATCTTCATCAACACCAACAAAACCAATCTCTTTATCACTAACCTTAAACTTAACACGGTTTCTATAATAAAAAGGTTCATCGTAGATAATGCCGTTTAAATTCTCTATCTCTATGTTACCTATCTTTTTTAACGTCTCTTTTAGAATGTTTGATTTTTGATTTAGCTGTTCGGTATAATCAATATGTTGAAAATGACATCCACCGCATCTTCCAAAGTAAGGACAAATGGGCTCTATCCTATGGGGACTTGGTTCTAAAACAGTCTCTAATTTAGCCATAGAATAATCTTTTCTGTTTATAATATCTTTTATCTTAACTTTTTCATTTGGTAAAGTAAAAGGCACAAAATATACCCTGTTTTGAAATCTTCCTATTCCGTAGCCGTTGTGAACAAGTTTTTCAATTTCTACTATCATCAGGAAAGCTTCTTTAGCTTATCAAAATCTTCTTTTGACATCACATCTATATGTTTACCCAGTATTTTATAAGCTAGCTTTGTGTTTATACCTCTTTTCCCTATGGCTAAAGAAACTTGATCTTTGTCAACAGCCACCTCTATTTGATTGCCTGATTCCCTTATATCAAGGATTTTAGCTGGAAAAAACAAATTTTCTAAAAACTTCTTTTTATCCTCAGAGTATCTTACAACATCTATATGCTCTCCAGCAAGCTCTTTAGATATGGGGTTTATTTTTGAACCTTTTATGCCTATAACCACACCTACTGGGTCAATCTTTTTATCTTCTGTATCAACCACAACCTTAGCCTTTTCACCTGGTTCCCTTGCAACAGAAACTATTTTCACAAGCCCACTTGCTACTTCTGGTATCTCAGCTTCTAAAAGCCTTCTTAAAAACTTAGGGTGTGTTCTGGAAAGCAACAAAACTGGTCTACCTCTTTCTTTTTGCACTGAAAAAAGAAGCGCTTTCACTCTATCGTTTTTTTTGAAACTTTCTTTTGGGATTTGTTCTTTCCTTGGAAGCTCAGCATCTATAGGGCCTAAATCCACAATAGCGGTCTGGTCTTTGGTTATTTCTCTTACTATACCATGTACAATATTGCCCTCCTGAGAAACGTATTCTAAAAACCCACGCTCTCTTTCAGCATTTTCCAATTCTTTCAAAAACTCTTCTTTAGCGGCATAAGCTGCTATACGGTTCAAATCCTCAGTGGATATATCAAGTTTAGTTTTTTCTTTTCCAGAAATTATATAAGCTGTTATAGTATCATCATCTGCAAAATCTATATAAATTTTTCCCCTTATATGTTTTTCTTTTCTAATGCCGTAGGCTATAGCGTTTTTTAAAGCATTTTCCACTATTTTAGCCGGTATATCTTTTTCTTTTGCGACGTTTTCTATTAGTTTCTTTATATTCTTTACCATTTTTCCACATCCAACCTTGCTTTTGCTATTTTATCAAAAGGTATTTTTAACGTTTTATCTAAAAGCCTCAACACCAACGTATCATCTTCTACACTATCTATATAACCAGCGTACTCTTGTTTGTTATCTATTTTTTCCTTCAAATAGAGTCTTGCATACTTACCTTTGAAAAATTCGTAATGCCATTTTTCTTTTAATTCTCTAGTAAGACCCGGTGAACTCACTTCAAGAAAATAACTATTTGGTATCACATCTTCTACATCCAAAAGAGCGCTTACTCGCTTTGAAAGTTCTTCACAATCGTCTATTGTTACCCCTCCTTCTTTGTCTATTATTATCCTCAGTACCCAACCGTTTTCTGGTTTAAATTCAACATCAAACAGTCTAAATCCAAGGTTATCAGATATAGGTTTAACCAAATCTTTAACAGTATTAGCTATTTTTTTCGCATCTAGCATAGTGTTATTATACCATAACCAAATATAACAATATGATAAAATATAATAATGAAGCTTTATGTGGTACCCACCCCCATAGGAAATTTAGAAGATATAACCATAAGGGCGATAAATATCCTAAAATCGGTAAAATTTATAGCTTGCGAGGACACAAGGAGAATTCAGATACTTTTAAAACATTACAACATAGAAGGTAAAACGCTTTTATCGTACTATCATCCCAAAGAAGCTATACAAATAAGAAAAATCATATCCCTCATAAGAAAAGACGAAGACGTAGCGCTTGTATCAGACGCTGGTACACCCTCTATATCTGACCCTGGTTTTAAGCTTATAAATGCATGCATAAAAGAAGATATACCTGTAGAAGTACTCCCTGGACCCTGCGCACTTATTACAGCATTAGTAGGTTCTGGACTTCCAACCCATAGTTTTATGTTTTTGGGTTTTGCACCAAGAAAATCCCAAGAATCCTTTTATAAGGAAGTTTTTAGCTCTGATGCTGGGTCTTACATACTATACGAATCACCACAGCGTATATTAGATACATTGGAACTTATAAGCCACATAGAACCAAACATTACAGTAGTTATAGCAAGAGAGCTTACCAAAATACACGAAGAATACATAAGAGGCAATATAAAAGACGTAATAGAAGAGCTTAAAAAAAGAAACAACATAAAAGGTGAAATTGTCTTAGTGCTTTCAAAAGAAAATACGTTAAATAAAGAATCAAACTAGAGTTAAAAGTGAAATAATACATATAATATATTTTCATTTTGATAATGATATATAGCATTGCGCTAAAACATTTTTTTTGCTTATACTATACCAATAAAAGCAAAAAAGGAGGTCTTTATGAATTTGTTAGATATCGAAATTCCAAATCCGGGGTGTGAGCATTGTACAGATCCACTTGATTTTGATTTTACATTCGCATTTCAGCCAATAGTTGATATAGAACAAAAAAAAATATTTGCTCACGAGGCATTAGTAAGAGGTAAAGAAGGGCAAGGTGCAGGATGGGTTTTATCCCATGTAAACGAGAAAAATCGTTATAGATTTGATCAAGAGTGTAGGATAAAGGCTATAGCTTTAGCAGCAAAGCTTGGTATAAAAACTAAGTTATCTATAAACTTTATGCCAAACGCAGTTTATGTTCCCGAAGCTTGTATTCGCACCACTTTAGAAGCTGCTAACAAATTGAACTTTGATATTAGTAATATTATATTTGAAGTATTAGAAAGCGAAGAAGTAAGAGATCCAAATAAACTAAAGGATATATTTTCATATTACGAAAAACAAGGATTTAGCACCGCTATAGATGATTTTGGCTCAGGATACGCTGGGCTTACTCTACTAGCAGAGCTAGAACCGTCGTTTATAAAATTAGACATATACTTAATTCGCAATATTCATAAAGAAAAAGTGAAACAATCTATCGTAAATGGTATTATAAACACTGCAAAAGATTTGAATATAGGCATTATAGCAGAGGGCATAGAATCCGTAGAAGAAGCTTTGTGGCTAAAAGATAAAGGTATAAAACTTATGCAAGGTTATCTATTTGCCAAGCCAGCTTTTGAGCACTTATTCAATGAATCTGAGATAAATTTTCCATTTTAGCAGCTATCTTTAACCTACAACCTCAACTTCTTCCGGAGCTGTAAAGAATGCTACTGCAAGTATTATCCAACCTATAAATAGTAAAATAGCACCTAAACCAAACAAAATTATCGTGATTGCACCTATAAACATAAGAAGGCCAGCAGTGCTAAAAAGCTTATGGTTTAGAGCGTTAGCAAGCATACTGTAAGCTTTTTTATAAAAATAAGTAGCCGCTATAAAAAGTATATAAACTAATATTATGGCAATTATACCTATACCCGTACTAAAAAACACTACAATACCAACAAAACTCAACAAACCAAAGAAAAGAGCTATAATCCATCCAATTAAACCTAAAACAAAACCTATTATAAATTTGTTAAATATAGCTGGTTTTTTTAACATATTGCTAATTTGATATATGCTAACAATCAAAAGCACGCCACCAACAATCGAAAAGAGTATTCCGATTCCCGGTACGACACTTAACAATATCAAAATAGCCCCAATCCCACCCAGCATCTTTTGTGTGGATATATTCACCTTGTTCCCAGATGAATTGTTTTTTTCTTCCATAATTTTCCTCCTCTAATATAATTATAATATATTACATATTTTCTATCCTAGAGGAGTTGTAGACCACGCTAACGCTACTTATTATCATAAAAACTGCTGACCATATGGGTTGTATGAGTCCAGCCATCGCCAAAGCAATACCAAAGGTGTTGTATACGCTTGCCCATATAAAATTTGTATAAATGATTTTTTTAACTTGATTAGAAAATTTTATAATCCAGGGTATAGCTTTTAAATTTTTATTAAAAAGCAAGATGCTTGCAGATATCCTTGCAACACCAGAAGCGTTTGCCACCGCTACACTTACATCGCTAATCGCCATAGCAAGCGCATCGTTTATACCATCACCTACATACATTATTTTTGCCCCTTTTGATTTTTTGTCCATTACAACTTTCTGTTTGTCTTGGGGTTTTAAAGACCAATAAACCTCGTCAAATATATTTGAAAACTCTTCCACGAAAGCCCTCTCATCCCCAGATATAAGCCCTACTTTATAACCCATGTCTTTTAACCTCTTTATAGCCTCTAAGGCATTTTCATCTATCTTTTGTTTAAAATAAAGTGTCCCTTCTAACCTACCATCCACCGCTACATATACACAAGATAAATTTTCTTCACAAGCTTTTGGTGTTATGCCTATACTTTCCATCAACTCTTTAGAACCTATATACCACTTTTTATCTTCTATAAAAGCCTCAATACCATAACCTGGTATTATCCTAACCTTCGATGGTTTTACAAAATCCCCTTGATAATGGTTTAGTAGGCTTTTAGCTATAGGATGCTTTGAGTAGTTTTCTATAGAAGCTACTTTTTTTATGAAATCCTTTTCATCACCAAACTGAGTATAACCGCTGTATTCTAAGTTTTCTAAGGTTATGGTGCCGGTTTTGTCAAAAAGCACTTCATTTATATGTCTAACGCTGTAAAGGGCTCTTAGATTTTGCAAGATTATACCACGCCTTGCCAAGGAGTTTGCCGCATTCCAAAGAGCCAACGGAGCAGCTACGTTAAAAGCACAAGGACAGGCTATCAAAAGCACCGCCAAAGAGCTCATAAGAGCTTTATCAAAACCAGACTCATAATACCAAAAGCCAAAGGTTATAGCGGATAATGTTATAATGGTGGGGACAAATATAGCAGATATCTTATCGGCTATGTTTTTTTCTGGGGCAAAAGAGAGCTTTGCAAGTTCTATATTTTCTATGATTTTGTTTATAGTGTTTGAATTAAAATCGTTTATGGCTTTTATTAAAAAACTCCCATCTATGCTAACGCTTCCCGCATAAACGCTATCTCCTTCAAACTTAGCCACCGGTTTTTGCTCACCTGTAAAAAAACTCTCTTTTACGAATCCTTCTCCTTCTACGATGATACCATCTACTGGTATGATCTCATCGGGCTTTACCTTTACAATATCCCCTATTTTTACCTCATCTATCCTGATGATCTTCTCAGTACCATTTTCTACAACTGTAGCATAGCTTGGTAAAAGATCTTTAGTCTCGCCTATACTTTTAGCAGCTCTATACCTTCCAAAAGCCTCTATAAACTTTCCAAAAGCCGACAGCGCCACTATCATAGTGGCAGTTTCATAGTAAGGTGTACCAACACCCATAAGCGTAGAATAAACAGAAATCCCGTAAGCTGAAAAAGCACCTATTGCTATAAGAAGGTCTGTGGTAATGGATTTTCTTAAAAGTGCTTTTATAGAGTTTACAAGATAATCAAAACCAATAAGAGCCATAACGGGGGTAGAGAGTAAAAGCAAGAAGTAGTTTGTGAGTTTTACTATAGGATCGTGATAATCTTTTGACACATCGCCCCCATATATGGTAAAAGAGAGCATCATTACATAACCAGCCAAGAAAAAGCTTATACCAAACTTTATAAAAAACTTCTGTACGCTTTGGGATGTCTCGTTGCCAGAAATCTTGTTTACCAGATAACATCCAGTACAGCAAAACTCTCTATCTACGCCTTTTACGTTAAAAACTATAGGATTTCCAGAGATGCTTATGCCGCACTGATAACATTTGTGAATTTCGCTCATTTTCATTGATTTTACTCTTATATATATATTTTGTCAATGCTAAAGTTTTTTGGCTTTTAGGAAAATCAAACAGGCCTAAGATGGTATAATAATTATAATGCAAGAATACGGCGCAGATGCAATAAAAGTTGTTACCGGATTAGAACACGTAAGATTACGCCCCTCAATGTATATAGGGGATATCTCCGAAAGAGGACTTCATCACCTTATATGGGAAATAGTAGATAACTCTGTTGACGAAGCGATGGCAGGCTATGCCACACACATAAGAGTGCATATACACCAAGATGATTCTGTAACGGTAGAAGATAATGGCAGAGGTATACCTGTTTACATCCATAAAGACGTAGGAAAACCAGCGGTAGAAGTGGTTTTAACAGTGCTTGGGGCTGGTGGAAAGTTTGATAAAAAAGCTTATCAATATTCAGGGGGACTTCACGGTGTAGGCGCTTCCGTTGTAAACGCACTTTCAGAATGGCTCATAGTAGAAGTTTACAGAGACGGCAAGATATACAGACAAGAGTATGAAAGAGGAGTTCCAAAAACTGAGCTTCAAATAATGGGAGATACCACAAAAAGAGGCACAAAGATTACATTTAAACCGGACGCTGAAATATTTGAAACCACAAAAATAAAGTTTGACATAGTAGAAAAAAGAATAAGGGAATTAGCTTACCTTAATAAAAACGTAACCTTTGAGATAATAGACGACAGGTTAAACAAACATCTTGTTTATAAATTTGAAAAAGGCATCATAGAGCTGGTAGAATACCTTGCAGAAGGCAAAGAACCCCTTTTCGACGACGTAATCTATATAGAATCTGGAAAAGATGGTACTTTGGTAGAAATTGCCTTTAAATATACAAAAGATTACAAAGAATCTTTAGAAAGCTTTGTAAACAACATAAAAACCATAGAAGGTGGCACTCACGTCACAGGTTTTAGAAGTGGATTGTCAAAGGTTGTATCAAAACTATCCCAAAACATAAAAATATCAAAAGAGTTAAAAGAGATGTTTACCGGTGAAGACCTAAGAGAGGGTCTTGTGGCCGTTGTATCTTGTAAAGTACCAGAGCCTCAGTTTGAAGGTCAAACCAAAACAAAGCTTGGCAACCAAGAAACAAAAAACATAGTAGAATCAATAACGGTAGAATTTTTAACAGATTATTTTGAAAAACACCAAGATATTTTAAAACTTATAGTAGAAAAAGCTATAGAAGCAGCGCTAGCAAGAGAAGCTGCTAAAAAAGCCAAAGATTTGGTAAGAAGAAAATCATTCTTAGAAGATACATCTTTACCGGGTAAACTTGCCGATTGCTCTGAAAAAGACCCATCGAAATGTGAAATTTTTATAGTAGAGGGAGAATCAGCGGGTGGTTCTGCAAAACAAGGAAGAGACAGAAGATTCCAAGCGATATTACCACTAAAGGGTAAAATACTAAATGTAGAAAAAGCAAGAATAGACAAAGCCCTTTCCAATGAAGAAATAAGAGCAATTATATCAGCATTAGGTTGTAACATAGGAGAAGATATAGATCTAAGCGCTCTTAGATATCACAAAACCATAATCATGACAGACGCTGATGTAGATGGTTCTCACATAAGGACTCTTCTTCTTACTTTTTTCTATAGATTTATGACAAAACTTATTGAAAATGGGCATGTGTATATAGCACAACCACCCCTTTACAAAGTAAAGATAGGGAAAAAAGAAACCTACATAAAGGACGATAAAGAGTTAGAAAAATTTTTACTAAACATCATAAGAACAGACTTATCTATAACAGACGCCAAATCAAACACCTACAGAGGTGATGTACTAATAAACATGTTAAATACTATAAAGGAACAGCACAACACCATAGCTCAAATACTAAACAAAAGAAACAAAGATGTAATAACATATCTTCTGTCAAATAAAATAGATGAAAGTTATCTCAAAGATGAGCAAAAAGCCAAAAAACTCTTAGAAGATATACAGTCTATGAAAAGCGTAAGCAGTGCTAAATTAAAATACGATGATTTTGATGGCTCTTACTCTATAGTTATATACGATATCTATCAAAACTTTAGCATTATAGATATAGATTTTCTTACTTCTGGTACCTACAAAAAGCTCTTTGAAGAGCATAAAGAATTTTTTAACTATCCTATAAGCCTAAAACTTGGGCATAAGGTTAAAAATATAGAAAAACCAGTAGAAGATCTTTATCAAGACATAATAAATTTTGTAAAAGATGGCATAGAGATACAGCGATACAAAGGTCTTGGTGAAATGAACCCAGAACAGCTATGGGAAACCACCATGAATCCAAACACCAGAAGGCTTTTAAGGGTATCCTTAGAAGATGCGGCAGAAGCAGATAGAATATTCTCTATACTGATGGGCGAAAACGTAGAACCAAGGCGTGAGTTTATAGAGACCTACGCCAAGGAGGTAAGAAACTTAGATGTTTAAAAGAGTAATAGCGGGCTTAGACGGCTCAAAACCATCTTTTGTGGCTTCTCATTATGGCCTTGAGCTGGGTTCTAAACTAAACATACCTGTAGTAGGAATACACGTTTTAGATAGCATGTTGACTGAAGAAAGCCTGTTGGCGGATTTAGCGGGGGTATTGGGTTTTTCTTACTATGAGGGTATAAGTGCAAAAGTAAAAGAATTCTTAGAAAAAGAATCAGAAGCGCTTTTAGATGAGTTTAGCGCCCTTGGAAGGAAGTTAAACGCCAAGGTTTCAACGCTTCAAACCTGGGGAAACCCGGCAAAAGAAATTGCTTTACAAGGTGATTTGGAAGACATTATATTTGTTGGAAAGCCTAATCACGACAAAAGTATAAAAGGTATACATATAAGCTCTGTTTCAGAGCAGGTGATAAAAAGAGCAGAATGTCCTGTGTTTGTAGCTTTTAAAGATGAGTATAAACCTATAGAAAATATAATGATTTGTCATGATGGAAAAGATGAAGATGATAAGCTGCTTGATTTTACCAAAAATTTAAACAACATATACAACGCAAAAGTATTTTTATATCATGCCGATGAATTTGGTTCTAAAAAAGAAAAGCTTGAAAAACTATCAAAAGATTACGGTTTTGAGCTTATAGTAGAAAAAGCCGTAGCAGAAGAAGGTATAGTATCAAATGCAGAAAACCTTAAAATAGATTTGGTGATAATGGGATCTCATAAGAAAAAACTAGTTCACTTTTTCATGGGAAGCACCACTACATTTGTATTTCATTACATCAAGACAAACATGCTGGTAGTAAAATAAATGCTTAATAACACCTTAATAGTGGGCCTTGGTCTTATAGGTGGGTCTTTGGCTTTTGATATTAAAAGCAAGAAACTATCAAAACACATATACGCTTTAGACAAAGACCAAAATACATTAAACACTGCAATAGAAAAAGGCGTCATAGATGGGGCGTTTAAAGAGGGTGTAAAATACGATTTTGTAATATTTTGCAATCCAATATCCACTTTAGAAAGTGTAGCTAAAAATATAAAAGAGCATATAAAAGATGCCGTTATAACGGATGTGGCTTCTGTAAAAGAATATCCAGAGAGTGTTTTAAAACCTATCTTTAAAGAACGTTATATAGGATCTCATCCAATAGCCGGTTCTCATAAAAACGGTTTTGAAAATGCATCAAAAGATCTATTTTCAAATAGACTAACAATAGTTTGCCCTACAGATATATCAAAAAAAGATCATATAGAAAAAGTAAAAACATTTTGGGAGCATATAGGAGCTAAAGTAGAGATTATGGATGCAAAAACCCACGATGAGATATTCGCAACCACATCGCATCTTCCACACCTAATAGCTTACGCTCTTACAAAGACATTACCAGAAGAGTACAAAAACTACGTAGGACAGGGCTTTTTAGACACCACCAGAATAGGTGCAAGCCAATCGGAACTTTGGACGGATATTTTTTTATACAACCAAGAAAATGTATTAAAAAGTATAGAGCTTTTCAAAAAACAATTAGACACATTAGAAAATGCTATAAAAGATAAAAACAAAGACAATCTCAAAAGTATGTTGGACGAAATATCAGAAAAAAGAAAAAATCTATAAAAATCTTTCCAAAGCCTTACCAAAAAACGCAAATACAATAAGCTTAAAAGCTCTAGACAAAAGAGCCATCGCTATAAACCTATAATAACCAAACCTTAATATTCCAGCTATCCAGTTTATCACGTAAAAAGGCTCTCCTATCAATATTGCAAAAGCACCATACCTATGAAAAAGAGCTTCGGTCTTTCTAAATTTTTTTTCAGAAATAAACCTAGATACAGCCTTATAGCCGTAGTTGTAACCTATATAATATACTATAGAAGCTCCTATAAAATCTCCCAACAGCGCACAAAATGCTACAAAATAAACGTTTAGCTTGTAAATTGTGCCAGCGGTCATAAGAGGTAGCGTAGAAAGAGGAAACACGCTAGACTCTATAAGACCTACTAAAAAAATACCCATATAACCCCATTTTAAAAGATTCATAAATTACTCCTTGTATAGATTTTCAAAGATAGATTTAAACGTTTCTTTATCGCTACAAACCACAAATACCTCTTGCACAGATGTACCGTTTTTGTATAAAAGCTTAAAACCAGAAGAGGTCTCATATTGTAAAAAAAGACCTTTAGAACCTCGTCCTTTGTTGTTTCTAAAGATCCTTCCAGGTATTACAGCTTCTACTATCTCAATCTCCAACACCGGTTTTATATACTTATCAAAACCCTCTAACGTGTGATGCTCAAGTTTTAGTTTACCTTTTCTATATTTACTCATAAAAGATGACAAGTGTTGTTGAGATATTCTATGTAAAACCTATCCTCCACAAGTCTCAATTTAGAAATACCTGTATTATCCGTATGTATGTTCCAAAGGGGTGCTCTAAAACCTGTGGTTTCCATTATAAATCCGTGTATAAATCCACCGTGAGAAACAACAACTATATGCTCATGTTTTTGAGATTTCACGATATCTATAAACTCTCTTACCCTTTTTAAAAAAGATTCTTTGGACTCTTGGGTAGGAAGAGGATTTTCCAAAGGGTCTTTAGACCAAGATATCATCATATCTCTATACTCTACAAACATCTGTATAAAGTTTTTACCCTCCAACTCTCCAAAAGATATCTCCCTTATACGAGGTTCTATGATTATTTCTTTGTTTAGGGCTTTTGATAAAAAAATAGCGGTTTTTAAAGCTCTTTTTTGAAAAGATGAGTAGATAACATCTATTTTCTTATTTTTAAAAGCCAAAGACAAAAGTTTTGCTTGTATATATCCAAGAGGGGTTAGCTCACTATCTAAGCTTCCTTGAAATATACCTTTTTCGTTGTATTCACTCTGAGCATGTCTTATAAGATATATATGTTTCATCTTTGATATATTTTAGCATAACCTTATCCAAATCTACCAGTTATATAGTCTTCTGTAAGCTTTTCTTTTGGATTTGTAAAGATGTTTTCTGTTTTATCAAACTCTATAAGCTTGCCAAGATACATAAAAGCCGTATAATCGCCTATACGAGCAGCTTGTTGCATGTTGTGAGTTACTATAACGATAGCCATCTTCTTCTTAAGCTCTATGATAAGTTCTTCTATTTTTGCCGTAGATATAGGATCAAGGGCTGATGTAGGCTCATCAAACAAAAGCACCTCTGGATTTACCGCTATAGCCCTTGCTATAACAAGACGCTGTTGTTGACCGCCAGACAAGGAAAAAGCGTTTTCATGGAGTCTATTGCCCACCTCATCCCAAAGAGCAGCCATTTTTATAGCCGCTTCAACCCTATCTTTTAACTCAGTTTTGTTGTTAATTCCCATCAGTCTAAGACCAAAAGCTACATTTTCAAATATGGACATTGGAAATGGAGTAGGCTTTTGAAAGACCATACCTATTCTACTTCTTAAGACTATCAAATCCGTAGACTTTGATAGTATGTTGGTATTGTCAAAGATTATTTCCCCTTCGTATTTTATACCTGGGTAAAGATCGTGCATACGGTTTAAGCATCTTAAAAGCGTAGTTTTACCGCACCCACTAGGACCTATAAGAGCGGTCACTCTTTTATCAGGTATTGGCATGTTTATATTCTCTAAAGCTGGTTTTAAGCTTTTCTTATAGTAAAAGTTTAGGTTTTTTATCTCAATCTTTGGACTCTCAATGGCTATTACACTACTCATACGCTCTCCTCATCCTTTGTTTATTTTGGCAATACGCCTTGCCACATACATAAAAGGTGCTGTAAAAGACCCTCCATGCACCAAAAACTTAGCTATTATAACCGCTATAAGCACACCAAATGTAAGCACAAATCCTGCTGCCCAGGCTTGCTCATGCCACACGTGGTACGGACCAGTAGCGTATACAAATATAGTTATAGTAAGAGTGGCCATAGGTTTTAAAAGATTGAAGGTAGTATGGTCGTTGTTAAAAGATGTAAACAACAAAGGTGCCGCTTCGCCAGCCATTCTAGCAAGACCTAGTATAACACCAGTCAGTATACCAGTTTTAGCAGCTCTCATGGTAACTTTTTTTATCACATAGTGTTTGTAAGCTCCTAAAGCGTAGGCAGCCTCCCTCATCTCCTTCGGCACAAGCTTTAACATCTCATCTGTAGCTATCGTAATGTAAGGAAGGGACAAAATTGAAAGAGCCACAGAACCAGACAAACCGTTAAAACTGTGAAGAGGTGCCACAAGTATTACATAAACAGCAGCACCAATAACTATGGCTGGCATAGAGATTACAATATCTGCCAAATTTCTTACAAACATAGCCCACCAAGTACCTCTACCGTATTCTGCCAAGAAGATACCAGCCATTATGCCTATCGGCGTACCTATAAAAGCAGCTATAGTAGTGATTAGAAATTGACCTATGAAAGCCATTTTAAGCCCACCACCTGGCATACCGGGAGGAACTGGGTCTTTAATAAAGAAATCAAGGTTTAGATATTCATATCCATGATAAAGAACAGATACAAGTATCCATCCTAAAAATACTATACCATATAAAGCTGCCAATGTAGACAAAATCATCATAACGTTGCTCTTTACAACCCTTGCTTTTATCCTTACGTTCTCCATCTTCTTTCCAATCTCCATACTATAATTTTTGCTATAGCAAGTGTACTAAAGGATATAGTAAGAAGTATCAAAGCTAGATAAAACAAAGCTGACAAATAAAGATGCGTCATAGCTTCAGTAAACTCATCCGCCAACGTAACTGTTATAGTGGTTACAGAATTAAGCAAAGATAACATATCCAAGAAACTACCAGGGTTGTGATTGTTACCGTTTACAAAAGACACCGCCATCGTTTCACCTAAAGCCCTACCTATGGCAAATATCCCAGATCCAAAAATACCAGAAGATACATATGGCATAACCACTTTTCTTATGACTTCCCACCTCGTAGCTCCAAGCCCATAGGCAGATTCTTTTATTACCTCTGGTACCAAACCAAAAGCATCTTTAATAAGTGAGGACATAAAAGGTGTTATCATGATAGAAAGTATAACAGCTGTTGTAAGTGTATCTATTCCTATGCCAGGACCGTTAAAAAGAAATCCAATCACTGGTAACGTAGCAAGATGATCCAGTATCCAAGGCTCTATATGATTTTGCATAACAGGAGACAATATAAAAAGACCCCACATACCGTATATAACAGTTGGGATGGCTGCTAAAAGCTCAATGGCAGTGGTAACTATGGGCTTTAACCAATTAGGAGCAAGCTCTGTTATATATATAGCAACCCCTATACTTATAGGAGCGGCAAATATAAAAGCCCATATGGTAACGTATATAGAACCAAAAAGCGGTGTAAAAGCACCAAAATGATTATTAACAGCATCCCAGCTTTTACTGGTAATAAAATGCCAAACTCCAAAAGCTTTTATAGCGGGGTATGCCTCTATGAAAAGAATAACAAATATAGTTATCACCACAAACGGAATCAAAGCCGCTGCTGTAAAAGCCGCAATTTTAAATAAGGTATTACCTAATTTGCCGTTTCTTTTCATAGAAGCAGCGGGGCCATAAGCCCCGCTATCTTTTAATTCTATCATAACATAAACCCTTAGTTATTGCCAAATTCACTTACCAGCTTAAGCCATGCTTTTTCCAAGAGGCCATTATATCCTTTTTGAGAAAATCTGGAAGGGTAATGTAATCAAGAGCTCTTAAGTCAGCATCACCGTGGTTAAACACCCATGTATAGAACTGTAGCACATAAGAGTTGGTGGATTTACCCAATGGAAGCAATGCATACGTTGGACCTTCTATAGGATAAGAATATTTACCTGGAGGGTTTGCAAGCTCCATATAAAAGTCATGTTTCATAGCTTCTTTCCAATTTGCTTGTTTAGCAGCAGCTAACATAGTTTGCATAGTTGGAGCGACCCACCAACCAGCCTTGTTTTCTAAGACTGCAGCTTTTAAGCGGTTTTGGTTTTGTTTGTAATAAGCGTATTCTATATAACCTATACCACCTCTAATCCTCATTACATAGTTTGTAACACCCTCATTACCTTTACCACCTACACCTACTGGCCATGCTACAGAGGTGTTAAACCCTATTTTGTGTGCCCAAGCTGGACATACTTTTGTAAGATAGTTTGTAAATATCCAAGTGGTACCAGAACCATCGGCTCTATGAACCGGTGTTATTGGTATGTGGGGTAAATTTAATTTTGGGTTTGTGGCTTTTATCTCTGGGTCATCCCAATATCTTACTTTACCCATATAGATATCGCATATTTGCTTACCGGTGAGGTGAAGTTGATAGTTGCCAACACCTGGTATGTTATAAGCCATTACTTCACCACCTATAGCATCTGGCCATTGGATAAGATGCCTTTTCTTTAACTCTGCTGGTTTTAAAGGAGCGTCAGATGCACCAAAATCTACCGTCCTTTTTGTTACTTGGAGTATACCACCGCCAGAACCTATACTTTGATAGTTTACAACATTTCCAGTGGCTTGCTTAAAGTGAAGAGTCCATCTTTGCATAGCAGGATAGATAAATGTAGAACCAGCTCCTGTGATAGTCCAAGCCATAGCCCCTTGAAGGCTACCAGCAAAAACAGCTACTGCTAAAACTTGTTTTAACTTCATACAAACCTCCTTAAGTTTTGATGCTTTTATTATAAGAAACAATTGTTAATTTTTCGTTAAGATGCCAAAGAAAATTCTATACCATATTTACTGAGCTCTTCTATGAGGGTTTTTGAAAGTACCACATCCTTGGAGGTTTGTACTATAGCCCTATAGGAGCTAACGTCCAGTTCCAATACAACTTTTTGAGATTTCATAACATCTTCGTTAGCCTTGGGCGTATATTTGTCTAGCATAGATTTAAGCTTTTCTAAAAAGCCGTTTTTTGCTTTTTCCTCATCTATCTTAAGAGTTAGCGTGTTGTATTGATTTAACAAAGAATCTATAGAATAAAGATCGTTTGCCACTATCTTAAGGTTTTCGTTTTCAATATCTATGTCTAAGATACCTTTTATCACCACCACTTCATCTTCTTTTATAATACCTTCAGAAGATGTATACCTATCTGGGAAAACCACAACTTCAACAATATCCGTTTTATCCACAAGGTTAAAAATAGCCATGTAAGAACCATTTTTGGTTTTTTTAATCTGTAAATCGCTTATAACACCAGCAATCGTATATTCCGCCGATGCGTTTTGCCCAGCCTCGCTGTCTATGGCTTGGTTTGGCATATTTTCAAAATCTATATCTTCTATATTTGTTATGTCTTTGTTGTGAGATAAAATCCAATTGTATTTGTCCAATGGATGCCCAGATATATAAAACCCAAGAACCTCCTTTTCTAATTTTAATATATCTATAGAAGAGCTTTGTTCCATCTGCTCAGTGGATTTCGAGGCTTTTATACCAAACAACGACCTCTGAGCTATGCTTGATATATCCTGAGAATTCAAAAGCCTTGAGAGAAAATCTTCTCTATTTTTATAACCGCTTTTTTCTATAAGACTATCAAAAGCCCCTGCTTTTGAAAGAGCTTCCAAAACTTTTTTGTTTACTTTCCTATTGTCTGTGTTTTTGGTAAAATCTTGAAAACTTAGAAAGTCTCTTCCAATTTTTTCTTGCATAGATTTTATATGCCTTGCGGTATCCTCACCAACACCCTTTATTCTTCCGAGTCCAAACCTTATTTGTCTTGGAGCTTCTATCTTAAAATCCACATCTGATTTGTTTACATCTGGAGGTAATACTTTTATACCAAAAGACTTCGCATCTTTTAAAAGGTTTATAAACTTTTTATCGGAGTTCTCTGTAGAGAATTTAACAGTGTAAAACTCATCTGGATAATAAAGCTTCATGTAAGCAGTCCAAAAAGATATATAACCGTAAGCCACAGAGTGAGATTTGTTGAAAGAATAAGAGGCAAACTCCTCTATTTCAGACCAAAGTTTTTCTATTTTATCCTTAGGATAGCCTCTTTCACAGCTTCTTCTTATGAAATCATCCTTTATCTTTGCCATGAGATCAGCTTTCTTTTTACCTATGGCCTTTCTCAAATTATCTGCCTCTCCCATGGTAAACCCAGCAAGTATGTTTGATATAAACATGATCTGCTCTTGATAAACGATAAGACCATAGGTTTCTTTTAGCACCTCTTCAAGCTCTTCAAATTCGTATACAACTTTTTCTTTACCAAGTTTTCTATTTATAAATTTATCCACCATCCCGCTTTTTATAGGACCTGGTCTATAAAGGGCTAAAGCGGCTACAATATCTTCAAATCTGTCTGGTTTTAAACGTTTTATAAGCTCCCTCATACCCTTTGATTCCAGTTGAAACACCCCTATCGTTTCACCGGTGGCTAAAAACTCGTAAATTTCTTTGTTGTTAAAATCCAAAGACAAGAAATCAATATCTATACCTTTGTTTTGTTTTACAAGCTCTTTCATCTTCCATAGTTCTGTAAGCGTTTTTAATCCAAGAAAATCCATCTTGACAAGCCCAAGCTCTTCCAAATGAGCCATATCGTATTGGGTAGCTATGTTGCCAGTATCATCTTTTACCGATTTATCAAGATACAGAGGTGCCAACTCTATAAGGGGTTTTGGAGCTATCACAATACCAGCAGCGTGTAAAGATGTATGCCTTGTGAGACCTTCAAGTTTTATAGAGATCTCCACAAGCTCTTTTATCTGAGGATCTTTTTTCGCAAGGTCTCTAAATTTTTTTACATTATCTTCAATATCTCCTCTGTGTCCATAACGCTCCATCAACTCTTCTATGGGCGTTATATACATCTCTTCAAGGCTTAGCCATGTACCTTGGACGTTGCCTTGAGGTATAAGCTTTGCTAGTACATCGGCATCTTTGTAAGCCATACCCATGGCCCTTGCCACATCTCTAAGGGTTTGTTTAGCTTTCATCGTATTGTAAGTAATGATCTGAGCCACAGAGTCTTTGCCGTATTTTTCTTTTACATACTCTATAACCTTATCTCTGTTGTCCATGCAAAAGTCTACATCTATATCTGGCATAGATATACGCTCTGGATTCAAGAATCTTTCGAAGATAAGTCCATGCTTTAACGGATCAACATCTGTTATGTTTAGAGCAAAAGCCACCAAAGACCCCGCCGCAGAACCTCTTCCAGGACCCACAGGTATGTTGTTTGATTTTGACCAGTTTATAAAATCCGATACTATCAAGAAATAACTATCAAAACCCATATTTTGTATTACTTCTAATTCATAATTTAGCCTGTCCCAGTACTCTTTTTCTGGTATATTTTTGCTTATTTGAGATTTTTGTATACGGCTTTTAAGACCCTCAACGGCTAAATTTCTAAGGTAAGAAGATATATTGACATTTATATTATCACCTTTAAAAAACTCAGGAAACTTGTAAGATTTATCTTCAAAGATGCTTAAAGAATCTGCAATTTTTTCTGATATTTCAACGGTGTTTAAAAGCGCTTTTTCCCACTCACTCCATTTTCCTTCAAATTTCTTTACCATCTCCTCGTATGAGGCAAAGTGCATACCCTCATAGTGTCCAAAAGCATCTTCTCCAAGCTCCTGAAGTGTTTTTTTCATCTGAATCGCCATCAAGACGTTGTGAGCCCTCAAATCCTCTTCCAAAAGGTAATGACAATCGTTGGTGGCAGCAAACTTTACGTTGTATTTTTTAGCTATCTCTATAAGGGTTTTATTGGCGGTTTCCTGAGCTGGTATATGATTTGATTGAAGCTCTAAATAAAGATCATCCCCAAAGATATCTTTAAACTTTTTAACCCAATTATAAGCCATCTCTTCGTTGCCTTGAGCTGCGTAAAAAGTGGGCACTCCCTTAAGACAGGCCGTCAAAGCTATTAGACCTTCCGCATGCTGCTCTAACACTTCATAATCTATCCTTGGTTTATAGTAAAAGCCTTCAATAAAAGCTATAGAAGAAAGCTTCATGAGGTTTTTAAGCCCAGTGTCGTTTTTTGCCAAAAGTATGATGTGGTGGTTTATTCTATCTGTTATGTTATCTTCAGAACCTTTTCCTTTATGCTCAGTTCTTTTTCCTGTGGTAAAGTAAGCTTCCATGCCTATAATGGGCTTTATACCGTTTGCCTTCATCTCTTTGTAAAAGCTCATAGTACCAAAAAGGTTACCATGATCCGTTATAGCCACAGCCTTATAGCCGTATTCCTTTGCCTTTTTAGCCAGATCCTTTATCTTTATAGCTCCGTCCAAAAGTGAATATTGGGTATGAAGATGAAGATGCACAAAATCTTTCATAAATCTGATTATATGTACAAACAAAAAGTTTGGAAATAACTTCTTAGCTTTACCACAAAAAGACCTTCAAGCTAGCTCATCTTAAGTATCTAATGTTCTCAATTTTTATATTTTGCTATAATAAAAGCTATGATACTATATAAAAATTTAAAGTTTTTAGCTTTTAGGAAAATAACATGAGAAAAAGAATTTTGATAACGGGCGGTGCTGGTTTCATAGGATCTCATCTTTGTGAGAGGCTTCTTGAGGAGGGCAACGAAGTTATATGTGTAGATAATTTTTTCACGGGTTCTAAGGAAAATATAAAACATCTTCTTGGAAATCCTTACTTTGAGGTGCTAAGACACGATATAACGTTTCCTCTTTATGTGGAAGTGGATGAAATTTACAACTTAGCCTGTCCTGCTAGTCCTATTCATTATCAGTTTGACCCGGTGCAGACCACCAAAACCTCTGTCATGGGGGAGATCCAACGGTACATCCTCAAAAAGAAGATTATTGGGGCAATGTAAATCCAATTGGTCCAAGGGCTTGTTATGATGAGGGTAAAAGATGTGCTGAGACGTTGTTTTTTGATTATTATAGGCAACACAATCTTGATATACCTCTTCCCCAAGATGATCCAAAACAGCGTCAGCCAGATATTACTCTTGCTAAAAGCCGATAAAATGGGAGCCAAAAGTCCCACTACAAGAGGGGCTTACCAAAACCATTGAGTATTTTAAAGCATTTTTGGGCGTTTGATGGGATAATATAATCTATGATAAAGTTTATAGATGAAAAAGAAGCTATAGAAAAATACGGCAAGGGATTAGAGACGCCTGTTTTATATATACCATTTAGCAGGCTTGATTTAGTAGAAAAGGCTTTTGGGCAGATAAAGAAAGTAAAACCAAAAAAGCTTTACATAGCTCAAGATGGGCCAAGAGAACATGTAGAAGGAGAAAAGAAAAAGATACTGGCAGTCAGAGATTACATACTATCAAACATAGATTGGGATTGTGAGGTTAAAACGCTTTTTAGAGAAAAAAATATGGGTATGCGAGAAGGTATTATAGAAGCGTTAAATTGGTTTTTTGAGAATGAAGAACAAGGTATAGTTTTAGAAGAAGATATATATATGAGTTTATCTGGTTTTTGGTTTTTAGAAAAGATGTTAAATAAATTTAAGCATGATGAAGATGTATGGTTTGTTTGTGCTTACAATATTGTAGATATAGCATGTGATTATGCAAAGACAGATAACTTTAACACATGGGGATGGGCAGGCTGGAAAGATAAGTGGATTAAAGTTAGATACGGGAGCGTAGATAGAAATGAAGGTAGATTTTTAGATAACTATTTTGAAAACAAGAGAATGGAAAAATTTTATAAGGGGGTTGTAAATACACCAAAACAATGGCTTATAAGATATGGATACGATGTTGAAATACCTATAGAGCTAATTTATTATAAAAAATATAGTATAGTTCCCAACATACCTTTGTGCGCGCATTTAGGATTCGAAGAAGGGGCTACCTTCTCATCAGAAGAAACATACAAATTGGATGTGTTTAGATACAACATAGCTTTAAAAGATTTAAAAGAAATAGATATTGAACAACTGGAAGGATGCGATGGCATCATAAAAACATTTGAGAAAAACCAGATAATGCACTCACACTACAATATCTTTATGGCTATTTATTCTAAAAACCTTGAAAACAATATAAAAGATTTGGCTGGAGAATATAAGAATATAGCCATATACGGAGCTGGTATACTTGGATATTTAGTATATGCTACTTACGATGATTTATTGTCAGATAAAGTATGTTGCTTCATAGACGATAATCCAAAAGACATAGAGCTTATGGGAAAGCCTATCCTAAAACCGCAAGATATGCCAGATAGCGTAGATATGATATTGGTATCACCGCAATCCAAATATGTTTATGAAAATCTGAAAGCCAAAATAGATAAACAAATACTGTGGCTAAAAGACCTAGCTTTTAGCCATGAAAAAAATTAAAATCTATACCTTACAAAACACTTTCGTACCACCCCAAAAATCAGTTGGTGATTCATTGTTTAAAAGCCATATCTTATATTCTGGGACTATAGATTTTATAAATGTTGGGATCTCATAAAAGTGCTCTGGTTTGTGATAAATGCATATTGCCAATTTTGGTTTGAAGGTTTTTATAGTATTTATAGCTCCTTTTAGAGCATCGAGCTCAGCGCCTTCTATGTCCATCTTTATAAAATCCACTTTTGGTATGTTGTGCTCTTTTACAAACTCATCTATAGATATAAGCTCTACTTCTATATCTCCAGCAGTGTCTATCCTTGATCCCCCTCCTAAATCTTTAAAATAAACTGTCTGTTTTCTGTCAGAAACACCTTTATTTACAGGTATTATATTTTCAAAACCTTTTACATCTTCTAAAAGCTCATTGTATATCCTTGGTATTGGTTCAAAAGCATAAACTTTTCCATTTTTACCAGCTTTTTTAGCAAAATATAAACAGTTTATATAAGCATCTTTTGAAGAGTTTGCCCCGCAATCAAATACTACATCACCTTCTTCTACATCAAAGTTTATATCTGGGTAAGCGTAATCTTCTTCGTGAGTATTGGCAACATACTTTGAATACATATTGAATAGTTTATAAACCTCTTCAAAAGATATAAATTTTTGACTAGTATTCTTATTAGCTTCTTTAAGCTCGTCAAAATGCTCTATCAAATCTCTTTTAAAATCATTTTCTTCAAATATATCAGTATACAATTTAATATCATGGGGTGGGCTCATAGTAGTAATTCTATTGCCAAATCTATCGGAAGCTGGAACATTAGAAACCATTATCTTACCCCTATCCACAAACCTTGACAACTTTTCAACCCAGTCTTTTATCTTTTTAATGCTCTCCGCAGTTCCTATAAAATAAGCATCTGCTTTGTACTTGTTCAAATCTTCAAGTTTTATAATAGGTTTTCCAAAGTATTCTCCGCTTTTAAAATCATCTATAAAAGCTATTACTTCTATACCATTTTCTACAAGATGTTGATATGTAATAGCCCCGCCTTTGCCAGCCCCGTATATGATAGCGGTCTTGATACTTTTGTATAAACTCATGAGAACACCTCTTTTATTAAATCTTTTAAGATTATAACATCGGCTCTTTGAGATTTTAATTTATCTTTTATATTTCTAATCTGATCTTCTCTTGTTACAGCTACAAATATAGGTATATCTTGTCTTGCTTCTGAAAGTGGTATTACATCTTTGTCAAGAAGCTTCCCACCAGCGTTGTCATCTACAAAAGCTACAAGTTTTTCTTTTAAAAGCTCCATATAAACATTGTAGAATATATATCCAAAAAGACCAGCCCCGTAGATATATATAGAATCATAGTTCTTTAGGATTTTGTAAATATGATTATAAACTTTATCTGAGACAAATGAAAAAATTATATCTTTTTCCCAAAACTCATAGCAATGTTTTATCAAGGCTGAATCATCTTTACAAGGTATCAATGCGCTAAAATCATATTCTTTTATATCTATATGTTTGCTAATATCTCCTAACCATGTATCGGCATGAAAACTGGTAGCATATTCTGAATCAAAATCAAGATGCTTTATAAGATTTTGCCTTGGGAAAACACAATATCCGCCATTATACTGTATAACAAACCTAAACTTTAAATCCCAAACCATCTTGTCTTTAAGCCGATGAATATTTTGAGTTAGTATATTTGCGTAAGATAGCACAATATCTCTCATCTGCTTATTTTTATAAACTCTGTTTAAAAACTCATAAGATGTTATATTTTTAAGCTCAAAATCCTCAAACTTACACCATCTATCTTTCCATGTTGCAAAAGCCCATGGGCAAAATCTTATATTGCTAATAGTATAATCACAATTTACTTCATCTTCATCAGCACAAGCCGAAAATCCACAAATTGCATATATGCTTTTATCATCTTTATATTTTTCCAAAAGTTTTTTAGAAAAGCCAAAAAAACTCAAAGATGGAAAACCATCCTCTTCTAATATTATCCCCATATCTTCTTTTTCAAACAACCAATTTATAGCTTTGTATAAAAACAAGTTAGGTCCAAGGTTTTTATCGCTTTTAAACAAATTTAATTTACAATCCCAATCTATATTTTCTTTTATAAAATCCAATACCTTTTCCAACTCTTCTTTTTCTTTATCATCCCTTGCCCCATCTTGAGCTATATAAAGCTTTTGCGGCTTAATGGCTTTTATCTGCGAAAACACGTCTTTTACTATATTAAGCCGTTTAAAGGGTATATATAGTATAGGTATACCGTAATATATCACATAAATATTATATCATGCTGTAAATGTGTATACACATAAACCGTGGCAGACTTGTCGTATAATAAGTGTCTTTTAAAAAGAGAAGCATCTGAAACGTGCTCACACACTCTATTGTACCAAAGGTATTTTCATCAGCAAAAAAGTATAACTCTCCAACCTTGTTTGTATTATCAAAACCCATGATTATATAGAAACGGCTCATTGCATATTTTTAACGCTTGATTATATTGTATCTGTGAAGAATAACCCTGAGGAGGTTGAAAGTATTTTAAAAGAACTAACAGGAGGTGACGAGAAGGTTATGACACTAACAGAAAAGTGGATGATGGAAGGATTGCAAAAAGGATTGCAAGAAGGATTACAGAAAGGTAAGCAAGAAGGATTACAAGAAGGATTACAGAAAGGATTAATTAAAGCTAAAAAAGATGCCATCAAAAGCGCCATTCTTATCAAGTTTGGAGTACTACCAAAAGAGCTTGAAGAGAAGATAGAAACCACAGATGATATACAGGCTTTGGATGAGATGTTTAAGAAGGTTATACTGGCTGGTAAGATTGAAGAGATTTTGTAATTTAGATAATTTGTTCCCTTAAATTGTGAGCGCATAAGCTTACTATATCCTAATCATAATTTAAGCATGTCTCTTATAATATATAAATGGATCAGCAAAACCGTCATCCTCAAGATATAGATATAACCATAAAGAATATAATACTTCCTCTTTTGGAAAGTAAGCTAATGAGAGATATAATAGGTATAAAATATAAGCGGGAGTTAGATTCAGTATTTAAAACAACAAAAGAAAGAAGAGTGGATCTACTCCTTGAGTTAGAAGATGATTCTATCCTTCATATAGAATTCCAGACAAAAAACGATAAGACCATGCTTTATAGGATGTTTGAGTATTATAGCCTCATCAAAATGGAATACAAAGAAAAGACTATACACCAAAAGCTTATATATCTTGGTGAAGACAAATGCAACATGAAAAACACTTTAAAAGATTCAAAGCTTTATTACGAGTATGAGCTAATAGATCTAAAAGATTTTCAATGTGATGATCTGTTGGAATCTGATAATATGGCAGATATAACCTTTGCATTTTTGTGCAACGTGAGAAATAGAGAAAAGCTATTTCGTAAAGCTCTATCCAAATTAAGAAACTTACCAGAGCAAGAAAGATCTGACTGGGTTGGAAAGATATTGACATTGTTAAAGGTAAGACCTAAATTAAGAGAAGGATTTAAAATATTGCTTAAGGAGGAGCCTATGTTAGAGATACCGCCTTTTACTATAGAAGAGCTAAAAGATTTACCTTTCACAGCAAAAGCTATAGAGCAATTAGAACAAGAGGCTACTTTGAAAGGTAAAAAAGAAGGATTGCAAGAAGGATTAGAAAAAGGTAAGCAAGAAGGATTAGTTCAGGCTAAAAAAGATGATGTTAAGAGTGCTATCCTCATTAAGTTTAAAGTGCTACCAAAAGAGCTTGAAGAGAAGATAGAAAACACAGATGATATAAAAGTTTTGGATGAAATGTTTAAGAAGGTGATACTCGCCAGTAAGATTGAAGAGATTTTATAAGCTCATATACATAACTTCAAACCCTCAATACTATATTTGATAAATCCATCACTGCAAATTTAAGATTTAAAATTAAGACAGTGTATATAAATCTATCCAATCCAAGTTTAAAACATGTAAAACATGATCCATAATCATTTTATCGTAAAGCTCTGGGAAATTTTTAAACTTTTCGTATTTTTGAAGAATCATAGATTTTGTCTCTTGGCTAAGTAAATCCCACTCTTTTTCGAAAATCTGCTTTTTTATTCGGTTTAAAGTGCTTGCAGCTTCTTCTTCTGTGGTAGGGTAAGGGATTTTGTCTAAACTTATGTTGTATTTTTTGTCTAGGCCGATGTATTTAAGGCGTTTTATATGTAAATCAAACCTTCCTATATACCAATGTTCATCGGAATTTGCCCACATCCTTCTTATAAAATCTGTGATAGAGGTATTTATATCGTTATCACACATAAAAAGCATAGCCTTTCTTCTTTTAAACTCTGGAAGCCTATACATATATTTTTCTATACCACTTATTATCACTTCTTTAGGAACTTTCTTTTTTAAAATATGATCAAGATAAAGCTCTTCTGCATAAGAAAGATAAAAACTGCTTTGCTTTAAATCAAGGAAAAAATCTTTTATAGCTTGAAAATCTTCTATGTTTCTATTATCTTGGTCTAAAAATTTATCTTTGATAACGATATCTTTTTCATTATCTTTCATATTTAACTTTGGTTTATATCCTCTAAGGCTCGTTTTATGGCTTTTATTTGAATTAAAATACTCTCTAAATCTTTTAAAGGTATAGAGTTTGGACCATCGGACAGCGCCTTTTCTGGATTTGGATGCGTTTCCATAAAAACCCCATCTACACCCACTGCCACAGCAGCCCTTATAAGATAGGGCACAAATTCCCTTTGACCAGAAGAAGACCTACCTGCACCACCAGGAAGCTGAACACTGTGAGTAGCATCAAATATAACGTTTGCATACTGTCTCATAATAGGTAGTGATCTCATATCCACCACAAGGTTGTTATAGCCAAAGGAAGAACCTCTTTCTGTAAGGTAAAATGTAGCGTCTTTGTTTTTTGATTTTAGCTTATCTATTATATACTTAGTATCCCAGGGGGCTAAAAATTGTCCTTTTTTAACGTTCACACTTTTACCAGTTTCTGCAGCGACAAGAAGTAAATCCGTTTGCCTACATAAAAAAGCCGGTATTTGAATGATATCCACCACCTCTGCCACAGGTTTTACTTGATAAGTTTCATGGACATCCGTGGTAACTGGCATAAAAAATTCTTCTTTTATTCTTTTTAAAATCTCAAGACCTTTTTCAAGACCAGGTCCTCTATAGGAGTTTACAGATGTTCTATTGGCCTTATCAAAAGAAGCCTTAAATACAAAATCAAACTCCTTATACTTCAAAGAAAGCTCTTTTAGATGAGAGGCCACTTCAAAGCAAAGCTCATAAGACTCTATTACACAAGGACCAGCTATTATAAGAAATTTCTTTTCCATCAAAAAACTCCGTAAGTTTTTCAAAACCACCCATCTCAAAAGCCCCTACAAAACAAACGGCTTCGCCTTCTTTTAAGTTTAAAATTATATTCTCTACATCAAAACTTGGTTTATCAAAATATCCTTCATAGGTTTTGTAAGCTTTTATGCTAGATATATCTTTTATAGGGCTTTTAGAGATTATCAAAATACTGGAATCTTTATAAGAAAGCTCTGATTTTATATGTGCTTTTATCTTTTTGGCATTAAGAAGCTTTTCTTTATACTCCTCATCTACTATAAAACACGGTGAAACATCTTTGTTTGCCACAAACTCTTTTGAAAAGATTATTTTTACATTTTGTTTCGTAAGGTATAAAACATCTTCTTTTGAAATAGAAAAATCTATATTTGCCTTTACAACACCGTTGGTATGTTTTGAATAATACCTTATGTAGGAGGGGATTGGCTCATCATCTACAAAGATATACCCATTCAGTAAATCCCAACCTAAGAAGCTAAAGTTTATCTCTTTTGTATAAAATCCCATTGACTCTGCTAAAAGCCTAATACTTTTTATAAAAAGAAGCTCTTCTTTGGAACCAGGGCTAATCTTTGCCCACATAAAAAGCTCTGTATCTGGTTTTTGATTAAAAAGCCCATGTATGCATCCGCAGTAATCTTGGGAGTATATTTCGTTTAGTTTTGTAAGCTCGTGCATTATCTGAACCCCACCACCCTTTCTATAATCTACGCTTATAAAATCTATACCGTACTCCTTAGAAAAGATAGAAGCTACATGATTTATTTGATTTATACTTTTTTTTGGACTCATCAAAAGCGTAGTGGTAATAGCTTTAGCACCCAAACTTCTTGCAATCTCAAAAGACTCTTTTAATCTTATATCAAAACAAACTTCACAGCGCTTACCCTTTTCTGGTTCTTTTTCAAGACCTTCTACCGCCAAAAGCCATACATCATCGTCGTAATTCCCCTCTATGAGAGGTATTCCAAGCTTTTCACACACTCTTTTTGTTTCTACTAGCCTCAAATCGTACTCTGTTTTAGGATGTATATTTGGATCGTAGAAAAACCCTATCCATTCGTAGTCTTTGTAATCGTTTTTTAGCTTTTCTAAAAAGTATATACTATCTGGTGCACAACATATATGAACAAGTCCTTTCATTTCTGAACTCCCAACTTCAACACAAGATTTCCACTTTTAATCTCGTAGTCCTTTATTATAACACGCTCTTTAAACTGATTTGGCACCTTGGCATAAAGCTCAGATGCCTTTATATAAGGCCAAAAGTTTATATAAGGCTTTCCATCTATCACCTCAAAAGCGTTTGGTAAAAGCTCTATATCTTTTTCTAAAAGCATATCAAACCCAATAGCCCTTTTACCAGCTTTTCTATCGTTTATAAAATATTCCCCTTCTTTTAACCTTATTTTATAATCTTTACTAAAAGCCAAAAACTTCTTTTTTACCACTACATCCATTACATGTGGCTCTAAATAAACCGAGACTCCCAATATATTTTCTAACTCTTTTTGATTTATCGGGAAATCTATGGTAGCTTCCATTAGGTTGCCAAAGTTTATTAAGTCTTCTGCAAAAATTCCCATGCTATAATATTAACTATGGTATCAAACTATGCAATAGTTTTAATCACAACACCAAAAGATAAAGCAAAGGATATTGCTAAGTTTATAGTGCAAGAAAAGCTTGGGGCTTGCGTTAACATAATAAGCGGTGCAGAATCTATATACTGGTGGAAAGGAGAGATCGAAACCTCAGAAGAATCTCTTCTTATTGTAAAAACCCTAAAAGAAAAGATTGTACTTTTGATAGAAAAGGTAAAAGCTATTCACCCATACACAGTACCAGAGATTATATCACTTAACATAGAATCTGGTATAGAGTCTTACCTAAAATGGATAGAAGACTCAATTGGATAGATAAGTTTTTTTGAACCATCTATTAAATATCTCCACCGCCCAGACGTGGTGTTTGTAAGCTTTTGAATTACCATTTTCATATAAAAATCTCAAAAACCCTTCGTCAAAAAATCCATGTTCTTTGTTTATCTTAAGCCAATCTTCCAAAAAGTTTTTCTTTTCTTTGTAAAACCATTCTATAAATGGGTAAGAAAATCCTTTTTTCCTTCTATACACTATCTCTTCTGGTAGATATTTTATAGCTATTTTCTTAAGAAGGTGCTTGTTTTGGTTTGATATACGAAGAGATGGGTCTACATTTAACACAAGCTGATGAAGTTCATGATCAAGCATAGGTACTCTTAGTTCTACAGAATGAGCCATAGCCATTTTATCCACTTTCATCATAAGCACTTCCCCTATCCACATATACATATCTACAAAGTAATACCATATAGATATATGATGATGAGAAAAAGGCTCAAATCTTTTTGAAAATAGCTCAATATTATCACTCTCATAAGAAAATCTTAAAAACCTTTTAAGCTCATCGTTTGTAAAACACTCCCCTATAGTCCTAAAGATAATCTCATCTTTTAAAGCTCTTTTTAAAAGCTCCGATGCTTTAGAATTCTTGTCTGAAAGTGATTCTAATATAAGTTCTTTATGAGGTTTTTTTAGGATTTTAGAGATATCTTCATAGTTTAGATACTTATAATAAAGATCGTATCCAAAAAATAGCTCATCAGAACCCTCTCCAGAAAGGGCAACTTTTATACCGTTTTGTTTGATGTAAGAAGATATAACGTATGTGGGCAAAGTGGCAGGATCGTTTATAGGCTCATCTAAAAAATAAACCACCTCATCTATTTTCTCTATAAAATCCTTTGAGTTTATGCTGATAGGATGATGGCTTGATCCAATAAACTTTGAAACTTTCAAAGCCCAATCAAGCTCGCTGTAGTGCTCATACTCGCTGTACCCTATAGAAAATGTGTTTATATTTTTGCCAAATGTTTCTTTGGCAATCTTTGAATACAAAGCGCTTACAAAAGAAGAATCAAGACCTCCAGAAAGAAGCGATGCCACTTCCACATCTCCCACAAGCCTAAGCTCAATAGATTCTATAAGCTTATTTTCTATGTCTTTTAGTATTTGATCTTCGTTTTGATAGCTTTTAGAAAGATAATCAAGGGGATTGTAATACTCTTTTACACTAAACCCATTTTTATCTAAAATCCCAAAACAAGAAGGAGGAAGCTTATATATACCCTCATACATAGTCTTTCCATAAGAAGGGGCCAAATATCTAAAATAATCTGCCATAGAACCTTTATCTGGAAGTGGCGTTTTGTCAAAAAACTCAAGCAGTGCTTTTATCTCCGATGAAAATAAAAAATTATCTTTTATAAAAGCATAATAAAAGGGTTTTTTACCAAACCTATCCCTTGCAAAAAAAAGAGATTTTTTATCTGCATCGTATATACAAAAAGAAAACATACCTCTTAGCTTGCTAAGGACCTCTACACCAAAATATCTATAAGCTTTTAAAAGTACTTCGGTGTCCGAAGATGAGTTAAAGTTTATTCCTTTTGATATTAAAAAATCCCTTATGGATTTAAAATTATAGATCTCTCCGTTAAAAACGATAACATTGCTTGTTTCTTCATCCACCATAGGCTGATTGCCCAAAGGAGATAAATCTATGATAGAAAGTCTTCTATGGCCAAATACTATATCTTCATTTTGATAAATACCGTAAGCATCTGGTCCTCTATGAGCTATTTTATCTAAAGCTTTTTTAAAAAGATTTGTATCTATAGATGCTGGATTTCCAAAAAGTCCCAATATACCACACATATCAATATCTTTTTAGGTCTTTGGCTTTTAAAATAGTATCTGTTAGAAAATCTAAATCCACCTTCATAGAACCCCAAACGTTTTGAGCAAGCTCATCGAAGCGTTTTCCTATAAGCTTTAAAGCGGTATTTACCAAAGAGTCTTTGTCGTTTACCCATTTCATAAGCCCCACATCCACCACATACTTATCGTAATGACTTATAAAGCTTCTTGTGGATATAACAGGTGTGCCAAAGTAAGTGGCTTCAAGGTTTATGGTACCGCCTCCTCCGATAAACAAAGATGCGTATGCAAGAAGATGCTGTATCTTGTATTTTTTTTCTAATATGATGGCAAAATCAAAAAGCTCTTTTAAGGGCTCTGCCTCGTACCTTGGTATTATTACAAACGTTGCATCTATTTTATCTTTTAGTTCTAAAAGCCCATCATACAAAAGGCTGTATTTTTTCATCACATAAGAGGCTTTAAACTCCTCTTCTCTTACCACTATAATGGGTTTATCTAAAGGTATCTTCATTACATCCTTTACATAGTTTATATCTGGTTTAAAATCATAAAGCCATATCAAAGGATCTATGAAATCGTATGTATAAACCTGATCTTTTTCCAAAGCAAACCTATAAAATATCTCATCTGGCACCACGAAAGGCTTTAGGGCCACAGTAGAAAGAGGAAGCGTAAGCCTTGCCTGAGGCAGGGCTTTTTTAAAATCATGCTTATAATCAGACAAAGGTATATCGTAAAAATTTACTATAGGTATACCAAGCCCGTAAGCCACTCTGTTGGCATCTACAGAGCATATGCTTACCATAATATCTGGATTGTACTTATCAAGAAGTTTTGTCATCTGATACATTCTTTCTATGCTCGCATGAAGCTTACCGTTTAGAGTACCGCCCCCAAATCCCCCTACAACTTCGTAAGGGATATTAAGCATATCAAGGAGCTCTACAATCTCCTCATAGCCTTCTGATTTTCTGGTGGTAATTAAAACACGCTCCCCTTGGCTATCAAATTTTCTTATGATGGGACTAAAAAAAAGAGCCGCTTTAGGAGTTACTATATCAAACCATATCATTCAACATATTATAACAAATCATATTTTATCTTCTAAAAAGAATATTTAGCAATATTGTTAGTAAAATACTTAAAATTATAGAACTCACCAAAGGAAAGTAAAACACAAAGTTTCCATTTTTATAAACAATATCCCCCGGAAGCCTTCCTAATGGGATGTTTAATTTTCCAAATATAATTATCAAAAGCCCTAAACCAATGAGTATAAAACCAAATATTATTAGGAGTTTTGCAAATTCGTTCATAGCTTTAACTCTACAGGATAGTTGTCTGTAAAGCAAGCATCACAAAAAGAATCTGGTTCTTGAACAGACCTCATAAGCCCTTCTAAGGATAAATATTTTAAAGAATCGGCTCCTATAAACCTTCTTATATCTTCCACAGACATATGGCTTGCCATAAGCTCTTCTTTTGTGGGCGTGTCTATACCGTAATAACAAGGCCCTATAACCGGTGGAGAAGCTATCCTCATATGTACTTCTTTGGCTCCGGCTTCTTTTAAAAGGTTTACTATACGCTTTGAGGTAGTCCCTCTTACAATAGAATCATCTATCACCACTATGCTTTTATCCTTTATAATACCTTTGTTTGGATTTAACTTCATCAAAACGCTTAGATTTCTAATATCTTGAGTAGGAGCTATAAACGTCCTTCCTATATAGTGATTTCTAACAAGTCCCATTTCGTAGGGAATATTCTTGTACTGGCTATATCCTATGGCTGCTGGCATACCAGAATCCGGTACTGGAATCACTATATCTGGAAATATATCGTCCTCTTTAGCAAGTTCCATACCCATTTTCTTTCTAACGTTGTAAGAGTATTCAGAAAATATAAAGCTATCAGGTCTTGCAAAATATACATGCTCAAAGATGCATTTCTTTGGTTTTGGGCTTTTAGCAAAAAAGTAAGTTCTTATACCGTTTTCATCTACTATAGTGATTTCCCCAGGCTTTATCTCACGCCAATAATCCGCTTCTATAATATCAAAAGCACAGGTCTCAGAGGCAAATACGATAGCGTCTTGACGTCTTCCCATCAAAAGTGGCCTAAAACCAAGAGGATCCCTAGCGGCTATAAGCTTACCGTTTATTATCATAAGTATACTATAAGCTCCCTCCACAAGCTTTAAAACACTAACAAGATAGGGTATAAGCTCTTCATCCAACATATGAGCACTTATAGATGCATCTTTTTCTACTACATCTAAAAGCCCTAAAAACACCTCTGTATCAGAAGAGCATTTTAACTCCACTTCGTTTGCAACAAGAAGCCTTCTTAGAAAGTTATAGTTTGTAAGGTTTCCGTTATGAACCACAGCCACTTTTCCAAACCTTTTACTTTCTCTAACTATAGGTTGAATATTTTGAGCAGAATCACCACCAGTAGTAGAATATCTAACGTGAGATATAGCTACCTTACCTTTTAAATTTTTTAACTCTTCTTTGGAAATGGCCTCCAGCACAAGGCCTTTGTTAGCAACTCTTTTAATATCATCCTCATAATAAGAGCATATACCAGCGCTCTCTTGGCCTCTATGCTGCAGAGCGTATATACCAAAGTAAGCAAACGTTGCTGCCTTTGGGAAATCTAAAGTTTCCTCTTCGTTCAAATAAACGCCAAAAACACCGCACATCAATTATAATATAAATGATTTTTGTTAAAAAGTTATGGCAAATTTTATAACTACTCTTAGAATATTTTGTGGCATAGTGGCCTTTTGCTTTATAATATCTTCTCACTACTTTATAGCTCTTATAACATTTAGTATAGGAGCAATATCGGATTGGTTTGATGGCTCTATTGCAAGAAACAACAACGCTATCACAGAGTTTGGAAAAGTGTATGACCCTTTTGCAGATAAAATCTTAGTTTTAACAGCGGTTATGGGGCTTTTATACAAACATATGTTAAACCCCTATGCAGCTACGTTTTTGATGATAAGAGAACTAACAGTGTCTTTTCTAAGAAGCATAGCAAAGAATAAAGACAAAGGGGCTATTTTAAGTGGAAAAATAAAGGCGTTTTTTGAGATGTTTAGTATCATTGTAATACTTCTTGGTGAGGTAAAATTTGGTAATATGCTTTTCGATATAAGCCTTATTTTTGCATATATTTCTTTGTATGGTTATTTAAAAAGATGGTTTTATGAGTGATATAATAGAAATTTTTGGCAAAAAACATACCGCCCACGGATTAAATTTTTACCTAACTCACTTTGACCTTTTAGCAAAATGCCTTGATAGAGACCACTACGCTTTCTTGGTGGGAGGATACGTAAGAGATAGAATAATAGGAAAACCAATAGACAAAAGTGTAGATATAGATATTATAACCACTCAAGAACCAATAACTGTTGCAAACCGTTTTAAAGAACTTCTTTTCCAAACATACAACATAAAAGCCGATGTATTTGAGTTTGAGAAAAAAGAACCTTGGATAAAAAGAAACAAAATAGCCACTATAGTATTTAACGAAGGAAGTTTCAAATATAGATTTGATATAGCAATATTAGAAAGTGGTGGATTAAAAAGTTTTTTTGGTCTAAGACCAAGCCCTGAAGAGTGGGAAAAGATCCTTGAAAAGGATTTAAAAGATAGGGATTTTACCTGCAACGCAATAGCTGTAAACTTAGATGATGTGCTATCTGTGGGAGCTCAGCAAACGATTCTTTTTGATCCAACCGGTGGTATAAAAGACTTAGAAAATGGACTTGTAAGAGCAATATCTTATGAAAATCTCAAAAAAGACCCTATAAGGCTTTTAAGGGGAGTAAGGATAGCAAACGAGCTTGATTTTGAGTTAGAAGAGGGTTTTATAAATTTCTTAAAAGAAAACCATACACTTCTAAAAACCAGTGCAAAAGAAAGGATAGCAGTAGAGTTTTTTAAGCTTTTAAAATTAAAAAAATCCTACAAGGGAATGGAGCTTCTTTTTGAGACAAATGCCATTTACAGCATAATACCATATTTAGAGGATATAAAAAAAGTTTCAAATCAAGGGCATCATCACATATACCCCCTTGATAAACATACGTTAAAAGTCTATGAGTATGCGGATAAAATCCTTGAAAATGAGGATGTAAACTTTGATAAAGAGCTTTTAAATTTTATAAAAAGCCAAATACCAGCCTATCAATTTTTAGGGGATTTTGGCACAAAAGAGGCTATAAAACTAAGCGCTTTACTACACGACATAGGAAAGCCTCACACCATGAAAATAGATGAAAAAGGTAACATCACCTTTTACGAGCATGACAAAGTAGGAGAAGAACTAACGGCAAAAATATCTAATGAGCTTACCTTTGGAGAAGATCTTTCAAGGTTTTTACAAAAAATGGTAAGAATGCACCTTAGGATATTTTATCTAAGGGAATCTTTGGAGCATCTCACACCAAGAGCCTATGGAAAGCTCTTAAGAGAAGTAGAAGATGATATATACCCTCTTATGATACTAACTATAGCAGATGCCTTGGGATCTAAAGACGATGAGCCCACTATGAAAGCTTTAGAAAAAACCATAAAAAATATAATAGAATTTAAATTAAAAAATGTACCAAAGCCTATAGAACCACTTCTTAGTGGAAAAGATATAATGAATATACTAAATATACCAGAGGGGCCTACCGTTGGGCTTTTAAAAAATAAACTATTAGACCTTCAATACGAAGGTGCAATAAAGACAAAAGAAGAAGCAATAGAATGGCTTAAAAAAGAAGGTGAACATATAAATATATGAAACTCTGGGACCTTTATGAGGGCAAAGACTACAAGATAAACCCCACTTTAGATAGAATACTAAAAGCAAGAGACTATGTAGGAAACCCAGAAAAACACTATAAATCTGTAATAGTGGGCGGTACCAACGGCAAAGGCTCTACCTGCGCTTTTTTAAATTATCTTCTGATAGAGCATGGCCTTAACACCGGATGGTTTGTATCTCCTCATCTTGTTAGAGAAAACGAAAGATTAAGAGTAAACAACATTCATATAAAAGATGAAGAGTTAGAATACTATGTCAAAAGCCTAAAACCTGTATTTGAAAAATTTGAGCTAACTTACTTTGAAGCTATAACTCTGATAGGGCTTTTATACTTTAAAGACAAAAATGTAGATATAGTAGTATGGGAAGTAGGAATGGGCGGAAGATGGGACGGCACCAGAGCCTCTTCACCTTTTATTGGGGTTTTAACAAACATAGGAAAAGACCATATGAAATGGCTTGGCAACACCGTAGATAAAATAGCTTTAGAAAAGCTTGAAATAGCAAACGGCACAAAAGCACTCCTAATAGGAAACAATAGATACCCACTATACCCAATGGCAACAGAAAAAGCAAAAGAGCAAAACACAAAGCTTTTTGTAGCAGGGGAGGATTTTGAATACAAAGGTTATGTAGATAAGCATAGCACTTATATAGAAGAGTTTAATTTTTTAGATTTTAACATGAAAAGCCTAAAACTTGGGCTTTGGGGCAAACATCAAATAGACAACGGAGCTTTGGCATTGGCATCGTTTCTTAGTATACCTACGGTAGAAACTCTATTTAAACCAAAAGAAGAGCTTATAAAAAGGGCGTTAGAAAAAACCTATTGGGAAGGGCGTATGGAGATTTTAAGAGAAAAACCCCTTATAATGATAGATGGAGCTCACAACGTAAGTGCTTTGGTAAAGATTATAAAAGATATAAAAGAACATTTTGATATAAAGCTTGTAATGGGAAGTTTAAAAGACAAAGAATGGCAAAAAGAGTTAGATATACTAAGAACTTACTTTGATGAGATTACGTTTGTACCCATTCACTACAAAAGAGCAGAAGATATAGATAATATGCTAAATTATGCAAAAAGTATAGGTTTTAAAACCCATACTTTAGAAGACGCAAAAGATATTTTAAATCTAAAAGATGATGTATTTGTCTTTGGTTCTTTGTATCTTCTTGGTGAGTTAAAAAGAGCTTTGGAAAAATCATAATTTAAATATTCTTTTCTATCTCATTTATTACGCTTTTTATAACAGGTAGATATTTCTTAATATTTTGAAAAATTTTATCGGCAACCTCTTCGTGATAAGTGTGAGATGTAAGATTTCGATCGTCTATTGCCTCTAAAAGTGTAACAACATCCTGAGAACTTAGATAACCAGACCCGAAAAAATCTCTTATACAAGATTTTGGAGATCTGCATTCTATTCCTTCTTTTAATTTTAAAAACTCTTTAACAGTTTTCCATAAAATCTCTATGGTAAACTCAAACCGCTGTATAGTAGAATCTCTGAAAAACGAATAATCGGCGGTATTTTGAGAGTTTATAGTTTTATCGTAGGACTCTTTTAACCTTGAAAACGCATTTTTTAAATCTGACAACAATCTATCTAAAGCCATCTTTGTCCTTTTTCGTAAACTATAGGTTTAAGATGAGGTGCCATCTTTAAATCCACAAAATCCACCTTGTAAGGAAGCGTGCTTTCTTCTATTATATATCTTAACAAAGTCAAACACTCTGTTATATCCTCTTCTGTGTCAATAGCTATATCAACATCGGAAAAATCTGAATTGTTTCCATAAGCCCTAGAACCAAACAGATAAATTTTTACATTCTTATCTTTGAAATAATCTTTTAAAAACTCTTTTAAATCTTCTATAGTTTTTATCTTAAAAGCCATAAACTGGTATAATAGTATAGCATGATCATATACGTAAAGGCGTTTTGGAGGCAAAAATGTATTTTCAGGATATAATACTTAATCTTCAGGATTTTTGGTCTAAAAATGGATGCGCTATAATGCAAGGATACGATATAGAAGTGGGGGCTGGTACTATGAACCCAGCTACTTTTTTAAGGGTGCTTGGCAAAAAACCCTTCAGCGGGGCTTACGTAGAACCATCCAGAAGACCAAAAGATGGAAGATATGGGGAAAACCCAAACAGGCTTCAGCATTATTTTCAATTTCAGGTGATACTAAAACCTGCCAAAGAAGACTCTCAAGAGCTATATCTTAAAAGCTTAGAAACCCTTGGTATAGATCAAAACCTTCACGATATTAGATTTGTGGAAGATGACTGGGAAAGCCCTACACTTGGAGCTTGGGGACTTGGTTGGGAAGTGTGGTTAGATGGGATGGAGATAACACAGTTTACATACTTCCAACAAGCAGGGGATATAGATTTAGATCTTATAGCCTGTGAAATCACCTACGGGCTTGAGCGTATAGCGATGTATCTTCAAAATGTTGACAACGTATTTGATTTAAAATGGAACAAACATCTTACTTACAAAGATATATACTTTGAGTTTGAAAAAGAGTGGTCTATCTACAACTTTGAAAAATCAAACCAAGATAGACTTTTTAAGCTTTTTGAAATATACGAGCAAGAAGCAAAATCTCTCATAGAAGAAAAACTCGTTTACCCGGCTTATGATTACGTATTAAAATGCTCTCATACATTTAACCTTCTTGATGCAAGAGGCGCTATATCTGTCCAAGAAAGAACAAACTACATAAAACGCATAAAACAAATGGCATCTTTAGTGGCTTCTTTATACATAGAAAAGGAGAATAGCCTATGAACGATATTCTTTTAGAGCTTCAAACGGAAGAACTACCCTCTTCATTTTTACTAAAAGCCAACGAAACCTTAAAAGATATAGTAATAAGCTTTTTAAAAGATAAAAATATAGGAATAGATAATAGCATCAGCGTATTTACAACCCCAAGAAGAATAGGTATTTTGATAGAAAATTTACCAGATCACAACAAGAAAGAAGAAATCCTTGTAATAGGCCCTCCTTATGAAGCCTGTTATAAAGACGGAGTTCCTACAAAAGCTTTAGAGGCTTTTTTAAAGAAAAATAACGCTTCTTTAGAAGAGACTTTCAAATACGAAAAACAAGGAGGAGTTTACATAGCCATAAAAAAACAAACCGGTGGTATACCAATAGAAGAGCTTTTTAAAGAGTTTCCAGATTTTATAATAAAATCTCTAAACTACAAAAAGATGATGAGATGGGACAACTCTTCTATGAGGTTTCCAAGACCCATAAGAGGTATAGCCCTTGTTTTAAACGACAGACCAATACTGCCTTATAAAAACACATCAAAAGGCCATAGGTTTTTATCCAATGAGTTTGTAATAGAGCATGCAAAAGCCTACGAAGAGCTTTTAAAAAAGCATTATGTAATACCAACATTCAAAGAGCGTAAAAGCATCATATTAGATCTTGTCTTATCAAAAGCCAAAGAGCTAAATGTTACACCAGATTACGAAGAGGAGCTTATAGATGAAATCACAAACTTGGTAGAATACCCATATATTGTTATAGGGGAGTTTGAAAAAGAGTTTTTGAGTTTACCAGATATAGTTATAAAAACTGTGTTAGCTCATCATCAAAAGTTTATTACCACAAAACAATATAGCATTACAAACATATTTTTTGGTATATCAAACATAGAAGATAAAAAAGGTTATATAAAAAACGGTTATCAAAAAGTGGTAAAAGCAAGGTTAAGAGATGCCATATTTTTCTACAACGAGGATCTAAAAAAACCTTTTCATTTTTTCGTGGAAGAGCTAAAGGGTATTATGTTTCACCACAAGCTTGGAACGCTGTTTGATAAAACCAAAAGACATATAGCTTTGGGAGAGTATTTAGACCATCAAAACAGCGTACTAATAAGAGCCTGTGAACTTTCTTTGTTTGATATAGCCACAAACATGGTAAAAGAGTTTGACGAGCTTCAAGGCTATATGGGTATGATATATGCAAAAGCCAAGAACGAAGACGAAGAACTATCAAAAGCCCTTTTAGAACAATATATGCCTGATAAAATAGAAGGTATTCAGTCTACCAAAACGGGGGCTTTGCTTGGTATCATAGTAAAATCAGACAACATAGTATCCCTTATCGCCGCTGGTGAAATTCCAAAAGGTACATCGGATGCTTACGGTATAAAAAGAAACATATACGGTATTATAAAAACTATTTTAGATCATGATCTTGATATAAATTTAGAAGAGCTTTTTGGAAAAGTTTTTGAGCTTTTAGAAAACAAAGAAAAGCTTCTTAGCTACGAAGAGATTTTATCTCATATTAAAAACCTTTTTAAAACAAGACTAAACACTTACTTTGAAGAATATCCTTACGACATAGTAAGAGCTGTTTTGGAAGTAGAAGACCCTCTTAAGGTAAAAGATATAAAAAACAAGATAGAGCTTTTATCTTCCAACAGAGATATTGTAGAAAGCATAGCAAAAGCCTACAAAAGGATAAGAAAAATACTACCAAAAGACTTTAGCCCAAAGGATATAAAACAAGAGCTTTTTGAAAGCGACTTAGAAAAAGAGCTTTACAATATATTAGAAGATATAAAAGATAAAGAACTCTCAAAAGAGCTATTGGAATACATAGACCACAAGAAAAAGATAATAGATGAATTTTTTGATAAAATACTTGTTATGGCTGAAAATATAGATGTTAGAAACAACAGACTTAGCTTACTTTACAATATCTATAAAAGCCTAAAGCAGATAGCAGATTTTGAACACGTTGTTATAAAGGAGGCATAAAAAATGAGTATCGGTAAAAAAATAAGACTTGAACGTATCATCAACAGAGAAACCCAAAAGACCATCATAGTACCGATGGATCATGGTGTAAGCTCAGGGCCTATAGAGGGTCTTGTGGATATGAAAAAAACCATAGAGGCCGTATCAGAAGGTGGTGCCAACGCAGTTTTAATGCACAAAGGCCTTGTAAAAGCAGGCCATAGAGGCTCTGGTAAGGACATAGGTCTTATAATACATCTTTCTGCTTCCACAGACCACTCACCTACAAAAAACGATAAGGTATTAGTTTGCACAGTGGAAGAAGCTATAAGGCTTGGAGCGGATGCAGTTTCTATACACGTAAACATAGGGGCTCCAATGGAAAGGGAGATGCTAAGAGATTTTGGTTATGTGTCAAAAGTGTGCGATGAATGGGGTATGCCACTTTTAGCGATGGTATACGCAAGAGGCCATGAGATAAAACCCCAAGACCAATACGATAAAACCTTTGTAGCTCACTGCGCAAGGATAGGAGAAGAGCTTGGAGCTGATATTGTAAAAGTCCCATATACCGGCGATGTAGAGTCTTTCAAAGAAGTGGTAAGAGGCACCCATATACCTGTGGTGATCGCAGGTGGGCCCAAGATGAAAACTGAAAAAGATGTGCTTGAAATGGTAGAAGGTGCTATAAAAGCTGGAGCAGCTGGGCTTTCTATAGGAAGAAATATATTCCAAGCCAAAGACCCTAAAAAGATAACAAGGGCCATGTATATGATAGTACACGAGGGCAAAACTGCAGAAGAAGCAGCTAAATTTTTACACTCATAAATAATAGGAGATAAGGATGATATTAAAAGGTAAAAAAGCTCTTATAATGGGTTTAGCAAACGATAAGAGTATAGCCTATGGTATAGCTAAAAGCTTCAAAAGAGAAGGAGCTGATATAGCTATAAGCTACGCCGGTGAATCTGTGAAAAAAAGAGTGATGCCTATAGCCCAGGAGCTTGGCACTGAGCTTGTTTTTGAATGCGATGTATCCAAAGACCAAGACATAGAAAACCTAGCAAGCAACATAAAAGAAGCTTGGAACAACATAGACATAGTAGTGCATTCTATAGCCTATGCTCCAAAAGATGAGTTTAAAAATGGTGTTATAGATACCACAAGGTCTGGTTTTAACATAGCCATGGATATATCCGTTTATTCGTTCATAGCTGTAGTTAGGGCATTCTCAAACATCATGAACGAAGAAGGGGCGTTTTTGACGCTTTCTTACTACGGAGCCCAAAAGGTAGTACCTCATTACAACGTTATGGGTATAGCAAAAGCAGCTTTAGAAAGCGCCACAAGGTATTTGGCTTTTGATGTAGCAAAGAAAAATCAAAGGGTAAATTGCATATCAGCAGGTCCCATCAAAACACTATCTGCATATAGCATAACTGGTTTTCATATACTGATGGAGCACACCGTTAAAGTAAGCCCCCTTGGAAGACATGTCACCATAGAAGAAGTAGGTGATACAGCTGCATTCTTATGTAGTGAATGGGCAAGGGGCATCACAGGTCAAACCATATATGTAGATAGTGGTTATAGTATAATGGGTGTTTCTGATAAAGAAGAGGAGTAAAAGTTTCATTGATAGAGCATCTTAGTTCAAAAAACTTTGATAAAGAGCTAATAGGTCATTGCATAGGTTGTAACTGCGGTTGTAAGTTTATAGCTTATATAAAAGATAATCAAATAATAGATGTAACAGGGCATCCATCAGACAGACTTGGGATGGGAAGCTTCTGCACAAAAGGTATAGCGCTTGTCCAAGAACTTCCTTTCTCAGAGTTTAGGCTAAAAGAGTCAAAAGCTATTGATATAGACATAACAAATAAAGATACAGCTATATACGTAGATAGATTTTGCACAGAGGAAGAGCTTCAAAGGGCTTTTTCTTTTACAGAAAATATATATTCAAACATGCTTTACGTAGAAAAGCCAAAAACCATAGAAATAGAACATATACCAGACAAAAAAGTCATATTAAACATATCAGAACCCTCTTATTACGATGTGATGCTATCAAGATGGATCATAGACGCTAAACAAAAAGGTGCAAAGCTCTTTAGCGCTGGTGCTATTTATACAAACATGAGTTTTAAAGCAAACTACAAAAAACTTATACCGCCTTCAGAGTTTTTAAGCTTTTTAGAAAATATAAAAAATGCTTTTGAAAAGGGATATCACGAAGATGAATTTATAAACAAGTTTTCGCTTTTTTCAACAAAACTAAGCGATGCTCTTATAATAATAGAAGACAGCTATATTAGGATAAATAGAGATTTTGTTTTGGGATTTTTAAAATATATGAAAGAAAAACATAACATAGATTATATCATTACCGGCAACATAACCCATTGGCCTGTAAAGGGAATAGAAGGAATAGATAAACATGAGGTTATTGTAAACTTAGGGGATATGTTTAGATATATACCGGATGGCAAATTAGACAGTCTTTCTAAAAAAGATGTAATAACCATCTCTCATATGGCAAACATGAGCGCAAATTTATCAAGATACTATCTTCCAAGAAAGTTTTTTATAGAGATGGATTTTACCAAAAAAACAGCGTTTTTAGAAGTAGATTCCAAAAAGCTTTTTGAAAATGAAAACGCCTATACGCTTCTTGATATAATACCACAAGTGGATAAAAATATATCTCATACTAAAAGCCCAAAACAAGAAACTATAACCTTAAAAGGTTATACCCTTTTTATAGGGCATAGTGTAGTAGATGAAATTGGGCATTACTCAAGATGGCTTCACGAGATAGAACCAAACCAATACGTATATATAAACAAAACCCTTGCCGATAGTATAGATATAACCGACGGAGAGCTTTTAGAGATAACCACTGAGTATGGAAAAGCAGTCTTAAAGGTAAAAATATCTGCCAACATACCAGAACATACATTTTTCATCTCAGATGGCTTTGATGAATATCAACCTTTCTACGAAGGTGTAAGACCAGGGGTGCTGGCTATTGACAAAACTTTTGTGAGCGTGTTAAGATATAGGAAGTTATAAACCAAAGGAGGTATTGTATGAGTTTAGAAGGTAAGTTGGTAGTGTTCTTGGATGAGGTGGGTATCTCTGATATAGGATATGTAGGTGGCAAAAACGCATCTTTGGGGGAGATGATAAGACACCTAAAACCAAAAGGGGTAAACGTACCTTATGGATTTGTGGTAACTGCTGAAGCCTATAGATATTTTATAAAACACAACAACCTTGAACAGAAGATAAAAGATACATTAAAAGATTTAGACCCTTCAAACTTAGAGCAGCTTGCCAAAAAAGGGCATGCTGTAAGAGAGATGATAAGGGCTGGAGAATTTCCAAAAGACTTGGAAAATGAGATAATAAAAGCCTACGAAAAATTATCACAAATGTATAAAACACATGCTGTAGATGTCGCTGTAAGATCATCTGCCACCGCTGAAGATTTGCCGGATGCCTCTTTTGCAGGTCAACAAGAAACTTACCTAAACGTAGTGGGAGCTCAAAATGTCTTAGTAGCAGTAAAAAATGGTTTTGCATCGCTTTTTACAGATAGAGCTATCTCATACAGACATTCTCACGGCTTTGATCACTTTAAAATAGCTATATCGATGGGTGTACAAAAGATGGTACGCTCAGATCTGGGTGCATCTGGTGTTATGTTTACCATAGACACAGAAAGCGGGTTTAAAGACGTGGTAGTTATAAACGCTATATACGGTCTTGGAGAGATGATAGTACAAGGTATGGTAACTCCAGACGAATATATGGTCTTTAAACCAACACTAAAAAAAGGCTTTTCTGCCATTATAGAAAAAAAACTTGGCAAAAAAGATAGAAAAATGGTATATGGAGTGGGGTCTGATAGGGTGAAGATAGTAAACGTACCTCAAAATGAGCAAAAAGTTTACGCTTTAAACGACGATGAGATATTAACTCTTGCCAAATGGGGTATAGAAATCGAAGAACACTACAAAAAGCCAATGGATATAGAATGGGCTAAAGACGGAAACGACAATCAACTTTACATAGTCCAGGCAAGACCAGAAACAGTCCAATCAAGACGTGCTCAAGATAAGCTCGTTGTATATGAAATAAAAGATCCTCTTGAAGAAAGGATCCCACATAGAATACTAAGCGGTATAGCTGTAGGCGATAAGATAGCAAAAGGCACGGTAAAAGTAATTCACAGTATAAAAGAAGCTGTAGATTTCAAAGAAGGGGATATATTGGTCACAGACATAACAGATCCAGACTGGGAACCTATTATGAAAAAAGCAGCTGGTATCATCACCAACAGAGGTGGTAGAACTGCCCACGCTGCTATAGTGGCAAGAGAATTTGGAGTACCAGCAGCTGTAGGCACTCAAAAAGCAACGGAAGTGCTGAAAACCGGTATGAAAGTAACACTTTCTTGCGCTGAAGGAGAAACTGCTTACGTATACGATAAAGAACTTGATTTTGAGACAAAAGAAATAGATTTATCCAATATCAAAAAGCCAAAAACCAAGATCATGATAAACGTAGCAGATCCAAGCTCTGTGTTTAGATATGCAGCTATCCCAAACGACGGTGTTGGTCTTGCCAGAGAAGAGTTCATAATAGCAAATTACATAAAAGTACATCCTTTAGCCCTTATAAACTTAGACTACGTAAAAGAAAAAGACCCAGAGCTTTATAAAGAGATAGAAAATCTAACATTTGGCTATGACAACAAAGAAGAATACTACGTAAAGAAGCTTTCTTACGGTATAGCAAAGATTGCTGCAGCTTTTTATCCAAATCCTGTGATAGTGAGGTTTTCTGATTTTAAAAGCAACGAATACGCAGGTCTTTTGGGCGGTAAGTACTTTGAGCCAAAAGAAGAAAACCCGATGATAGGTTGGAGGGGAGCATCCAGATATTATTCAGATAAGTTTAAAACGGCTTTTGGTATGGAATGCAAAGCCATATTAAGAGTTAGAAACAAGATGGGTCTTGACAACGTAAAGGTTATGATACCTTTCTGTAGGACACCGCAAGAAGGTGCAAAAGTGTTAGAAACCATGAAAGAGTTTGGGCTTGTAAGAGGGGAAAATGGTCTTGAAGTATATGTGATGGCAGAAATACCAAGCAACGTTATATTGGCAGAACAATACGCAGAGATATTTGATGGATTTTCCATAGGTAGCAATGACCTTACACAGCTTACCCTTGGCATAGATAGAGACTCTGATTTGGTGGCTCATCTTTACGATGAAAGAAACGAAGCTGTAAAAATCATGGTGGCAAACCTCATAGATATAGCTAAGAAAACCGGTAGAAAAGTAGGGATATGCGGACAAGCTCCCAGCGATTTTCCTGATTTTGCCCAATTTTTAGTGGAAAAGGGTATAGATAGTATCTCATTAAACCCAGATTCTGTATTTAAAACTATGCTTGCCGTCGTAGAAATGGAGGAAAAACTAAATAAATAATATAGGATGGAGTATTTTTTATGGAACGAGTAGTTCCTCTTGCCAACAAACTTTTGGAAGAGAACGGTAGTATACTCTTGGTTTGTCATGAGAACCCAGATGGCGATACTCTTGGCAGTGCATTGGCACTTTATATTTTTTTAAAAAAGCTAAATAAAGATGTATATGTCTTTTGCAAAGACAATATACCAAAGTTTGCCCAGTTTTTACCAAGGGTAAACGAAGTCCTTCATCCAAAGGACTTGGAAGGCAAAACCTTTGATTTGGCTATAATAGTAGATGCAGCTGGCTTTAAAAGAGCCAATTTTGAAATATCCTCACATCTCAAAGCCCGCATCGACCATCATGTGGGTGGGGATTTCTATGGGCTTTACGATTTTATAGATTTCACATGTGCTTCCACTACACTTTTGGTGTATGAGCTTTTAAAATACATAAACAAAGACCTCATAGACAAAGATATCGCTCTGTGCCTTTACACTGGTCTTTGCACAGATACTGGATTTTTTAGGTATTCCAATACCACAAAAGAAGTTTTTGATGCAGCCTCTTCTTTATGCGCTTATGGAGTAGAACCAAACTACGTCTGGAAAAACTTTGGAGAAAGAGAGAGCTTAGCAAAGCTAAGACTTATAAGCAAAGCCCTAGAAAACCTTGAGATATTCCACAGCGGAAAAACCGCCGGTATCGTTATAACTCAAAGTATGATAGAAGAAACAGGGGCTCTTTACGAAGACACCGAAGGGCTTGTAAATTATCCAAGAAGATTAGAAGGGGTTTATGTGGCTTTTGCTATGATAGAAACCAAAAAAGAAGATGGGTCTACGTTTTGGCGCGTATCTTTAAGAAGCAAAGAAGAGTCTGTAGATGTATCTAAAATAGCCCAGCGTCTTGGTGGCGGTGGTCATAAGTACGCCTCTGGTTGTAAATTGTACGATGATATGCATACATCCTTATATAAGCTCTTAGACAGCATAGCGCTAGAACTAAGTAATCTTGAAAAAGCCAAAGAGATTTCTTTAGAAGAAGTGCAAGTTTAAAAAATTACATAAAATTATATTTTTAAAAGCCCCGAGGCAAAAAGCCAAGGGGCCAACTATATGAACTAATCAGTTGTTGTCATCTTCTAGCATAATATTTCCAGTAAAGTATACATTAGAAGCACAGTTTGATGCGCTGCATGTGTTCACATCAAGAAGATAGCTACTGCCTACTGTAAATGAGCTCCAAGTCATAGAAAGTGGGTAAATAACAGGGTTAAAAAGAGGAATTGTGACTAAAGTAGTGCTGTCTTCTTTTGCCAACGTTAAATAGCCATTTGTATAGCTATTATAATAGCTATTATAAAAACCACCTACTGTTTGAGTTATAAGGGATGCGCTGCATATATTGTTTGTAAAGCTACTGCACACTACAGCCACTTTTAAACTATTAGAAGAAGCGCTTTGAAGAAGACTAGATACGCTTGAGGTTAGCGAGCTATACACTACAGTATAAGAATTATCATCTTTTACAATATTAAAAGCGGTAGTAGATAAGTTGCTTACATATCCTCTTAGCCTTAGCATAACATTGGATGGCTCATTTTCATTTTCCATGGTTATAGGCCTTGTAGCAAAGCTAAATTGGCAGTTAGTACCAGATGTAATCATATAACTATCTTTTAAATCAAAATCAATATCTACGTAGGAGTTTGTACCTGATAGTGCACCGATGTTTCCAGTCATATCAAGCGTACATGAAGAACCACTCCCACAGTTTACAGTATTTGGCAGTGTAACATTTGAATTAGCATTTGGATTGTAAGAAGTGAGTGTACACATAGTAGAGCTATAAGTAACTGGTTCAATAACACTTACTGTATTTGAAAGAACTATATCAAGCCTATTGTAAGCACTATCGGACGGACAGGCAGTTGTACTTATATACTGGGCAATACCCGATAAGCTAGCAAGATTTATATAAACTGGAGTAAAGCTACTAAACAAAACGCAAGCATTACCATCTCCAGTATTAGCAAGAGATATACTGTATATACCTACTGTTACGTTTGGAAAATTAGAAGCATCATCTTGGATGTAAGCGCTTGTTGTAGTAAAACCACTACCAGAACTAGACGAAGAGCCTGAACCACCTCCTACACCACAAGCGCTTAAAAGCGCTCCAATACCTAAGACAGCAACAGCTACACTACCTTTTCTAAGTATAGTGTTTTTCATAAAAACCTCCAAAGATAATCTTAAACATAAATTAACATAAACATAATGAATACAATATGAAAACCATCACCATATCAAAAAACCGCTGTACAAGTTTACTACATCGTGAACACATAAAACCTTAGCAAACTTATCGTATAATAAGTGTCTGTTAAGAAGACGGGCATTTGAAACGTGCTCACGCATTCTGTTCATATTCTATATGAACTTATACACTATATCTTCTCCCACTCAAAACCCACAATGTTCTTATCTTTCTTGCTAAACTCTATCCCTATTAGATAGATCTTTTGGTACTTGCCTATATACTTCTCATAATACTTTTTATCTTTTATCTGTTTTAAAGCATTTCCTTTCTCTTTGTCCTCTACTACCTTAAACTCTATTATATAAACGCTGTCTTGGTTAAAGACACTAAGATCTATCTGGCCTTTGTTTGTGTTATCTTCTGCTATTACATTTAGCCCTGCTCCGTTAAAAAGTGCATATACGATAGATGCATAAAAACCCTCATAAGAATCTATATCGTTTTTCCTATACCAATCATGTGGAATGCTTGCAAAAAATCTATGTAAGATGTCTTTTAATTTTTCTACTTGTCTATTCTCAAAAGCCTCTATTAGACCTATTTCAGTTTTATCTTTTAAAGAAATATTTTCTATCACATAGCCTAAGAAAAAGTCGTTAAAACTCATTTTTACTTCAAGGTTTGGAAAAGATAGTGTATATAAGTTTTTGTTGCCTTTTGTTTTAAACTCTTTTATGGTAAGATAACCAGCTTGAAACAAAAGATTTTCTATCCTTATATTATCCACATCAAGGTTTGATAAAATCTCTTCTCCTACTTCAAGGTCTTCAAGTTCTGGTAGATAGTATTTATTTTTCATAAACATCTTAATAAGGAATGTGGGTGTTCCTGTTTCAAACCAGTAAGGTTTAAACATTTTCTTATCAAACAAAAGCAATATATCAAAAGGATTGTAAACGCTCTCTCCAAGCCAACTATAGCCGTTATACCACTCTTTTATCTTCTCTTTATCAAAATCTTTCAATCTATCTTCAAAAACATTTTCAAGCTCAGATTGGGTATAACCGCAAACAGTTGCAAAGCTTGGGTCTATAGTAATATCGTTTAACTGGTTTAAACCGCTAAATATTGACACTTTTGAAAACCTTGATACACCTGTTAGGAATACAAGTTTTAGATAAGGATCTGCATCTTTTAACACCGAATAAAAATCTTTCAATATTTCTCTATTTTCTTTTGCTACTTCTATATTCTCTATCGCATCTAATATTGGTTTATCATACTCATCTATGAGTACTACTACTTGTTGGTTGTATTTTTCGTATAGTTTTTGGATAAGTTCTAAAAACATTTGGCTTGGACGCTTTTCTTTTAAGTTTATCTGTTCTTTTTCTGATATCCTATTTACTTGAGATGTCATTAGATCCAATAAAATATCTGAAGTTCTTATATTTCCACTTGCAAAGCTTATTTTTATAATAGGATATTTCTTATCCCAATCCCAATTATCATATAGATATAACCCTTTAAAAAGTTCTTTGTTGCCAGAAAAAGCTTCTTTTAAGGTATCAAGAAAAAGAGATTTTCCAAATCTTCTGGGACGAGATAGAAAGTAATATCCACCGTTTTCTAATTTTTTAACAAACATTGTTTTATCTACATAGTAATAGTTGCTATTTCTTATTTTTTCAAAGGTTTGTATACCTATTGGTAAAAGCTTCATAATGTGATTATACCACAGCCTTTTTTATAAGGTTAAGTTGGCTACATCGTGAATACATAAAACGTGACAGACTTCATTATATCAAAAAACCACTTAGAGTGTATAATTAATTCTTATGATTTATACATTGGAAGAGGCGGTAAAAAGGATAGAGGATTATAAATCTCAAAATAAGAAGATAGTTTTTACAAATGGATGCTTTGATATAATACATGCTGGGCATGTAAAGTATTTAAACATAGCCAAAACCTACGGAGATATATTGATAGTAGGGCTAAATTCCGATAACTCTATAAAACGTATAAAAGGAGATAAAAGACCCATAGTACCCCAAGAACAAAGGGCGTATGTGCTTAGTCAGTTAAAACCTATTGATATAGTTGTTATCTTTGAAGAAGACACACCTTATAATCTTATAAAAGCTATAAAACCAGATGTGCTTATAAAAGGAGCAGATTGGAACATAGAAAACATAGTAGGAGCAGATATAGTACTTTCAAACGGAGGTAGTGTAAATACAATAAAATTTGATTACGATACATCCACATCTAAGATTATTCAAAAGATAATAGAGCTTTACTGTGAAAAGTGATATAATTATATAATAAGGGTTGCTAGCTCAGTCGGTAGAGCAACGGACTCTTAATCCGTAGGTCGGGGGTTCGATCCCCCCGCAACCCATGTAAATATCTAATGCTATGATATAATAAAATCATGCTAGGATTTTATTTTTTATACATTGATACCTTATATAAGTGCTGTTAGAAAATATGTATATATGCTTTTATAAAAACGGAAAAAAAGAATATTACGAAGTTGATAAAAGCGTAAAAACTATTTCAATACCAAACAATAAAGGTGTTTTTACCAAAAAGGTGCTTGTAATATCTTCCAAAGATATCTTTTACTCAAAAGAGAGCTTTCCTAAAACCTCTTACGAAAACTTAAAAAGCATTGTAAAAAACTATGTAGAGGATATATACCAAGATGAGAGTATGGATTTTACTTTTAACGTAGCAAAAGTATATGAAAACACGATGAAAGTAAACATATTTGCCTATCCTTCAAGCATCTTAGAAGATGTGAAAAAGAATTTTGAGTTTAACTACGTATTGGTGGAACCTCTTTGCTTTAAAGTGGACGAAAACAGTATTTTGATATACAAAGAAGATGATATATACAACATACTAGCAGTATCAAAAGAGGGACTTTATAGCTATCTTCAGCTGCATACGTTTTCAAAAGACTATCTTGATCTTTTTATAAAAGGGCTTAGCGATTTTGACATTAAAAGCGTTATCTCTTATGAGGATTTGGATTTAGATAATAGCGTTGTAAAAAAAACACCAAAAAGCTATCCCATTTTCTTAGACTATATAAAGTACATAGATTTAAAGCCTTACAAAAGGTTTAGGGCTTTTAGAATAAACGAAGATTTGGTGTTTAGGATAATAATATACTTTCTTATAGGATATGCTGGTGCTCTTTATGTAAACCACAGATACTACCAAGAAAACATAGAAAAAATTACATACCTTGATAAAAAACTAAAACCCTTTATAAAAAGTAAATTGAGCACCGAAGAAACCCCAAAAAAGCACTATGAAAAATCGTTTTTAAAAGATTACAAAAACACCATAGCAAAAATTGATCCTATATTTGTGCTTGATGATATAGCCTCTCACCTTCAAAAAGGCGATTATATCACGCAGATAGATATAAAATCATTGCACCCAAGTACCCCTGAAGCATCTCTTATTATAAACACTAAAGAGCCTTTTAAAGTTTTAGAGGGCTTTTCAAAAGATAAGTGTTTAAAGAATTTCAACTTAGAATCTCCTATATCAGAGAATATGCAAAAATTATATAGTATAAATATGAAGGTGGAATACCTATGCGTACAATAGCGCTACCAAATCTTTCAAGATTAAAAGAAAGCTATAAGAGTATAGATCGTAAAAAACTTGGTATATATATAATAATAATCCTTTCTATCCTTAGGTTCATCATCTATCCTATGAACGAAAAGATAAAAGAAGATAAATCAAAGCTAAATTCAAAACTAAAAGATTATATGGAAGATATAAAATTATACACCTCAAAAAAGATAGAAACGCCAAAAGAAGAGACCAAAAGCAGTAAAATATCTATAGAAAACCTACACAAAAGCGATGAAAAAGCAAAAGACATTCAAATATCCATTGCAAAGATTGTGAAAAAATACGCCAAGAAAAACAACATAAGCATACAAAGTATAGAAATGCCAAAACCATCCAAAACAAAGTACATAGAGCAAATAGATGTAAAGATAAGGCTTTCTACCCAAGACCCTTATAAGATATTCTCACTTTTTCAATATTTAGAAGCTATGCCAAAGTACACCATCATAAGAGAGACCCAAATAAACGCCTTTGGAACCAACGTAAACTTTTATTTTACAATAACCACTTACAAATTGGTAAAACCCGTATGATAAAGCTTGGTAAACAAGATGTAATTGCGTTTTTAATAAGCTTTTTCACAGCTTTTATAATATTTAAAAATACACCTTCTATAGAATATCCAATCCTCCATCTTTCTTCTTATCAAAAGCCCAAAAACCAAAACATCCAAAAAGAAGAAACGCCTACAAGAACCCTTTATAAACCAAAATACATTTTTGTAGAAAACATATTTAACCTACCACCGCCACCGCCTCCAACACTGCCCTCTTTAGCCCAAGCTATTTTCGTAGCAAACACTGTAAAACTGTCTGGTGTATTTGAAAGAGGAAACATGCGCTTTGCAGTGCTAACCCTTCCAAATAACAGCATGATAACAGTGCATCCGGGCGAACTAATACCGGCTGATTTAGGTGGGCCTTCAATCCCTAACTCGGGTGGGATGCCGGGATTACCAAGCTTACCACAGCTTCTTGGCATGTCACATCCTCCTTTCCCACCTCCCAATACAGCCCAAGGGACTCCAACAATATCAAAAGTACAAAAAAGCAAAAAAGGACCTTTTATAAAGGTCTTAGCCATAGGACCAAACTACGTTAGTCTTTCGTTTGTACAAAAAATCCCAGAAAAAAAGGGTGCTTTGGTAACTTACAAGTACAAATTTTACAAAAAAACCCTTAGGATATTTAATTTTGAGGTGAATCATTATGAAAAATAAAAAGTTTTTAGCGATCTTTGGTGCATCTACGCTTTTATTTTACTCTTGCGCTATGACACCAAAAGAGGCAAACCAGATAACAGTGACAAAACAGATAAAAAAACCACAAGAAAACGAAAAAAAGAACAACTTAGGTGTTATATCAGAAGGTTTTCCAACAAACGTAAATCCTTTAGAACCCATCCCCATACCAGATTTTTACAAAAAACCTAAAAACACTGCCACAGCACCTCCCCCACCTCCCGAAAAAAACAAAAAACTTGATTTATCAAAGGTAAAAATAGGAACCAAAGAACCTGTAGCGATAAATGTACAAAACATGCCTCTTGGGGATTTTGTCCAATACGCTTTGGGACAGGTGTTAAAGGTACCTTATTTTATAGACCAAGCCACCCAAAACAACAAAACACCCGTAACTATAAACATGCCCGTTAAACTAAAACCGCAGGACGTACTTAAGTTGGTTTTGGGGCTTTTAGAAAAAAACAACGTAGAAGTATCTGAAAAAGGAGGGGCTTTGTATCTAAATGCAAAACCCACAAACGTAACTCCTTCGCCTCCTCAGGAAGTAGTATTTTCAAGAAAAGCCTTAAACACCTTCCAAACAATAACCCAGATAGTACCGCTTAAATACATAGACCCAAACACCGCCATAAACCTCATACACAACATATACCATTCAAGCTTGGATGTGCAGATATTCCCAAAAGCAAACGCCCTAATGATGACAGGACCTGGTTATTCTATCAAAAGCCTCATAGACTTTTTAGATGCCATAGATATCCCTTATATGAAGAACAAAAAACCGGTACTCCTTCATCTAACCTATTGGTCTCCACAAGATTTTGTAAAACAAATATCAAGCATATTAGAAGGTCTAAACATACCCATAGCTCAAAACCCAAACCAACCGGGCGTGCTTTTTGTACCTATAGATTATCTAAACAGTGTTATGGTGATACCCCCAGACAGCAAAACCCTAAAGCTTATTATGTATTGGGATAAAAAGCTTGATACAGCAGAATCAGCGGGCACCGAAGAAAAAGCTTACATATACAAACCAAGGTTTACAAGGGCCACAGAGCTCGTACAAGCACTACAGTCTTTATACAGCATAACATCTACAACCACTGCCAAAAGCGGAAAGACCCCAACGCTTAAATCAAGCCCTGTGATATCACCCCAAGAAGCGGCCGGACAGCTAAACACCTTGGCAGGTCCAAGTGCCTATGGAAATTACGCCGGCATGAGCCCTTATGGAGGTATGGGAAGTGCCATAGTACCCTCGATGCAGGGAGCGGTACCCACTTCAAACTTCAACACCGGTCCAGAGGTGTTGGCCTTTTCCTCAAAAGATCTAAGGATAGCAGCGGACGATAGAACAAACACCATACTTATAGTAGCCACGCCCACCAAATACAAATTGGTAAGAAGTTTGCTCCAAGAGTTGGACAAACCACCAAAGCAAGTGCTTATAAAAACCACGATAGCCGAAGTAACACTAACTGGCTCACTGCAATACGGTATAGAGTGGTATATACAAAACAGGTTTAAAAAAGGTACATACACCGTATCCACCTTAGGAAACTTAGGAGTGGCAACATCTGGGGGATTGGTGGCCACATACATCACAGATTCAAAGATATTCCAAGCCCTCCTTAACATGTTTGCTCAAAAAAACAAGGTTAAGATACTATCAACGCCTACACTCCTTGTTCTAAACAACCATCCAGCCAGCATAGATGTGGGTACTCAAGTACCTGTTATAAATTCTCAAGCTACCTCGATAAACGTACCATCCACTACAGGGGGCGCTGGTATCATCCAAAGCGTTCAGTATGTAAACACCGGTATCATACTAAACGTACTTCCTACCATAGAAACCAACAACTTGGTAAACCTAAACATATACCAAGAAGACAGCACAGCCCAGCCAAACAACACCTCCGGCATAAACTCCCCTATCATACTAACAAGAAATATAAATACCACCGTGGTAGTGCCAAACGGAGGCACCGTAATACTCGGTGGTCTTATATCCCAGCAAAAAGGCACAGGTGTATCTGAAATACCAATTTTGGGAGATATACCTATATTGGGTAATTTATTTAAAAATACATCCATCAACAACACCAAAACAGAGCTAATAATCATGCTTACACCTTACATTATCACAGATACAGAAGAAGCTCAAAAGATAACGGATGAAATAAAAAGCGAACTTAGTTTTTACAAGGATCTAAAATGACTATCATTGTAAAGTATATGGATTTTAGATATAATTAAGCTTATGAGAAGAAAAAGAGGTTTTACGCTTATAGAAATACTTATAGTGGTGGCCATAATAGGGCTTATAGCTTCTTTGGTAATGCCAAACATATTTAAAAAGTTTGAACAATCTAAAGAACAGATTGCAAAAGCTCAAATAGAAACACTTTCTTCAGCGGTACGCTCTTACATGATGGATATGGACAAATGCCCAAAATCCTTGGAGGATCTTATAAAAAACGAAGACAACAGCCCAAAATGGCACGGACCTTATCTGTCTAAGGAAAAAATACCCTTAGATCCTTGGGGACATCCTTATCAATTTAAATGCCCGGGAGAACACGGAACTTTTGACATATGGTCTTTGGGACCAGACGATAAACTTGATAAAAAAGCCATAACAAGCTGGGAATAACCTTTGCATGAAAAAACCTTTGATAGGAGAGATATTAAGAGAAAAGTTTGGAGTTTCTTCTCAAGATATAGCAAAAGCCCTTGATATACAGAAAAAAAACGGCGGGTATATAGGCCAAATCCTAATACAGCTTGGAAGCATCACAGAATCTCAGCTTTTAGATGCCCTAAGCGAACAACTTTCTATACCTATAAAATATCAAATAGATGAACTAAGATTTCAAGAGATAATAAATGAGCTTTCTACAAAGATAAACTTAGATTTTTTTTATAAAAACGGGTTTTTACCTTTTGACAAAGAAGATCATTCACTTCTTACCCTTACCACAGACCCCCTTAAAATACATATAATAAGCAAGCTAGAGCAAGATACTAAACTTAAGATAAAGCTTTTTTTAACCTACGAAAGGTATATAAAATCTTTGTATAGAAAGTATATAGACACAAACACTGAGGAGTTTGTATCCTTAGAAGAAGAGGACCCAGAAAGGCTAAAAGACATGGCTTTAGAAGTGCCAGTGATAAAATATCTAAACGATATCATCACAAGGGCGGTGGAGCTAAATGCATCTGATATACATATAGAACCCCAAGAAAAGCGCTTCATAGTAAGGTTTAGAATAGATGGTGTTTTGCACGAGATGGACGAAATAGATGAAAACTTTTATTTGGCACTTACTTCTCGTATTAAGCTTTTATCGGGACTTGATATCGCAGAAAAAAGACTACCCCAAGATGGAAAGTTTAGCGTTAGAATAGGCTCATCTCCCATAGACATAAGAACTTCCACCATACCAACCGTAAAAGGTGAGGATGTGGTGATAAGACTCCTTTATAGGGGAAAACTCACCTTTGAACTGGATAAGCTTGGCATAAAAAAAGACCATTACGATATACTAGTAGATCTCATAAAAAGGCCTTATGGTATGATTTTAGTAACAGGACCCACCGGAAGCGGTAAAACCACCACTCTTTACTCGGTGCTTTCTATGTTAAACTCCCAAGAAGACAAGATCATAACCATAGAAGACCCGGTGGAATATCAGATAGAGGGCTTAAATCAAATTCAAATAAAACCAGATATAGGGCTTACCTTCGCATCGGCTCTTAGGTCTATACTAAGACATGACCCAGATATCATCATGGTGGGTGAGATAAGAGACAAAGAAACCGCAGAGATATCGATTCAATCCGCACTAACGGGGCACTTGGTGTTTTCCACCCTTCACACCAATGATGCACCCAGCAGTCTTTTTAGGCTTTTGGAAATGGGTATAGAAGATTATCTTATAAACGCCTCTATACTTGGTATAGTAGCCCAGCGTATTGTAAGGACAAACTGCCCTTATTGCTCAGAGCCTGTAAACTTAGAAGATAATATCGTAAGAAAGTTTAAATTGGACCAGCTATCAGAAAAGTTTGATCATCTTTTGGAAAAAAAAGAGTTTAGAAAAGGAAGGGGCTGTGATAAGTGTGCAAATACAGGATACAGAGGACGTATTGCCATATACGAGCTTTTTGAATACTCAGAAGACCTAAAGGAGGCTTTTGTAAGCCACAAATCTATAGATAACATAAGAGCTATTTTATTTCAAAAGCCTTATTACAGAACCTTGAGAGAGGATGGGTTTTTAAAAGTCATAGAGGGTATAACCACTATAGAAGAAGTTTTGAGAATTGCCTGATGATGGACTTTGAGTATATAACCCTTGACAAAACTGGCAAAGAGATAAGAGGGGTGTTAAGTGCGGAGTCTTTGAAAGAGGCGAAGTTAAAGCTAAAAGAATCTGGGCTTATCATAGTAAAAGTTGAGCCAAAAAAGGAAAATCTTTTTAGCCAAAGTCAAAGGATAAAAGACGATGATCTTTACACCATATCCAAAGAGATGTCGGTTTTGTTAAACTCAGGTATAGTCCTCGACAGGGCTTTGAAAATGGTGATAGATTCCTTAGAACAAGAAAAACTAAAGATATTTTTAGAAAACATACTAAAAGATATCAAAAGCGGAAAATCTCTTTCTAGTGCTTTTGAAGAAAAAAAGATGTTTGACCCTCTTGTGATAACGATGCTGAAAGTGGGGGAAACCACTGGAAACCTAAAAGATGCCTTTGACAACATAGCCCAGTATACGGATTTTAGGATAAAGTTTAGAAACGAGATTAGAAATGCCATGGCTTATCCGATGTTTTTGATATTTGCATCACTCGCAACCCTTGTGGCGATTTTTAAGCTTATAATACCTAGGTTCTTTAGCATATTTGGTTCAAACCCAAAGCATCTTCCCCTTATATCGAGGTTTTTATACGATTTTAGTAAAAGCTTAAATACAAAAACAGAAATAGCATTTACGTTTATCATAATATGGCTTTATGTTATATCAAGGTATTTTAAACTAAACCTATATCAAAAACTAACAAACTATTTTGTATATGTACCTATACTTGGCAATCTCATAATCCAAATTGAGCTTTCAAAGTTTTGCTATGCAATGTACGCTATGCTTAAAAACGGCGTTGAGTTTATAAAAGCCTTAGATCTTGCCACAAATGTAATTAGAAACGATTTTATAAAAGAGGACTTCAAAAAAACCTCCCCCAAGATAAAAGAGGGTAAATCGATAAGTGAGGCTTTTGACGAGCTTTCTTTTGTGCCGCCTATTTTTAAGGGTATGATAAAAGTAGGGGATGAAAGCGGTAACATGAAGGATATGTTTTATGAGCTTTACTCATTGTTTGATGAAAAGCTAAAAAATACCATAAAAAAAGTTTTATCGCTAGTAGAACCTATTATAATAACCGTTATGGGGCTCGTGGTGGGGACTATAGTGGTATCTTTAATGCTTACTGTTATGAGTGTAAGCAACATAAAACTATGAAAAAAGGCTTTACGCTTATAGAGATGCTTATAGTGGTGGCTATAATAGCCATACTTTTTTCCACTATAGCCCCTATATCCATAAATATGTATAAAAGCTATATGGCATCTCAAAGTGCTGAAAAGATACTTATACTGCTTTCGAAAATAAGAAGACATTCGTTTTTATACTCGGTAGAGTACAACATACACTGCAAAAAAGGACATCTTTTTATAAACGATAAAGAAATAGCACTAAAAGATAAAATAACCTGTAAAACCCAAAAACCTATTATCTTTTACAACAACGGCACATCCTCAGGCGGGGACATGAAGATAAAAATATCAAACTTTACTTACACTATAAAGGTAAGTTCACCTTTTGGAGCCATAAGCTTAGAAAATGGATAAAGGGTTTATACTATTAGATATCATAATAGCTTCTTTGATACTAACAGCAGCAGTGGCAGCCAGTATGTATTTGTTTAGAATAGGCTTTAAAGAGTTAGAACAAGCAAATACTATAGCCAAGATATCCTCCAAGATACCTCAAGCGGTGAGCTATCTAAAAACCGTAGACTTCAACAAAGAACCCATTGGAGAAGAATCTTTGGGGCAGATAAAACTAAACTGGAAGGCAAAACTCACCAGCAAAACCCGTATAAACACACCAAAAAACCTCATGTTTGGACCTATGGGCATGGCAAGCGCCGGTAACTCTGAACTTCCTTACGAGCTTTACATTTACCATGTGGATTTTTTCCTTTCTTACAAAAACTACAAAAACCCTTATCACATAGATATTTTAAAATACAAATATTTAGGTCCCACTGGCAAAGAGCTTATAAATGTACCGTTTTAAGGCTTTTAAAAGAAAACATGGATATACCCTTATAGAAGTAATCATAGCGGTGGCTATTTTTAGCATGATGGTGATGCTTGGGACTATGGCCTTTACCCAAGGCCTAAGACAGTACAAAAACATACTATCTAAAGGGCTAAACTTTTGGCAAAACGCCAAATACGTATGGCTTACAAAAAATATAGGTTCTATGATAGATTACTATGTACAATCCCCTTACAGCTGGGGACCGTTTTTTGTGGGAAAGTCAAACTATTTTGAGTACGTAAGTGCATCTCCTATAGCAAGCTCGCTGCCGGTGCTATCATTGGTAAAAGTTCATGAGAAAAAAGATAAAAAATACGATATAATCTACTATGAAAAGCCAGTATACACGATGTACTATGAGGATCTTATAAACTTTTACAAAGATGAGGATTACAAAAAAGCCACCCATCTTGAGCTTTTTAAAAACTTAGACAAGGTAAAGCTAAGATATTATGGTTACAACATCCAAACCAGAGAATACAACTGGTATGAAAACTACAACGCCCTGAAGCAGAAAATACTGCCTACCCTTGTAAAAATCACATACCAAAAATACGGCAAAACCCACAAGCTAATTTTTGGTATAAACAACAACTCCTTAGAAAAAAGCATTTACTTTTACATATACATGTATAAGGGAGCTTTGGGTGAGAAGAGATAACGGCTCAGCTACGTTGCTGGTGATGCTTTTGGCAACGGTTATCATCAGCCTTGGTATAGGTTTTGATTGGATAGTAAAAGAGCACATGAAAGCCACCAGGGATCTTGAGTTAAAAACAGAAGGTATGCTAAGATCATACTCCATCATGGATAAGCTTCTTTATATGATATCTGTATCAGAGTTTACACCAAAAGCTATAAACTCCGAAGTGGTACTAAAGCCTTTTAAAAGTTCATTGTTACCTCTTGATGGCACTTATATAAAGTTTAAAGATGTAGAGGTATCTCTCCAAGATGCAAACGGCCTAATAAACATTTTAGCCCCAAATCAAGAAGCCCTTAGAAACCTCCTAAAAGAAAATACAAAAGCAGATCCAGATATAGTGCTAAAAGCTTGGTATGCTTGGATAAACCCAAACTATCACGATGAGGATATACCCTCTGATTTTTACAACAAGTATTTACCAAGGAAGTATTTACCCCAGTACAAAGAGGAGTTTTCTTTGGTCTATGGTATGACAAAAAAAGATTATGATGCTATAAAAGACTATATAACTATTATGCCAAATACCGGTTTTAACCCAAACACGGCCCCGATACCCGTTTTAATGGCAAGGCTAAACATCACAAAACCCCAAGGAGAACTCATAAAAGAATACCTCAAAAACCACACCATCACCTCCGACGATGAGCTCCAAGCCCTTGTAAACAGAAAACTATCTTTACCAAACTACCGGATATATTACTACCCTTCAAATGCCATAAGAATAATAGTCTTAGCCCTTCACCACAAAAAACCCATCTACAAAATACACGCAGATATTCTAAAAAAGGCAAACCTAAGCTTTCCCTACACGGTGCTTTATTGGAAAGAGTATTAGCATTTTGCCTCTTTTGATACCCTTTCTAAATCTTTTTCCATCATAATCTCAACTATTTTATCGAATGTAGTTTTTGGCTCCCAGCCAAGCTTTTGCTTTGCCTTTGTATAATCTCCTATTAGAAGATCTACTTCAGCTGGTCTATAAAACTTTTTAGATACTTCTACTATAGTTTTTCCAGATTTTTTATCTATACCTTTTGTATTTTCAGCTTCTCCAACCCATTCTATATCAAACCCAGCCACTAAAGAGGCTTTTTCTACAAACTCCCTTACAGAGTGAGTAGCACCTGTGGCAAGCACATAATCATCTGGGGTCTCTTGTTGAAGCATCAAATACATCCCGTATACATACTCAGGGGCATATCCCCAATCTCTTTTAGAATCAAGGTTTCCAAGTATAAGTTTATCTTCAAGTCCATACTTTATACGAGAAAGGGTGTATGTGATTTTCCTTGTGACAAACTCAAGGCCTCTAAGTGGGGATTCGTGGTTAAAAAGTATACCAGAGCATGCAAACATGTTGTAGGCTTCTCTGTAGTTTTGAGTGATAAAGTGTGCATAAACTTTTGCCACCGCATAAGGGCTTCTTGGATGAAAGGGTGTGTTCTCATTTTGGGGGATTTCTTTTACTTTTCCAAACATCTCAGAGGTAGAAGCTTGGTAAAACTTGGTATCTTTTTTTATATCTCTTATATTTTCTAAAAGCCTCAAAACCCCAAGGGCATCTATATCTGTGGTAAGGATGGGCTGCTCAAAAGAAATACCTACGAAACTCTGGGCTGCCAAGTTGTAAACCTCATCTGGCATAACATCTTTTATCACATGCCTTATGTTGGTAAGCTCCAAAAGATCCATATAGACAATCTTTACATGTTTTTCTATACCAAGCTCTTTTAAGCGCCAGTTTGAAGAATCACCGCTTCTTCTATCAGCCCCGTAAACCTCGTAGCCGTTTTCAAGCAACAGCTTTGCCAAGTATGCCCCGTCTTGTCCTCTAATACCTGTTATTAGTGCTTTTTTCATGATAGATATTATAGCATATTTGGTATAATGGTTTTTGATCCGATGAAAAAAGCTTTGGTGCATGATTGGTTTGTGGTGTATGGAGGGGCAGAAAGGTGTGTAGAAAGTTTTACAAACATCTGGGATGATTTTGTTATATACGCTCTTGTGGATTTTTTAAATAAAGAAGATAGAGATATTATCTTAAAAGGTAAAAGCTCAAAAACTAGTTTTATACAGCATCTTCCTTTTGCCAAAACAAAGTATAGAAACTATTTACCGCTTTTTCCAATAGCCATAGAGCAGTTTGACCTAAGGGAGTACGATATTGTATTGTCTAGTTCTCATGCAGTGGCAAAAGGGGTACTAACGCATCCGTATCAGCTTCATATAAGCTACGTTTATACACCCATGAGATACGCTTGGGATCTGTACTTTGATTATCTAAAAGAAGCAAACCTTGAAAAGGGTATAAAAGGATTTTTGGCAAGGTATTTTTTGCATAAGATAAGAATGTGGGATAGCCTAACCGCCAACAGAGTAGACCGCTATATTGCCGTATCATACCATGTAGCCAAAAGGATAAAGAAAATATACAACAAAGATGCCACTGTGATATATCCGCCTGTGGATGTGGATAAATTTAGTCTAAGAGAAAAAAAAGAAGATTTTTATCTAAGCGCTTCAAGGATGGTGCCATACAAAAAGATGGATCTTATAGTGGAGGCTTTTAGTAAAATAGGTAAAAAACTTGTGGTGGTAGGAGATGGACCAGATTTTAACAAAGTAAAAGCCAAAGCTTCAAAAAATATAGAGCTTCTTGGCTATCAAAAAGAAAGCGCACTTATAGACCTCATGCAAAGGGCCAAAGCTTTTGTGTTTGCAGCAGAAGAAGATTTTGGCATAGCACCAGTGGAGGCTCAAGCCTGTGGGACACCTGTTATATGCTATGGTTTTGGTGGAGCAAAAGAAACGGTTTTGGATAAAAAAACAGGGATTTATTTTTTAAATCAAAATGTTGATTCTATCGTAGAAGCTATAAACACCTTTGAAAAGCTTCAAGATACCTTTGACCCAAAAACGATAAGACAAAACGCTCTAAGGTTTTCAAGAGATAGATTTGAAAAAGAGATAAAAACCTTTGTAGAAGAGGCTTACGATGATTTTAAAAGCACTAAAAATTAAAATGTTTTTTAATAGCAATAGCTATATCTTTGGCGGTATCTTCCCAGGTGTTTAGTGTGATATTTGGAAAACTGGGTTTGATAGCTCCTGTTTCAAAGCTTTTAATAGCATCTATAAGAGAATCTACGCTGTAAGGGTCAAAGTATATGGGATAATCTCCAGCCACTTCTTTGAATACCTCAATATCGCTTGCTAAAATGGGTTTATGTTTTGCCATAGCCTCCACAATAGGAAGCCCAAAACCTTCTCTAATGGATGCCATGATAAGGGCTTTGGCGTTTTGGTATAAAAACTCCAGCTCTTCATCTGGGGGGCTTTCTATAAAAAACAGCTTCTTGTCTTTGAAAGGAGAGCCCATTATAAAATCAAGCACGCTCTGATATTTCCAGCCAAACCTCCCAGCTATTACAAGGTTTGGAAAATCTTGGTTTTCTTTCCATATCTTATGAAAAGCCTCTAAGACAAAAAGATGATTTTTTCTTGGTTCAACAGTACCCACCATAAGATAAAAATCTTTTACATCAAACCCGTTTGGTTTTTTGATGTTTTGAGATATCTTTATATCTGTGCCAAGCCTTATGGGATAGATAGGCTTATCTATATTTTTTGATCTTAGGAAATCTTTTATAATCTTTGCCTCACTTTTTGATACAGTAAGGATTAGCTTTGATATTTTCATCATATCTATAACTTTTGTATTAAAAGCTTTTACAATATGCTCTGGTTGGATATCTGGATGTGTAATGGGTATGATATCATGAATTAGTAAAACAAGATTTAGCTTTGAAGCAAACTCAAAAAACTCATCTTCATAGCACTCACTCCAAAAAGCATCACCTACAAATAATATATCATCATCAGAAACAGTTATACTTTCATCAGAAAGCTTACTTTTAATTATATCTGGTTTATACTTTGAAAGACGCTTGTAAGATCTTGCAGCTATAGAATATAAATATGGGTATCTAACAAGATGTTGTCTTATCTTAAGTACTATATCTCTTTTCCTATGGATAGCCTCTTTTTGTACTGGTTTACCTACAAAGATAGTAGGTATCACTTCTTTTTGAGTGATATCTTTTATTATATCTTTATTTTTTATTATATTCCTTACAACCCTCTGTATGCCAGTGTTTAATCCAGTAATATATGTATCTGTAAAATCTATAAGTATTTTGGCCATTTGTATTAGTATTATAGCCCAATAATTTATTAAGTGGGTAGTTTTTGTGCTGTGATAAAATTAGATTGTATGCTAAATAGAATTAAAACTTACTTAAGAAGCTTGGCCAGAAGAGGAGATATTGATTCTGTAAAAGAAACCATAAGACATTTAGATGAAGCAAGAGAAAGAGATGTAAAGCTTTTAAACGAGACTATTAGGGATTTATACAGCATAAGAGGAGATATCGGATCTTTAAGAGATGCCGTATGGCATTTATACAATGTAAGGAAGAAAGATGCCTATATCTTAAAAAATGCCATAGGGCATTTGTGTGTTCAAGATTTAAGAAGAAGAAAAGATCTTATACAAAACATAAACGATGCTGAGTTTTGCATATACTCTCAATTTGGAGAAGATGGATAATCTGCTATTTGGTTGAATCAATTCCTATTGAAAATAAGTATTTTGTTGAGTTTGGAGTAGAAAATTACGAAGAGGCCAACACAAGATTTCTTCTAATCTACTATAATTGGAGTGGGCTAGTGATGGATGTTGTGGAACGTTATATAGAAGATATAAAATCCTCAGAAGTTTATTGGAGATATGACCTAAAAGCAATAAACGTTTTTATTACAAAAAACAACATTAACGAACTATTGAAAAACAATGTACCTTACGAAGATATAGGGCTTTTAAGCATAGACATAGATGGTATGGATTATTGGGTGTGGGAAAGCATAGAAGTTGTAAAACCAAGGATAGTTATATGTGAATACAATGCTCTATTTGGCTATAAAAAAGCAATAACAATTCCTTATAGCGATGACTTTGAAAGGTTTAGAGCAAACCCTTCTGGATGGTATTTTGGAGCTTCGCTAAAAGCATTGGTAAATTTAGCAAAAAGAAAAGGTTATATATTTGTAGGGTGTGATAGTAACGGGGTTAATGCTTTTTTTGTAAGAGAAGACGTTAAAGGAAATCTAAGAGAAGTAAGTATAGAAGAAGGATATAAACCTGGTAAGTTTAAGCAGATCAAAACTTCTGCAGCAGAAGCAGTAGAAATGCTCAAAGACATGGAAGTATATGACGTAGAAGAAAATAAAACATATAAGATATCTCAGATTTTAGATTACTTATAATTTTGTTCATCCTTATTCTTTTTAGGTTCTGGATCTCTAAATATCATAAGAAGCTCTCCTGTGCCTTGTGAAGAGTTTGGATTGTAAAGCTTGGGGTATGGGAAAAATATCTGTAAAGCTTGGGATTTATAGCTATCTATAATTGGCTTTACCTTATCAATGCTTCCAACTACTCCTACCCCAAAACACTTACCTTTTCCATCTGGGCAGCCCCACCATCCTATCCATCCACCGTTTTTAGTCCAATTGATAGCAGAGCCAGTTTCATAGCCAAAAGATTTAGGAAGATAGCCATTTTCTTCTAAGTATTGAGGCAAGAGCTTTGATGGATTACCACCATCTGATAGGAATTTTTGGGAAGAGGAGAGAAGGGTAGAGAATGTATCGCTAAAATATTTAGAGCATTCATTTTTGGCTTCTTTTAGTTTTGAGTCAAGATAACTTAAATCAATTTGATAAATTATAACTTTGCCAACTTCAATAGGTTTTAGACCAGATGTATCCAACAATTTTTGAAGATTTTGATTTTTGTAATCTTCTGGCACAAGTATAGCACCCACTTTGGACTTTGATAAATACGATAAAAATGAATATTCTGAGCAAGGATTTATATCGCTTTTCATATCACCCCATATAAAATGATCCAAAAACCAATGAACATCTTTATCTTCTTGCAATTCTTTAGGAGTTGGACCAGCTATTACTTGAGAAAGGTTAAAGTAAAAATCCGTTTTCATTTGCCACAAAGGTCCTTGAACACCATAGGCACCATAAGTTGGAAATACAATTATATTTTCGCCTTGTTTTATATATTTTTTATATATTCCTGATGATATGAAACTTGGATATATAATCTGTGATCCACGATACATATTTAGATTTGGTATTAGAAATAGGATAGCCAAAAAGGATATAGAATATTTGATATTTTTGTTAATATTTGATTTTTCAAACCATATAGCACTTATAATAGCTGCAACTATATCAATATAAAGAGTAAATCTCGTGGGTAATGCGTTTTTTATAAGTGGCATTTTTGTAAATATATACCATGGCATAACCAACAATAAACGATGTCCCAAAGATTTTAAATATGGTCCAAAGCTGGCTATAACCAAGACTATAAAAAGAGACGACAAAAATATATAAAATCTATTTTTACTACGCCTTGATGCAAATATAAAAGAAACGATGATAAATATTAAAGGAAGCCCTAAATACGCTCCTTCTTCAGAGTAGTTTCCAATAAATTTTTTGCTTATCGGTTCAAACAATTTTCCAAATAACAATGTAATTGGTGTTGGTATGAAAAAGTTCAACGGGTCTGCTTCATAAGCAGATGGAGCGTTTAAAGGCTCTTTAACATATCTATAAAATATATAGTACAAATATGGCAACAACAGTAAAGCGCTTAATAAAACTGCTAAAGAAGATTCTAAAGCAGTCTTCAGTATAAGTTTTTTATACTTCTCATCTTTACGGAATATATAAAACATTATAAATAAAGCTATATAAGAAAATGTAATAAAAGTAGTATATACCTCAGCTGATATTCCAAACTGAAGAGCAAGAAGTATCCCAGAGATTAATATATATTTCTTAGAGCCGATTTCATTTTTAAATCTCAAAATAAACAAATAAATTAAAAATGGGATAACAAATACTACGTATAAGGTTAGATGTCCCAAAAGCTGACCCCACACATAACTTGAAAAGAAAAAGATAAGGCCGCCAAATATAGAAGAAGATTGACTTAAATTTATACTTTTGCATATCAGATATATCCCAAAAGGTGCCAGAGCAAGCGATAAAATAGTTGCTAAATTATATGAAAGAACAGGTCCAAAGCTAAGCGTTATGGGTGAGAACAATAGCGCTATAGAAGGTACCGAAGTAGTCCAAGCAAGATCTTGACCAAAAGGAGCCCAAAATGCTTTTGTAAGAAAAGGATTCAGGCCATGAGATATAGCATAAGGCCACCATTTTATGGACCATAGATAAAAAGCGGGATCGCCAGATATATTTAATCTTGATGTAAACTCAAAATCCATCGGTATTCCCCAAAACACTACTGCCAAAGCAAGATAAAAAAAGAAAGCAAAATACTTTGTATTTAAAAACTTTTTAAGCATATCTTTCATCTTTTGAACCTCTGAACGCAAAATATTTCAAAAACACAAAACCACTAAGCGTATATACTGCACCGCTTATAATTTGAGATATATAAGGATTTATCTTAAGTATATGAATACACAAAACAAGCGTTAAAAAGTTTAATGTATAAGATGCTAAAAGCGATAAAACAAACTTAGGAAACTCTTTTTTTGGATGAGCCTTGCTTTGGAATGTATAAATTTTGTTTAATACATAAGATACGCTTATACCCACAGCATAACCTACTATATTGCTTATTTCTGGAGATACACCCAAAAACATAAGAAAAAATATGATGCCATAACCTACGATTGTATTTATGGTACCAACTAAAAGATATTTTAATATTTGCATACTATTTGTCTTTATTGTCTTTATCCCATATTTTTTTAACGATGTAAAGGGGTCTTTGTTTTACCTCTTCGTATATTCTTCCAACGTATTCTCCTATTATACCTATGGTTATGAGCTGAACACCGCCAAGAAACAATATAGCAACCATTATCGATGGATAGCCCTTCACAGGATTGCCGTATATAAGTTTTTGGATAATTATCCACATAGCGTATAAAAAAGCTACAAAAGATACAAATAAACCTAAAAGTGATGCCAGTCTTAAAGGTGCTATAGAAAAAGAAGTTATACCCTCTATTGCTAAGTTTATCAGCTTAAAATAATTCCATTTTGTTTTGCCAGCATGTCTTGGAGCAGTCTCGTAATAAACCGATGCAGTTTTAAAACCTACCCAAGCAAATATACCTTTCATAAATCTTTTTCTCTCTCTTATTTGCTTGACAGCGTTTAAAGCATCTTTGGATATTAACCTAAAATCCCCCACATTTCGTGGTATTTCAACGCTTGAGACATTATTTATTATTTTATAAAAAGTCTCAGACATAAATCTTTTGAAAAAATTTTCTCCTCCACGCTTTCTTTTCACAGCGTTTACCACATCATAGCCTTCTTCAAATTTAGCAAGAAGCTCTGGTATCACTTCTGGAGGATGCTGCAGATCAGCATCAAAAGGTATGACAGCATCGGCATCTACGTAATCTAAACCTGCACTTAAGGCTATTTCTTTGCCAAAATTTCTAGAAAGAGATATAACTTTTACTTTTTTATCTTTTTCATAAAGCTCTAAAAGTTTACTAAGCGTATTGTCTTTTGAACCATCATCTACAAAGATAAGCTCATAATCGTAATTTGTAGAGTCTAACACCTCTTTCAGTCTCTTGTAAGCTATTTCTACATTATCCTCTTCGTTGTAAGCAGGGATCACAATGGCAATCTTTTTCCTATTCTCCACCCAGCAGTACCTCTAATAGTCTTTTCACATTCTCTTTCCATGTTATATATTTTATACCATCTGGTTTTGGATGCTTATTTTCTTTGTATAGATTTAGCCAGTTTTCGATGGTGTTTGCCAAAGTTTGCGGGCTTTTATCGTTTGGAAAATAATAAGCACTATCACCAGCTATTTCTCTAAAAATTGGTATATCACGGGCTATGATGGGTAGTTTGTGTCTTGCAGCTTCAATAATGGGAAGTCCAAAACCCTCTCCTTCGGATGCCATGATAAAGCATGTAGAAGAAGCGTATATTTTCTCAAGGTATTCATCTGAGATACCAGATAGCCAAAAAAGTCTTTTGTTTAGCTCTTTGTGGGTCCTAATCAAATCTATCACATGCTCAACCATCCAGCCTTCTTTTCCTACTATTACAAGGTTTATATCTAATCCTTTTTGCCATAGTATCTCAAAAGCTTTTATGGTTTGTAGATGTCCTTTTCTTGGTTCTATAGTGCCCACCATCAGAAAGCTTGGTTTTGATGTTAAAAGCCCTAAAACCCTTTCATGATCTTGGGGCAATCCTTTTGTAGGCACTGAGTTTTCAATATCTGCTCCATTGTGGATATAGGTTATATTAAGATCGCTTTTATTTAAAAAGTTAGATACAGAATCTGCAACAGTTTTAGAAACGCATACAATATGATCTGATATGTCAGCCAAGCTTCTCACCCATTCGGCTTGTTTTATGTCATGCCCTTCTGGAAAATATTGGGGAAATTGTATCGGTAATATATCGTGGATTAAAGATACTATTCTTACACCTTTTGTTTTCAGGCTTTTAAAAAAACCAGATGTATAGGCTTTTAAAAAATCTTCCGGATACCAATCTGGAATATATAGTATATCTTTTGAGTCTATGTCCACTGGTATTTCTGGTTCAAGGTAATCCCTCAGACCAGTATCAAAAGCATAATAGCTTGCATATTTGTAGCACCAACTACCGTCTACATTATCTAGATATACGAGTGTTAGCTCAAAATCTTCTGGCAGCAGCTTGCTTAGATAAAAAAGCTGCGATCTTATCACCCTCTGAATTCCTGTTTTTTTATCCTCTTGAGAAATGGCTGTTACATCCACTAAAAGCCGTCTTTTATTTTCAATAACTTCATCGCTTGATATCTTTTTTTCTATTATGTAGCGAAAAAGCTCAGCTTGTTTTGACCAATCAAGATATTTTTTAGCATATATATATCCTTGGGTACCCAAATAGCTTCTTCTTGCACTATCATTTATTAAAAACTTTATTTCTTTGGCAAAATCATGAAGATCGCATATGATAGCATGAGTATTGTTTTTTATGTTATAACCTCTTGCTCCAAAAGGCGTTGTAACAGCGGCTATGCCTTTAGAAAAATATTCTGCCAATTTTAGGTTAGAACCACCACCAGAAATAATTGGATTTATGGCTATATCGGCTAACTCAAGAACAATGTCTTTTTTGATATCATCTAAAACTCCAAACAAAATAATATTGTTGCTGGTAATAGGTATACTGTTACAAACACTACCAATTATACCAAAAACAGCTTCTGGCAGTTCTTTTGATAGGGTTTGATTAATAAATTGAAAGGCCTCTACGTTTGGATAATGAGCGCTTCCTATAAATACTATAAAAGGCCTACCATTTAAGATCCGTTTTATATGTGAAATATCGTTTTTAGTGTTTATATCACCCACATCTGCACCATTTGGAACAATGTCTATTTTATCTTTCTTTGCACCTAAAGCTATTAGCTTTTCTATATCGTTTCCCGATGTAACCGTTATCCTATTGCTAAGCTCTATAGCTTCTGTTTCGCATTTTTTCACAGCTTCTATAAGTTCGTTATAATGAGGATGGCCTTTTAGTAAATCTTGCTTTAAAAAGAATTCTGCATTGAAGCTTTCATATATTATTGGTTTGTTGGAAACGTTTTTGTTTTCTAATAAACCAACCATGTAAGGGTGAGTTAGTATCATGATATCCGCCCATTTTGACAATGCACTAAAAACTTTCGATAGTAGCTTATTTTTTGGAGCTTCCATGAAGTTTACGATATCGTTAGCAGATATATACCATTTAAAAAGATTTTCCTTTTCTTTGTGTTCTTCAGTTTTTGGAATTTGTATCTCGTAAAAATCATCTTTTATACTAACTATATTTATCTCGTCAGATTTTGAAAAACAAAGAAGCCTTATATTGTAATATTTGCTTAAATGACTGTAAATTCTATTTATTCTGACTTCCCCACCACCTTGTGGATTTGAAGCAGAGAAATCATTTAAAACCAAAATGTTTCTTTTTTTATAAGCTTTTTCCTCAGAAATTTTTTCTATTTCTATAGATGCTTTTTTGGCTATGGCATCCCAGGAAAAATTTTCTATTACATACGATTTACTCTCATCTGCCACTTTCTTGGCAAAGTCTAAATTGTTCAATACATCCAATATTCTTTCTTTAAACTCCTCTTTATCGGCTATAAAAACATGTTTGTTATTTATAAGGTCTAATCCTCTTGCTCCAAGAGGTGTTGTGATAGTTGGAATGCCAGAAACAAGATATTCAAGCATCTTAAGGTTTGTGCCACCGCCACTAAACATGGGGTTTATGGCTATATCTACAGTAGAAAGTAGCTTTAATTTTTCCTCATGAGTAATCTTACCGAGAATAGCCACATTTTTGGCTTTTGATTTTTGATTTACCACACAATTCCCAGCTATAACAAAATTTACATTTGGCAAAGATGGTGCAAGATAATTTATTATAAAATCTGCTGCTTCGATGTTTGGTTGATGAAAGCTACCAAAGAAGAGCACCGTTTTTTTGTTTGAAGGATTCCTTGGAAGATAATCACCTGGATTTATTCCGTTTGGAACTATACTAAAATGCTTATCAAAAGCATTAAATTGATCTTTAAACTTATTTATATCTTCTTTGCTCACCGCAAATACAGCATCGCTTCCTAATACCAATCTTTTTTCCAACTCGTAAATATACTTTTTATACTTATTTGAAGATTCACCCTTCCATACGCTTGATACCAAATCAGATTCCACGTTGTAGCTATTGTATATGCGTGGTCTTTTATCAAAACCAAACAATATATCGTAGTCTAGCATATAAGGAGACTCATGGATTATAATATCTGCGTTTTCTTGTATATCCAAATAAATCTCATGGTATTTGTTGTGATATTTTGAGGATAAAGCACAGACTAGCGCTGAAAACTCGTCTGCAATATTTTCTTTTGATATGTCAGCGTGCAGTTTATCATGAATATCTTCCTTTGGAACTCTTATTTCTCTAAATGTGTCGGAATGGATTATAGTTTCTTGCGGATGGTGAGAATATGTAGGTGAGATAAGGGTAATGTTGAAATATTTGCTTAGTTTAAGATAAAGGTTGTAGTATCTTAACTCACCACCGCTTGAAGGTGGCACAAAAGCAGGGAAAAAGTTTATGACAAGTATATTTTTCATAATAGCTTGTTGCGTCTTTTCACGGCCTCTTCATCTATAGCTTTAAAGAGCATTTCAACATCAATATCAAGCTTTTTCAAATCAGGTTTTTTTTAGGAGTCTTCTTTTGATTTTTCCAAGTATAGTATACATACGCCAGAGTTTTGAGTAAATAAGCATATCTATTTGGCTTTTGAGGAACATAAGCATATTGTTTATATGAGATTGCTGAGATTTTATATTTTCTACTTCATTTGATAAATAACTGTTTTGAGATTTTAAAGATGATATTTCATCTAAAATTTGCTTTAGCTCGTCTGATATATTTTGAAACTTATTGTTTAGATTTTGAGAAGCGTAGTTTACTATCTCTCTTAAACTCGGGTAGGAAGAGGCTTTTATAGCCTCTTTGGAGGATTCTATCCTGTCTAAAAATAGTTTGTTAGGAGCTGGTTTGGTAGCTATTATAGCCACTTGTGGTGCCACAAAGCTTGAAAAAGCATCTTCAAAACCAATGCTTTGGGGGTCTTTGTAGTATCCATGAACGCCAAAATAAGAAACACCTATAAAACCATCGTATTCTAATATAAACTTTACGGCTTTTGGGTGGATGGGTTTTAGGTGGGTGGGATCGAGGTAAAAATCTATGGTGCCCATGGGGATGTTGTCGGTGTATGGAAACTCTATGATGAAGCTTCCACCTTCTTTGAGGGTTCTAAAAACCTCTTTGTAAAGCTCAAAAGCGTATTCAAACGGAAGATGCTCCAATACATGTATAAGAGATATCACATCGTAGGTGTTTGAGTCTTGGGCTTTTAAGAAAGAAATAGCATCCGATAGCTCCACATGAAGACCCTTAGAAGAAGCGTAAGAGACCATAATTTTATTTGTATCTATACCAAAAGCCTCAAAACCAAGCTCTTCATAAAGGCTTAGCATCTCACCTCTACCACAACCTATGTCAAGGGCTTTTGGCTTAGAAGATGGGTAAGCCTCGGAGTAGGCTTTTAAAAGAGGCGTGTAAAATGTAAGCCTTCGTTTTATCTCCTCTTCTTCACCTCTAAACTCATCTTCAAAAGCTTTGTAAAACTCATCGTTCATAAACATATATTATACCATATTTTAGCATATAACCAAAAAGTATAACTTCCCAGCCTTGTTTGTATTATCCCCACGATTACTGGCTAGTAAGATTGAAGAGATTTTGTAGGTTAGATAATTTGTTCCCTTAGATTGTGAGCATATAAGCTTACTATATCCTAATCACAATTTAAGCATGTCTCTTATAATATATAAATGGATCAGCAAAACCGTCATCCTCAAGATATAGATATAACCATAAAGAATATAATACTTCCTCTTTTGGAAAGTAAGCTAATGAGAGATATAATAGGTATAAAATATAAGCGGGAGTTAGATTCAGTATTTAAAACAACAAAAGAAAGAAGAGTGGATCTACTCCTTGAGTTAGAAGATGATTCTATCCTTCATATAGAATTCCAGACAACAAACGATAATACAATGCTTTATAGGATGTTTGAGTATTATAGCCTCATCAAAATGGAATACAAAGAAAAGACTATACACCAAAAGCTTATATATCTTGGTGAAGACAAATGCAACATGAAAAACACTTTAAAAGATTCAAAGCTTTCTTACGAATATGAGCTGATAGATCTAAAAGATTTTCAATGTGATGATCTGTTGGAATCTGACAACATGGCAGATATAACCTTTGCGTTTTTGTGCAACGTGAGAAATAGAGAAAAGCTATTTCGTAAAGCTCTATCCAAGTTAAGAAAATTACCAGAGCAAGAAAGATCTGAATGGGTTGGAAAGATATTGACATTGTTAAAGGTAAGACCTAAATTAAGAGAAGGATTTAAAATATTGCTTAAGGAGGAGCCTATGTTAGAGATACCGCCCTTTACTATAGAAGAGCTAAAAGATTTACCATTCACAGCAAAAGCTATAGAGCAATTAGAACAAGAGGCTATTTTAAAAGGATTAGAAAAAGGTAAGCAAGAAGGAAGGCAAGAAGGATTGCAAGAAGGATTAGAAAAAGGTAAGCAAGAAGGATTAATTAAGGCCAAAAAAGATGACATTAAGAGTGTTATTCTCATCAAGTTTGGAGTACTACCAAAAGAGCTTGAAGAAAAGATAGAAAGTACAAATGATATACAGATTTTAGATGATATGTTAAAAAGGGTTGCACTGGCTGGCAAGATTGAAGAGATTTTGTGAGCTAAAAACCCACGTCAACCGAGCTTTTTTAGATAATCTAACACAAGCTTTTTGGTTTTTGAGAGGAAGGAGGCGAGTTTGTAAGATCTTGAGTTTATGATGGCGTTGTAGGCGTTTTGGAGCTCTTCTAAGCGGGCTTTGTAGTGGTTTAGCTCTTTTTGGAGGTCTGGTGAGGATTCGTGGGCTCTTTCGGAGAGCATAAATTGATAACTTAAGAAATTTACATCATTTTGGTTTTTAAAAGCCCTAAAAAGGTTTAACCTATGGGCTATATCGTGATAACCAAGTATGTTTGAAAGCTCTATGATATAGTCAAACTCTTCGGGTTTTAGTAGTCCTTTTGCTATAGGCTCTTTTACATACAAAGCATCACCCCAGTAAAGCTGACCACCTTTTTGAGGGAGTTTGAAAATGGTAGCATCGAAGTTTAGCTCAAACTCTTCTAAGTTTATAAGCTTTTCACCAAAAACCCCATAGTGGTTTAAATCAAAAAACCTATAGAGCACAAAACCTTGAGACCTAAGATACATATCTATATCTGAAAAAAGAGAAGCCCCTTCGTATAGAGGGTTAAACTGAACCTCTACTTTTATAAAAGATGTGGTTTTTAGGATGTTTTTGGCACCTTTTAGGACTAAGAGCTCTGCTCCTTGGGTGTCTATCTTGATATAGTCTATTTTTTGTATACCGTTATCAGAGGCAAATTTATCAAGGGTGGTGGTTTTTGAGATACTTTTATAAAGAGGATGCTCACCGGCACACCACAAAAATGTATCTATCACAAACTTATCTGGAGGGTATATAGAAGAGCAACCAGGATTTTGGGTGATATAGATATCTACTTCTTTTTCTTCATCCAAAAGAGCATATGGGATAAGCTTGATATGAGGGTGGTTGTATCTATTTGATAGCTTGGTGCATTCTTCTTGATCTGGATCAAAACCAAAGATAAAAAGTTTATCTATATGATCTAAAAATCTATCTGCAAAACCCCATCTACACCCAACATCTACTATATGATACATTTTTAAAAACCCCTTCCCATCTAAGGGAAGGGGAGAGATTTTAGAGATTAATAAGAGAAGAAGCCAAGATAATTAATGATTGCACTATACACTACGTTTACAGGGATACGTTTTAGCATACCGTTAAATGTTGCGTAAGCATCAGCTGTTATATTGTTTGGAGTAGCGTTTGAACCAGCGATATTTATAACAAGTGGTACACCAGATTGCCATGCTGTTGGAGTGAGACCTGTACACAACGATGCCAATGTTGCTAAGTTTATGTAATACACATTGGGAGTGCTTGTAGATGTTAATATGCCGTTTGTTGGACAGCTGGCACTTGGATTGTTCAGAACGCTTATACTTGCTATAGAAGCGCTTGATGGCATAGATATGGTGATATAACCAGATTGTATAGCGTTACCATCGTAAGGTGCTAAAGCGTCTGGTACATAGATTTGTGTACCACCAAATGCGAATGTTAAGAAGTTTTGAGAACCAGAGAAGTATGAGTAACTATTGCTGCTTGTGCTTGCTATAGAAGAGATATATATCGTGCCAGGTTGTATATTGCCAGAGTTTGAGAAGTGAAAGATTGCTGTGTCTGAGTAAGGTGAGCTAAACACTGCACCATTAGAAGGAAGCGTTAAGCTTACAGTAGCACTACCTGTTCCTTGAGTATAATTTGAAGATGCAGTATCGCTGGTGCTAGAAGTAGCACCTGAAAAATAAGTATATATAGTAGACACAGAACTTGGTATACCATTAAATACAACATTTAGAGTGTCTGAACTTATAGAGGTAGAAAAGCCAGTAGACGAAGAAATTGTCATGGTGTTATAAGCAGTATTATAATCATAAACATAACTGCCACTTACAAATGTGCTCAAGCTGCTTGGGTCTATGATAGCTGTACCAGCATTAGCTGGTGTAACAGTTAGCTGTTGTTGTACTTGTGCTAACGTTACTGAGCTTGGTGTATCGTTACCAACGTCTGAGCTATAGGATAGGACTATAGAGCTTGTGCCTTGAGAACCATAAACGGTAAATGAGGTATTATTTGCATATGTAGATAATCCACCACCTACTATTGTGTATGAGGCATTAGCCGTTAGAGAACAATTGCTAAGTGTTAAACTGTTAAGTCCAGAATAAGATTCTTGAGTAGTACACAAAGTAGAGCTTCCAGCACCAAGTATTGCGTAATAATCGCCATTTACAAAACTAGCCCCGCTCAATATTAACGTAACCGAAGCATTGGATGGGTAATTTACGCTTGGGGTTATGTAAGGGGTTGGAAGCGATACGTTGCCTGGAAGATATTCTTTAGCAATAGTATTGACTATAGATGTTACCTTGGTCCCATGTGCCTCATGGGATATGGCACCTACACTTGCTACCGCAACAAAAGCGCCTAATAGCGCTGTACTTTTAATCTTTCGCATATTTTCTACCTCCTAAAAATTTTGCTTTTAAAAGTATAGCAAATTATTTTTCATTTGTCAAGTGTTTTTTAAAAATCTCTTCCCACATATCTTTTATGCGGTCTTTGTGAAATAGCTTTGCCCTTTCTAATGAGTAATTTGCATTTTGTTCGTAAAATGTTTTATCGGCTTTTAGTCTAAATATAATATCTTTTAGCTCTTCTTTTGTGTTGTAAAAAAGCCCGTCTTCACCAAGCACATACTTTGTGATATCTGATCTGTAGGCAATACATGGTATACCTATAGACATCGCTTCAAGAAGTGAAAGTGGTAAGGCTTCAAATTTTGCTTTTGATGTAAAAACAAAAACAGAGGAGTGCTCTTTCATATATCCTATAGGGTCTTCCACAAAACCCAAAAAATGCTGATGGGCAAAAAGCCTTGGTTTTAGCTCTTTTAGCTCTTTGGCAAAAACAAGGTCTCGTCCGTTTCCAAGAAAATCTACATCTATGTCTGTACCTTTTAGTGTTTGAGATAGCTCTTGCCAGTCTTTATCTGGTTTTAAAGTCCCTACCCAAGCCACTCTGAAGTTTTCATTGTATGCTTTTGGTTTTGGCTCTAGTTTTTCAATCCAGTTTGGTATGACCTTTAGTTTTTCTACTGGAAGATTTCCTTTTGATGCTATACTATCTTTTATAGGTTCTGATACAAAGACTATATACTTTACATTGGGGTTTTTGGCAAACTCCGTCCAAGCTTCTATCTCAGGTTTTGTACAAAGGCTAAAATAATCTGCATGCACCCATAGTACAGTGTTTGGATGCAAGTCTCTTGCAAGTTGATTGTTTATAATAAGTATATCGTATTTTTTTATATCTTCTTTGATTTTTTCAAGCTCTTGAGATATTTTATCTTTTGGATAGTACAAAGATATAGTTTTTATACCAAGTTTTTGGGCTTTTTCTAAAAGAAATTTTTGAGAGGTTAAAATGCTGATATCGTAATCTTTTTTTAAAAGCTCATAAAACTTCAATATCATCTTCTGTCCACCACCTATAAAGGTAGCGTCGTTGTGAGTATCGTTCCAAAATATATCCATTATCAAGATTTTTGGTTTTTTAGCTTTTGGCATATAGATATTTTAGCATAGTGATCGAGCGACATATAGCTTTTAGAACAAGTCTAAGGTCTTCTATCAATTTATCAAATTTTTCAAGATTGAGCACAAACGTGGCGGGGATGGAAAAGGTGAATGGAACATACCCACATCCTTACCAGTATTAGAAGACCAAAACTTAGAAAAATATGTATCTAAGCTAAACTATATACTTATAGATCTAAATAAAATATCTGATGAAGATATTATAAGTAAGACATACCAAGATCTTTGCGCACAATGGGCAATGCTTACAATGAAACATATATTTGATAGCATCGCATAAGCTTACTATATCCTAATCATAATTTAAGCATGTCTCTTATAATATATAAATGGATCAGCAAAACCGTCATCCTCAAGATATAGATATAACCATAAAGAATATAATACTTCCTCTTTTGGAAAGTAAGCTAATGAGAGATATAATAGGTATAAAATATAAGCGGGAGTTAGATTCAGTATTTAAAACAACAAAAGAAAGAAGAGTGGATCTACTCCTTGAGTTAGAAGATGATTCTATCCTTCATATAGAATTCCAGACAAAAAACGATAAGACCATGCTTTATAGGATGTTTGAGTATTATAGCCTCATCAAAATGGAATACAAAGAAAAGACTATACACCAAAAGCTTATATATCTTGGTGAAGACAAATGCAACATGAAAAACACTTTAAAAGATTCAAAGCTTTCTTACGAATATGAGCTGATAGACCTAAAAGATTTTCAATGTGATGATCTGTTGGAATCTGATAACATGGCAGATATAACCTTTGCGTTTTTGTGCAACGTGAGAAATAGAGAAAAGCTATTTCGTAAAGCTCTATCCAAATTAAGAAACTTACCAGAGCAAGAAAGATCTGACTGGACTGGAAAGATATTGACATTGTTAAAGGTAAGACCTAAATTAAATGAAGAATTTGAAAGAGTATTTAAGGAGGAGCCTATGTTAGAGATACCACCTTTTACTATAGAAGAGCTAAAAGATTTACCATTCACAGCAAAAGCTATAGAGCAGTTAGAACAAGAGGCTACTTTGAAAGGATTACAAAAAGGTAAGCAAGAAGGCTTACAAGAAGGGCTCGTTAAGGCTAAAAAAGATGACATTAAGAGTGTTATTCTTATCAAGTTTGGAGTACTGCCAAAAGAGCTTGAAGAGAAGATAGAAAGTACAGATAACATACAAACTTTAGATGAGATGTTTAAGAAGGTGATACTAGCTGGCAAGATTGAAGAGGTTTTGTAAGTTAATTGAAACCATTAAGCAATAACGTTTTTAAGCTTTTGCTTGCCAAAGTGGCTAAAGAAATATGCCGATAGGCTACAAAATTTTTGATTAAAGATAGCAATCAAAATAAAACCTTCTCCCACTCAAAGCCCACAATGTTTTTATCTTTTTTGCTAAACTCTATCCCTATTAGGTATATCTCACTATACTTGCCTATATACTTCTCATAATATTTTTTTTCTTTTATCTGTTTTAAAGCATTTCCTTCCTCTTTGTCCTCTACTACCTTAAACTCTATGATATAAACGCTATCTTGGTTAAAGACACTTAAATCTATCTGACCCTTATTTGTATTGTCTTCTGCTATCACATTTAGCCCTGCTCCGTTAAAAAGAGCATATACGATAGATGGATAAAATCCTTCATAAGAATCTATATCGTTTTTCCTATACCAATCATGAGGGATGCTTGCAAAAAATCTATGTAAGATGTCTTTTAGTTTTTCTACTTGTTTATTCTCAAAAGCCTCTATTAGACCTATATCAGTTTTATATTTTGCTGAGATATCTTCTATTGTATAGGTTAGAAAATAACTGTTGAAGCTTTTTCTCACTTCTAAGTTTGGGTAGGACAATATGTATATTCCGTATTTTTCTTTAAACTCTTTTATGGTAAGATAACCAGATTGAAATAAAAGATTTTCTATCCTTATGTTATCAACATCAAGGTTTGATAAAATCTCATCTCCCACTTCAAGGTTCTCAAGCTCTGGGATGTAGTATCTGTTTTTCATAAACATCTTTATCAAAAATGTAGGCGTTGCTGTCTCAAACCAAAAGGCTCTAAACCTTTTTTCTGAAAAAAGTAGCAGTATATCAAAAGGATTGTAAACCTTATCTCCAAGCCAACTATAACCGTTGTACCACTCTTTTATCTTCTCTTTATCAAAATCCTTTAGTCTATCGGAAAACACACTTTCAAGCTCAGATTGGGTATAACCGCATACTGTAGAAAACTCTTTGTTTAAAGTGATATCTTGAAGCTGGTTTAATCCACTAAAGATGGATACTTTTGAAAACCTTGATACACCTGTTAAGAAAACAAGCTTTAGGTATGGGTCAGAGGGCTTTAGTATCTCAAAAACTTTTTTAGTATATCTCTATTTCTTCTTGCTTTTTCTATATCTTCTATTACATCAAGTATTGGTTTATCGTATTCATCTATAAGTACCACCACTTTTTGATTGTATTTTTCATATAGTTTTTGGATGAGCTCTTTAAATCTTAGTCCCAATATCTCTTCTTCTAATGTTATTTGATGCTCTTTTGCTACAGCTTTTAGGAAAGAATCTAATGATTTTATAAGATTTTCCTCCGTATCTGGGTAAGCTTGGCTTAAATCAAACTTTATAATAGGATATTTCTTATTCCAATTCCAATTATCGTATAGATAAAGCCCTTTAAAAAGCTCTTTGTTGCCAGAAAACGCTTCTTTTAATGTGTCAAGAAAGAGGGATTTACCAAACCTTCTGGGACGAGATAGAAAGTAATATCCACCGTTTTCTAATTTTTTAACAAACATTGTTTTATCTACATAGTAATAATTGCTATTTCTTATCTTCTCGAATGTTTGTATGCCTATTGGTAAAAGCTTCATAGTGTAATTATACCACAGCCTTAAGAATTACAAATCATGATATACTTCATCATAAATTTTATCATTGTAATTTTTTTACTCTGTAAGAGATTTTTGATATGAAAATTTTACTAGAGCACGGAAGCATAAATATATATAGTTTTGATAAAGAATATGTGATAATTGGCTATCATCAAGACCCTGAGAAAGAGATAAGGCTTGATTATATAGAAAAAAACAACATAGGGCTTCTAAAAAGTAGGCTTTCAGGTCAAGCGGTTTATGTGGATGAAGAGACTATAGGGGTAAGAGTAAAAGGCACCAAAGAGCTTTTTTATGAGAGGTTTTTAAAAGCTTTTAAAAATATAATAAAGGATGTAAATATAGAAGGCACTCAATTGAAAGTAGGTCAAAAAAGGCTTTCGGTGGTTCATGGGGATATTGAGGATGGTGAGTTTGAAATATTTCTGCCTTTGTCTTTAAATATAGAAAAAACGCTAAAAAGTATACATATGCCGGTGGAAAAGCTCACCTCTTACGGTATAAAAGCAGCAGATGATAGGCTTACAAGCGTAAGAAAATCTATAGGAAAAGACATATCAAAAGAAGAGTTTATCAACATGCTTCTAAACAGTCTTTACGATGAGTTTGGGGCTTTTGATATAAAAGAAGAAGAACATGTTTATTTTGAGACAGATAAAAACTTTATCTTTGAAAATGCAAAGCCAAAAGAGGGCTATACATATGGGCTTTATAGATGCAAAGGTGGTACTTTTAGAGTTTATATAAAAGCATCAGAGGGTGTTTTAGAAGATATTTTTATAAACGGAGATTATATAATATCACCAAAAGATTATATTAAAAGCTTAGAAAACTTCTTAAAAGGTAAAAAGATAGACATTATAAAAGATGAGCTTGATGTATTTTTAGAGTCTAAGGCTTTTAAAAGCATAGATATATCAAAAGAAGATATAAAAGAAGCGGTTTTGTTTACAATAAGAAAGCTCGATGCAAAAGATTTTGGTTTAAAAGAAGATACACTTATTGCAAGTATAGGAGGAGATTTAAAAGAAAACCTTCAAAAGGCAAAGGTGATGCTGCTTCCTTACTGTGCCAAACCAAGATGGTGTGATTATAGGCATCTTGATGATTGTGGGGAATGCGGTGGATGCACGGTAGGAGATGCCTATAGGCTTGCCTATCAAAAGGGTATGATACCTATTACCATTACATCGTTTGAGCTTTTAAGAGATACGCTTCTTTGGTGTGCAAAAAATGGATATACTTATATAGGGCATTGTTGTTATGAGTTTTACGAAAAGCGCTACGAGGCTTTTCAAAAAGCCTCTATGTTTGGAGCAAATGGAGTGCTTTTTGATATAGTAGGTACCACTTGCTATAGTCTTGGTGTGGAAGAAGAAGAAAAAGCTTATCACGGTGAGTTTAGTGTAGAGCTTGATCTTATAAAAGACGATCTTACTAAGTCTTTGGCTTTTAAAGAAGATAAAAAAGAATTTAGCAAATCTCATCAGAGCTTTGATTTTTCAAAATACTTTTTAGATTTTAAACCCCCTTACTACAAAAAACCAAAAGCAGTGCCAACCCCAGAAGAAGATAGAACAAGAAGCGCCATGCAAATAGATATCTTTAAAGGTGAGGCCACCATCAAAGACAGTGTAGTCTCTTACAAAGAAGCATTTAAAGAGCTTGCAAGCCTTATTAAAAGCTCAAAAAACCCAACTATAGTAGTAGGACCTCTTTTGTTTTGGGATTTTAACGAAAAAGACCTCCAAGAAAAAGCCTATATCACAAGGCTTTTGATAGAAAAGATAAATGCCAATGTGAAGATACTACCAGATTATAGACCAAAACTAAAAAACTACGATCCAAACGTCGAGATGGACCCACCAAACCCCCATGAAGCCATACTTCATGGCAATCACGACATCACCATTCTGATAGGAACGCACTGCTATAGGACAGATTTTGTTATAAGACTTCTAAAAAAACATACCCCCACTAACGTAGTGGCTTTGTGTGGGCTTTATGGGCACCCTGAAGCGGATTTGTCTACAAGCTTTACAGATGCTAACAAGCTAAAAGAGCTTTTAGATATGCTTTGATTATAAACCGCACAAACTCACCACATTATCTACCTTCCCTCTTTGGATTAGCCTACCTTTGTCTATATAAATAGCTTCATCACACATCTCTTTTACACTTGTCATATCATGGCTTACAAACAATATCGTTTTGTTTCTTCTTTTAAACTCTTTTACCTTTTCTTTGCTTTTTTTCATAAAAGCTATATCACCTACTGATAGTATCTCATCCAAGATTATAATATCTGGGTCTATACTAAAAGCCGTAGAAAAAGCAAGCCTTGAATACATACCAGAAGAGTAAGTCCTTACAGGTTCATCTATCACATCTTTTAACTCTGCAAACTCTATTATCTCATCTATTTTCTTGTATATCTCTTTTTTGGAAAGCCCAAGTATAAGACCGCTTATGATGATGTTTTCTCTACCGGTGAGCTCCGGATGAAAACCAGTGCCAAGCTCCAAAAGAGGTACTAAGCTTCCTTTTACCTTTACGCTTCCAGAAGTGGGTTTTATGATGCCAGATATTATTTTAAGAAGGGTGGATTTACCAGCGCCGTTTTTCCCTATGATACCCAAAGTGCTTCCAGATACCATATCAAAGCTTATATTGTCAAGGGCTTTTACTATCTGCACTTGTGGTCTACCGTGTTTTATAAAATCCACAAAAGCAGACTTTATGGAAAAATATTTTTTCGTATGCCTTTTAAAGATCTTTGTAACATTTTTTACCTCTATCACAACGCTCATATATACTCTGCGAAAACATCCTTTTTAGAGTGAAAATAGTTAAACCCTATTATATAAACTACTATGGATATAAAAAATAACAATATCAAAAGCTCAGGTCTTGGCATTAGGTTGTCATAAAAAATATCGTGGTATACCTTTATAAGATAAGCTATTGGGTTTAGGTATATTAGCTTTTGGTATTTAGAAGGTATTTGTGTATCAAAATACATAACCGGCATACAAAAAAACAAAAGCTGTATAATGGTCTGCATAATCTGTCTAACATCTCTATAAAATACGTTCCATGTGGCTGGGAAAAACGCTACACCTGAAGTCAGAAAAAATTGTATTATTATCACCACCGGAAGAAAAAGCACTATAAAACTTATCTTAACATGAAAAAATATTAAAAATAAAAACAATATAGGTATCGATAAAAGATAGTTTATGAGGTTAGAAGCTACTTTTGTGATTACCACTATCTCAGCAGGTAGCGTAGATTTTGTTATCAAAGCCCCAGCAGAAACCACAGAATCAGTAGCCTCCATCACAGAAGAGGAAAACCAATTCCAGGGCAATATACCGCTAAAAAAATAAACTGGATAATTTTTTGCAGTGCTTTTAAATATCACCACAAACAAAAATGTATAAATCAAAAGATTTAAAAGAGGGTTTAGCATACTCCACAAAAAACCAAAAATAGAGCCCCTATACCTTATTTTTAGCTCTTTTAAAGCCAAAACGTATATAAGGTAGTGATACTTATAAAGAAGGTAAAATGGATATACCAAAGCATTTTGCTTCATTTCCATACTATTATAACTCAAGGCAACTTTATAAGTTGTATGTTATAATCTTATTCTATGAAAAAATATATAGGTTTTATATTTGGTGTGTTGGTTTTTTCATTTTCTTATGGTTTGGTAATACCTCTAAATACAGATGTATCTATACCAAAAAGCGCATATGGAATAACGGCTTATACTAAAGCAAAACCGCCAAAACCTCTTCAGTATATGTATATAGGAGAAAGTATCTCCGAAGTAGGAAAGAATAAAATCCCTTACAGAGTTTATATATCAAAAGGTAAAGGCAAGTTTGGAGATGGTGTCTACAGGGTATGGCTTTCTTTTGTAAAAGAAGATAAATTTAAGGCTATACTCCAAGGTATCAAAAAAGCCAACGAAGAAGCCTACAAGACCCTTCACAAAAAGCCTTCTGTAAGTGCAGAAGAAGCAGCTAACATCATAGCCCCTATGAATGGTATGCTTGAACTAACAGAGGTAAACTGCAAAAAAAGCGTAATATACACATTAGGTGGAGCTGGACAAATTAGGATGAGAATGGTTTATAAAATCGATAAAAACTCACCACCTTTAAACAAAAAGATCTACAACCTCGTATGCACAAAAGGAAAGCTTCCCATCATATACGTCAAATAAAAATACATATATCTAAGGCACAAGGCTTTCATCTTCAAACAAGGAAGCTTTGTATATAAGCTCTACCTCTTTTTCTGTAATCTCAGCGGGATTTATATTAAAAGCGTTTCTACCGGTAAAGTACACATCCTCTGCAAGAATGCGAGGAAGATCTTCATCTGGGACTATACCAAGGTCTTTGAGGCTAAGAGGAAGATTTAGCCTTTTAGTAAGGTTTTTGAGCGTTTCAAGAAGATGATACTCATCTTTTAAACCGAGCTCTAGGGCAAGTTTTCTATATTTTTCCGGTGCTCTTTTTATGTTGTAAAGGGTCACATAATATCCTAAAGCCGATAAGCCTTTTGCATGGGCTACTTGCGGATATCTACCAGATATAGGATGCTCCATAGCGTGGATAATACCAGCCCTTTTTTGATCTATAGCTATACCTGCAAGCATAGCCCCGTAGCTCATGTTTTCTCTAGCTTCTTTGTTGGTGCCATCTTCATAGGCTATTTCAAGCCATTTTAGTATAAGCTTTAAAGCTACGACATCCAAGTCTTCTGCAATGCGGTTATTTAGTCTGTTGGTATAAGATTCTAAAGCATGGTAAAAAGCATCCATACCTGTGGTGGCGGTAAGATCTTTATCCATACTCATGGTAAGTTCTGGGTCTACTATAGCCACCTTTGGATAGTTTAGAGAATGGGCTATTGCAAGCTTTTCTTTTCTATTGGGATTTGATATTACAGAGTATTTGTTTACTTCAGAGCCAGTACCGGCAGTGGTTGGTATAGCTATAACAGGTCTTGTGTAATAGGGGATTGATTTTGGACCTTCTGGGTAAAACACGTATTCCCAGGCAAAACCTTCGTTAGAAGAGACTATAGCTATAGCTTTAGCCGCATCCAATATAGAACCACCCCCAAGACCTATGATAAAATCTACTTTGTTTTCAGCAGCTATCCTTGCTCCTTTATTTACGCTTATATCTGTGGGATTTGGTTCTATCTCATCGTATATGATGACATCTCTTATGTTGTTTAAAATGAGGTTTGATATAACCTTGTCAAGATATCCATGCTTTTTAGAAGACTTACCTGTTACAATGAGCCCTTTAAAACCAAACCTTCTTGCCACTTCACCTACTTTTGACAAACTGCCGTATCCAAAATGTATATCCACAGGCATGTAATAATTAAACACCATAAACCACCTCTTAAAGTATTATTTCATCGCTTTTAAAAACAGGACCTTCTACGCAAGTCCTCACATAACCATCGCTGGTTTTTACCACACACCCAAGACAAACCCCATATCCGCAAGCCATAGGATTTTCCAAAGAAAGATAAGCATCAAACCCTTTTTGTTTTGAAATGTTTTGAACGGCTTTTAACATAGGACTAGGACCACAGGCATAGATATTCGCACTATCTATATTCTTTAGAGCATCCGTCACAAAACCTTTTTTACCAAAACTCCCATCGTCTGTGTAAACCTCTATAGGAATAGAGTATTTTGAAAACCAATCAAGCATAACAAGATATTCCTTTGACCTTGCTCCGTAGTATACTTTAAAATTTAAGTTTTTTTCTTTTAAAAGCCTACAAAACAAACTAACCCCAGATATACCAATACCACCAGCCAAAACAACGTTTAACTTATCCCTTGAGGCTTCAAAAAGCCCGTTTCCAAGAGGCATCAGTACATCCACAAACTCCCCTTTCCTCAAAGTGCTCATAACAGCTGTTCCTTTTCCTACTACATCGTAGTATATATAAATAGCATCTTCTTCTACATCTGCTATGGCGAAAGCCCTTCTGTTTAAAGGATCAAAACTATCGTTTGGTTTTATCATAACAAAATGCCCTGGTTTTATATCGTAGCTATGGTTTAGCTTTAGCACCATCAAATATGTATGCATTCCCACTTTTTCATTTTTTAGGATTTCTAATCTTACATCTTCCATAAAAATATTATACTGTCTGAAACCCAACAAGGTGTTATATTATTATTGGAGGAAATAAATGGGTATAAACATACCGATGGCTATTTACGATAAGTTGGTAGAAAAGTTTGGTAAAGAGACTGCCATTGAAATTGCAGAACTTATTGAAAATACCCAAGACTATTTAGAAGAAAAAGTAGTAGAAGAAACTAAAAAAAGAAAGATAGAATTAAGGGATGAGCTAAGAAAAGAGTTAGCTACAAAAGAGGATATACTGCTTGTAAGACAAGAGATAGAGACTGTAAGACAGGAGATGGAAACTATAAGGCAGGAGCTAAAAGGTAAGATAGAGGCTGTAAGAGAGGAGCTAAAAGGAGAGATTGAAGCGCTAAGGCAAGAGCTAAAAGGAGAGATAGAAGCACTAAGGCAAGAAGTAAAAGGAGAGATAAAAGTCCTAAAAATGTGGATTTTCTTTTTGGGAGCTTTGATGGTGGTGCTAAATCAAAACTCTTTGGAGCTTATAGCAAGGTTATTGGGTAGTATATTTAAATGAAAGAGGAGATTTATGGCCAACATCCCGATAGAGCTTTACAATAAGATAGAAGAAAGCGTTGGTAAAGAAAAGGCTGTAGAGATTGCAAAAATAATTGAAGATACAATAAACCACTTAGATGAACGTGTAGTAGAAGAAACTAAAAAAAGAAAGATAGAATTAAGGGATGAGCTAAGAAAAGAGTTAGCTACAAAAGAGGATATACTGCTTGTAAGGCAGGAAATAGAGACTGTAAGGCAGGAGCTAAATGGTAAGATTGAATCACTAAGACAAGAGCTAAAAGGAGAGATAAAAGTCCTAAAAATGTGGATTTTCTTTTTGGGAGCTTTGATGGTGGTGCTAAATCAAAACTCTTTGGAGCTTATAGCAAGGTTATTGGGTAGTATATTTAAGTAATATGCTAAAAGAGCGTATTGAAGAGGTTTATACCAAGATAGAAAAAACTGCTTTGAAAGCGCATAGGAAAAAAGAAGACATAAAGCTTTTGGCTGTTACAAAAACGGTACCTGAGGATGTTTTAAAAGAAGCTTACAGCCTTGGTATTAGGCTTTTTGGAGAAAACAAAGTCCAAGAGTTTTTAAGAAAATACGAAGCTTTAAAAGATCTTGATATAGAATGGCATTTTATAGGAGCGCTTCAAACCAACAAGGTAAAATATTTAAAAAATAAAGTAAAACTTATACACTCAGTGGATAGAAAAGCCCTTGTGGATGAGATTTCAAAACGAATGGAGCATATTGATATTCTTATAGAAGTAAACGTAGGACAAGAGAGTTCAAAATCTGGTGTAGAAGAAAATCACCTTAAAGAGCTAACAGAGTACACGCTTTCAAAACCAAACATAAACTTAAAAGGGCTTATGTGTATACCACCTTATTTTGAAGATACAGAAAAAGTACGTCCTTTTTTTGCAAAGTTAAGAAACTTAAAAGAAGATTTAGAAAAGACATTTAATATAAAACTACCTGAACTATCTATGGGCATGTCCCATGATTTTGAAGTAGCTATAGAAGAAGGTGCCACAATAGTAAGAATAGGCACATATCTCTTTGGCCAAAGACAATACACATAATGAACCTTGCAAGAAAGATTTTTGAAGCCAACAATCTTTTTAATCTGATAGAAAAAGGCGATAAAATACTCATTGGTTTTTCTGGTGGTGTAGATTCTGTGGTGCTATCTTATCTTCTTTTTAAGCTAAAAGACGTTCTTGGTATTGAGATTGGACTGGCTCATTTTAACCACCATTTAAGAGAAGATGCTGATGAAGATGAGGCTTTTTGTATAGATTTTGCTAAAAGCCTAAAAATACCTATATATGTAGAGAGATTTGATATAAAATCTTTAAAAGGCAATATAGAAGAAAACGCCCGTAAAAAGCGCTATGAGTTTCTACAAAAAACTTCAAAAAAAGAAGGCTACAATAAGATAGCTACAGCCCATCATCTTGATGATTTGGCAGAAACAATGATACTTTGGTTTGTAAGAGGAGGAGGACTAAAAGGTCTATCTGGTTTTAAGGCTTATAAAGAAAATATAATAAGACCACTTATCACCGCCACAAAAGATGAGATTAGAGCTTTTGCAAAAGAGCAACACTTGAATTGGAAAGAAGATTATACAAACTACGATGAGACTATATCAAGAAACCTCATAAGGCACAAAGTAATACCCATTTTAAAAAAGATAAACCCAAATTTTTTATCTACAGTACTCCAAGAGTCTATAATCCTTCAAGATGAAGAGGCTTTTTTGGAAGATTATACAGAGCATGTTATAAAAAATATAGATGTTTTTGATGTTAAAAGCCTAAAACAAGAGCCAAGAGCTATACAAAGACGCATTGTAAGAAAAACCTTTGGCACAAAAACGTTCCAGAAAACAGAATTGGTTTTAAAGCTTTTGGAAAACGCTAAACAAATAAGACTATCTAAAAATAAGATATTGGAAGTAAAAAATGGCAAAATAACACTAAGAATGATATAATATACATTAAACTTTTAAGAGGTGGAATACTTATGCCAAAATTATCACCAAGGGATATAAAGAGTAAGATTGCTGGTATAAAAAATACGATGCGTATTACAAACGCCATGAAGGTGGTTTCTGCCGCTAAGCTAAGAAAAGCCCAAGAGGCTATATTCAAAGCAAGACCATACTCAGATAAATTGTATGAAATAATGGCACACCTTTTTGCCCATATAGATACATATTCTCATCCGCTTTTTAAAAGAAGAGAGTTAAAGACTGTAGATCTTATAATAATAAGTGCAGACAGAGGTTTGGCTGGGGCTTTCAACACAAACCTATTTAAGAAAGTGGATAGCTATATAAAATCTTGTCAAAACCAAAACGTAAATCTCCACATAGTAGGAAGAAAGGCCTATCAGTACTATTCAAAAAGAAAATACAACATAGTTAGCTCCTATCAAGATGTATTTAAAAAAGAAATAAACTTTGATATAGTAAAAGAGCTTGGAGCTAAACTTATATCAAGATACAAAGACGAAGAAACAGATCTTATCGTGCTTTTTAACAACGAAATGATAACAAAAGCCACATACGCCCCAAAAGAAAGAAGGTTTTTACCAATAAGGGAAGAAGATATAAATATACAAGAGCGTCCATTGGACCAAAATACAGTATACAACATAGAAGGTAACGAAACGGATATACTCGATAGCATTATAAACATATACATGAACTACCAACTTTACAGGGCTATGTTAGAATCAAACGCTGCAGAACACTTTGCTCGTATGGTAGCCATGGACAATGCCACCAGAAACGCATCTGATCTTATCAAAAAATGGACTCTTATATTTAACAAAGCTCGCCAAGAATCTATCACCGCAGAGCTAATAGACATAGTAACAGCAGCAGAAGCTATGGATTAAGCTAATATATTGCATAGAAGTTTACAAGCTTTTAAGTATATTAAAATTTGATGATTCCTAAGGTATCTATAGGTGTAGAGTTTATAGCTAGGGAAGAAGATATACTAAGAGCTGTCCCAAAAGAAGTAGGGGCCTCTTTGACGTTTCTTGGTATAGCAAGAGCTTCAAAAGAAGACGGGGACATCGTAGAGCTTTTCTATGAAGCCCATGAACCCATGGCTTTAAAAATTTTTCACGATATAAGATTAAAAGCCATAAAGGATTTTTCTCTTATAGATGCCTATATCTATCATAAGATAGGTAGTGTAAAAGTAGGAGAGGTGTCTTTTTTTGTGCTGGTGCTTGGATCTCACCGAGATGAGGTTTACAAAGGTTCAAGGTTTATAGTGGATGAGGTAAAAAAAGAAGCACCCATATGGAAAAAGGAGGTTTTCAAAGATGGAAGCTCAAAATGGGTCATGGGTGCATGAAATAACATATCTTCGGATATCTATCACCGACAAATGCAATATGAAATGCTCTTACTGTAGACCTATCAATATAGATTATATATCCCACAAAGATATGCTATCTTACGAAGAGATAAGAGATATAGTGCTTGTAATGAAGGATTTTGGACTTAAAAAAGTAAGAATTACAGGTGGAGAACCCCTCGTAAGACCTCAAGTGTGGAATCTTGTATCTTTATTAAAAGCCACAAACTTAGAATCTATTTCAATGACCACCAACGGCACATATCTAAAAGATTATGCAAAACTTCTAAAAGAAGCTGGTCTTGATACTATAAATATAAGCTTAGATACACTAGATGAAAATAAATTTAAACATGTCACCAAAAGCGATATAAAACCCGTTTTAGAAGGCATTTATGAGGCTTCAGCTTTAGGTTTTAACATAAAATTAAATACAGTTTTGATAAGGAATTTCAACGACTCTGAAATAATACCCCTTGTGGAATTTGCAAAGGGTGTAAGGGCAAGGATAAGGTTTATAGAGCTAATGCCAGTGGGAAAGCTTGATTTTTTCAATAGATCAAAGATATTTTACAATGATGAGGTTTTTAAGCTTTTAGAAAAGACCTACGGAAAATTAACGGCACTACCTCCAGATGGTTCTAAAAGCGCCAAAAGGTTTCTAATAGAGTCTATAAACACAGAAGTGGGTTTTATAAGTCCAATATCAAGCCCTTTTTGCGATGGATGTTCAAAGCTAAGGCTCACTCCAGAGGGTACTATCATGTATTGCCTTAGAACCAACAGCGGTATAAATATAAAAAAGATTATAAGAGAAGAGGGTTTAGAGGCTTTTAGAAAACTAATGCCAGATATCATAAGACAAAAAAATATATCCAACGAATACATTATAAACAACGATTATAGCTTTTTGGATTGCAACAGAGCTATGACATCAATAGGTGGATAAAATAGGTAGCTGATGAAATTTAAAATTATAAACTTAGGCTGTAGGATGAATCAGTTTGATGGGGACTTCATAAGCTCTTGGCTTTTAAAACATGGTTATGAAAAATCAGAAATACCAGATATTTATATAATAAACACCTGCAGCGTTACCTCTCAAGCGGATAGAAGCTCAAGACAAGCCATTTACCAGGCCAAAAAAGAAAACCCAAACGCTATAGTAATAGCTACAGGCTGCTATGCCCAAACTCAAAAAGAGGCTTTGGAAAAACTAAAAGAAGTGGATATAGTACTTGGAAACGCCAATAGAACAGATATATTAGAAGCTATAAAAAACCATTTGGACACAAAACAAAAACTCTCTTACGTAGATAATATCTTTAGACAAAACGATATAACCTTTCAAGAGGATATTATATTTGAAAACCACAGGCCTTTTTTGAAAATCCAAGAAGGATGTAACAGTTTTTGCAGTTTTTGTATAATACCTTTTGCCAGAGGTAAATCAAGAAGCGTAGATGAAGAGCTTGTTATCAAAAGCGTACAAAACCTATATGAAAAAGGCTACAAAGAGGTAGTCCTTACCGGTACACAGCTAAGCCAATATGGACACGATAAAGGCACTTCACTTTATAAGCTTTTAAAAAAACTTTTAAAAATACCAATATTTATAAGGCTTTCTTCTATGAATGTAAATGAGATTAAAACAGATAAAAAGCTTTTAGAGCTTATAACAGAAGAGCCAAATATTATGCCTCATTTTCATCTTTCTCTTCAAAGCGCCAGCGATAGGCTATTAAAAGCTATGAGAAGAGAATACACGCTAAAAGAGTATGAAGAAGTGGTAAATTTTATAATAAAAAAAAGACCAATAAGTGCCATTGGTACAGATATAATAGTAGGTTTTCCCACAGAAAACCAAGAAGATTTCAATATCACCTACAATTTTTTAAAAGATTTTCCTTTTGCTTACCTTCATATATTCACATATTCAGATAGACCCCTTACGAAAGCCCAAAGACTAACACCAAAAGTAGATTCAAACACCAAAAAAGAGCGCTCAAAACTTCTTCATAACCTTGATCAAGAAAAAAGGGAACGCTTTAGAGCATCTATGAAAGGTAAAACCCTAAGAGCCATCACCATATCCCCTGACAAAGCCCTTACAGAAAACTATATAGAACTAACCCCAAAAGACTTAAATATAGATAAATTTGAAAAAATAAATGATATAATAATGATACGCTTATGAAGATAGTGGCAAGAAGTGTAAAGGTAGAGCCCTTAGATGCAAAGATAGAGCGCTGTAAAGACGGCGAAAATTCTAAGTTTTACTGCCTTAAAGTTTTGATAACCTTTTCAAATGGTACCACCAAAGAGTATATTATGAGAGCCCACAACGAGCCAAAAACCTTAGAGCGTTTTATAAACAACGAAAAAGGCTATAAAGATAAGTTTCAAGATAAATTCGCTCTGACAGACAAAGGAGATATCGTATATCTACCAAACGTACCAGAAGAGGCTATTTCTAAATAACTATCTACAAGATATATCCACAAAAGCCTGCATACTTATATGTTCTTCAGATTTTACAGGTGTTGGTAAAGCCTTTGCCATAGCAAATCTCATCGGTAGCACCGGATGGTTTTGGGCATAAGAAATGCTTTTCACAAAACACTCTTTTTGAAAAATCTTAGAAAAGTTTGAGGCGTAAACCATGGATTTTTTGGCCAAATCCTTTATAAGATAGTTCTTTGTAGCATCTATATCTTTTTTTGGTACTATAAAACCAGTATACGTTATCTCATAGTTTATACCCTTTAAAGCGTTTAATATTTTTGTTTGGTTTTCAGGATTTTTCATATAAAAACTATAATCGTTTATACCTTTATAACCCTCACATACATATTTGTTTTTAGAATAAAAGCAGTTTTTTAAAATCCTAAAACTACCGCCTTTGTAAGATATATTTAAACCTCTAATCAAATGATCGACTTTGCCAAGGTAGGCTATCACATCAGCACTATTTTGGGCGCTATAATTTATCTCTATATCAAGCTTATAAACGCTAGGCATAATACTTTTACTATCTTTTATCATAATCTTTATATCTGGATAAGCATAAGACAACGCACAAAAACCAAAAATAAATATTAAAAGTTTAAAAGTTTTCATAAATTTTATTATAGCAATTTATTATAGCAATTTCTCAAACTAAATAGCATGATATAATAAAGAATGCACGTTTCAAATAGCAAATTTATCTTTGTTACAGGTGGTGTTTTATCTTCTCTTGGTAAAGGTGTGGCTTCAGCTTCTATTGGAGCTTTGCTTGAAGGTTTGGGGCTTAATATAACCCTTCAAAAGTTAGATCCTTATTTAAATGTAGACCCTGGGACCATGAACCCATATCAACACGGCGAGGTATTTGTAACAGAAGATGGTGCCGAAACAGACCTTGATCTTGGACATTACGAAAGATTTACCAATACAAACTTATCTAAACTAAACAACATAACCGCTGGCAAAATATACAACAGCGTTTTGGAAAAAGAAAGAAAAGGCGTATACCTTGGTTCTACGGTACAGGTTATACCCCACGTAACCGACGAAATAAAATCTATGATACTAAAAGCATCAAAAGACAAAGATATAGCTATAGTGGAAATAGGTGGCACCGTTGGAGATATAGAGAGTTTACCGTTTTTAGAGGCTATAAGGCAGCTTCAGCTTGAACTTGGAAAAGAAAACACACTTTTCATACACTTAACCTATGTCCCCTACATATCTGTGGCAGGTGAGTTAAAAACAAAACCAACCCAACACTCTGTAAAAGAATTAAGGGCAATAGGTATACAACCAGATATCATAATATGCCGCTCCGAAGTAGAGCTTCCTCAAGATGTAAAATCAAAAATAGCGATGTTTTGCAACGTAAAACCAGAGAATGTAATATCTGCCTACGATGTAGATTACATCTATAAAATACCTCTTATTTTAAAAGCTCAAAACTTAGACAAAATCATTATTGATGCTTTTAGATTAGAAAACAAAGAACCAAATCTTACAAAGTGGGAAAACATAGTATCAAGCTTAGAACATCTAAAAGATTCTATAGATATAGCCATCGTGGGGAAGTATATAAAATTAAAAGATGCTTACAAAAGTCTTATAGAAGCTCTTATACATGGGGGCATTGAACATAAGTTAAAAGTAAATATGATTTGGATTGATTCTGAAAATTTAAATGAAAAAGATTTAGAACATGTAGATGGTATTTTGATTCCAGGGGGTTTTGGCGAAAGGGGAATAGAGGGAAAGATAAAAGCGCTTAATTACGGCAGAACTAAAAACATACCAACATTTGGTATATGTCTTGGTATGCAGCTTATGGCTGTGGAGTTTGCCAGAAACGTTTTAGGCTTTAAAGATGCAAATTCCACGGAGTTTGATCCAAATACATCAAACCCTGTTATAGATATAATGGAAGAGCAAAAGGGCATAGAAAACTTGGGCGGGACTATGAGACTTGGAGCTTACGAATGCCTTATAAAAGAAAACACAAAAGCTTATGAGATTTACAAAGAAAACCTCATATACGAAAGACATAGACATAGATACGAATTCAACAACAAATACAAAGAAGATTTTGAAAAACATGGTTTTATAGCTTCTGGCATATACCCTAAAAAATCTTTGGTGGAGATATTAGAGCTTCAAAGCCATAGATGGTATATAGGATGTCAGTTTCATCCGGAGTTTAAAAGTAAGCCCTTCAAAGCTCATAAATTGTTTGCATCTTTTATAGAAAACGCATATATTTATAAGAACGAAAGGAGTTAAGATATGGCTTTGGATTATCAACCGATGTATGTACTTGCCAGCGGAATGAGTTTAGAACAAAGAAGACTAGATGTAGTGGCCAACAACATAGCCAATGCAGATACACCTGGTTTTAAAAAAGATTTTCTATCAGCTTTAGCCTACTATACACCAGATGCCACCAAAGAACCTGGCAACGCCCCAGATAACCCTTCCAACAACTATGTATATACTATTATGGAAAAGATATACACAAACTACACAGAAGGACCTATAAAGAAAACCGACAATCCCCTTGATTTAGCCATAAACGGCAAAGGTTTTTTCAAAGTTATGAACGATAAAGGTGAAATATTTTATCAAAGAAGAGGAGATTTTCAGCTGGATAAAAATGGTTATCTCGTAAACCATTACGGTATGAAGGTATTGGGACCCAAAAACCAACCCATCCAAATACCACCTATTGCCACATCTATACATATTTCACCCCAAGGAAACGTGTTTATTACCACCCAAGGCACCAACGAAACACCTTCTCAAGTAGGTACCATAGGCTTAGTGGACCTCACAAACCCAGAAAAAGCTGGTAACGACCTTTACACAGCCCAAAACGCCACCCCAGACACCACATCTACTCTCATACAAGGGGCTTTGGAAGGCTCCAACGTAAATCCAGTAAGGGAAATGGTACAGCTTATCGACCTTTCAAAAGCCTATCAAGTCTATGGAAACCTTGTGAAAGGCCTAGAAACCACGCAGTCTAAAGTCTCAAATAACTTCGGTTAGTTTTTAGGATTTTAAGATAAAGGTTTTTATAACGGTTATTATGGCTTCATGGATTATTATAAAAAAAGCCAAAAACGTATAAAAAATACCAGAAGACATTTTTATGTTTGATATGAAGTAAAATCCCAACAAGACAAAAAAAGGTGTTAGTAAAATATTTAATATATCAAAAAGTATATCTTTTTTAACGATTTTTCTAGAGATAGTAGAAGATGTTAGTTTATAAATCTGTATTTTGAGGCTTTTAAAATCTACTACGTAGTCTTTTGAATTCTCTTCCGATACTACCTCGCCGTCTTTTGCATAAAGAATGCCATCTTTATAGTAGGCTTTTTTCATATATATGTATTTGCCGTTTTGGGATACAAACATATTTTCAAAGGAATCCTTTGATTTGTTGTCAAAATAAACTGCATAATCCCCTACATGTTCAAAGGTCTTTGGAGGTATTGCTTCTATAACTCTTTTGGCAAACTCTTCCATAAGATAGTTTTTAGCGTAAGTGATATCTTCGTTTGTAATAAAAAATGAAAACAAAAACCCCAAGAAAAGAGGTATAGCCACTACATAAAGGCTTTGCCTTAATATATAAAAAGGACTTACCCCAAATATATAAAAAGCTTGTATTTTATTTTGGCTAAAAAGCTTATAAAAAAAAGAAAAAACGCTTATAATAACACCAAGAGGTAAAAAGTATATAAAATAATAAGAAAACCAAGAGGCTAAAAACCCCAAAGCGGTTAAACCATTAACATAACTAAGCACATAAACCAAAGAAAAAGATTCTATGGAAAAAAATATAAAACATATAACCATGGTGTAAAAATACACGTTTACAAGCAAACCTTTGAGGAAAAACAAAAAAATTCTCATAAAATAACTATTTTAGCATATAAGCTTGCCACAATCTAATGACTATAGTATAATAATGCTATGTTTAAGGATTTTAACTTTAGCATATACCTTGTAACGGATGACGCTTTTTTTGTGGATAGAGACGTTGTAAGAACGATAGAGCAGGCCATAGAAGGCGGTGTAACAGCTGTGCAGTATAGGTTTAAAAACAAGCCTTCTAGAAAAATGTACGAAGAGCTTTTGGTATTAAGAGATATCACCAAACAAAACAAAGTAGCCCTTATAGTAAACGACAGGGTAGATTTGGCCATAGCTGTAAAAGCCGATGGAGTGCATGTAGGACAAGAGGACTTACCACCAGATGTTTGTAGAAAAATAATACCAGAGGATATGATAGTAGGATATTCGGTAAACAATTTAGAACAGCTAAAAGATGCTATGACGATGCCAATAGACTATATAGGGTTTGGCTCTGTTTTCCATACAAAGACCAAAAAAGATTACAAATACGTAGGACTTGAAGCCCTTTGCAAAGCAACAAATATCACATCTATACCTATTATAGCAATAGGAGGTATAACACACTACAATCTAAAAGATGTGTTAAAGTGCAAAGTAAAAGGAGTGGCGGTGGTATCTGCGATACTTGGTTTTGAAGATGTAAAAAGAGCAGCATCTGATTTTAAGCAAATGTACAAAGAAAGCTTAAGTATGCAAATATGAAAATAATAGAGCTTCTTAAGAATAAAAAGGGGGTATCTTTTGAATTTTTTCCCCCTAAAAGCCAAAAAGATAAAGAAGCTCTTTTAGAAACTGCAAAAGAATTAAAGGTTTTCGAACCAAACTTTGTATCGGTAACCCATGGAGCAAGTGGCAACTCCGTATCCCAAAAACCACCCATAGAATACACAAAAGAAACGGTGCTTGAGTTAAAAAACTCTCTTGGTTTAAATATAATGGCTCATCTTACGTGCATATCTCATACAAAAGATGAACTTATGAGTATATTGGGCTTTTACAAAGAAAATAACATAGACAACATATTGGCTTTAAGAGGTGATATACCAAAAAACGGTGAAAAAAGAGGCTGCTCTCATGCATCAGAGCTTATAGATCTTATAAAGACATATTTTGATGATAGTTTTTGCATAGGAGTGGCAGCTTACCCGGAAGGACATCCAGAATCTCCTAACATGGAATGGGAAATAAAATATTTTAAACAAAAGGTAGAAAAAGGAGCAAGCTTTGCCATTACCCAGATGTTTTTTGACAACAGTTATTACTATGAATTTTTAGACCTATGCCACAAGGCAAACATAGATATACCCATAATACCTGGGATTATGCCTATTACTAACATAAAACAAATATCTAAGTTTGCAAGCATGTGCGGTGCCACAATTCCCTCTTATATCACAGATGCGTTGGAAAACCTAAACGAAGAAGATGTAGTAAAAAAAGGTGTTGAAATAGCTATAAATCAATGCGAAGATCTCATAAAAAACGGCGTAAAACATATTCACTTTTACACACTAAACAAATCAAAAGCCACACTTCAAATATTAAAAGCCATAAAACTATAACCTTTAAGCTTTTGAAAGCCTCATAGCGTTTAACACTACGCTCACAGACGAAAGCCCCATCAAAAGCCCAGCAAACTGAGGTTCTATGTAAATGCCGTATTTAGAAAAAATACCAGCGGCAGAGGGTATCATAACAGCATTGTAACCAAAAGCCCAAAAGAGGTTTTGCTTTACGTTTTTCATAAATTTATCCGTAAGGTCTAAAAGATATATTATTTTTTCAAGACCACCACTTGATACTACAATATCTGTACTTACTTTAGCAGCATCTAAGGCTTTTGATACAGCTATACCAACATCAGAAAGCGCCATAGCCTTTGCATCGTTTATACCATCTCCCACCATACAGACTATATGATTTTCATCTTTTAATCGTTTTATAAGATTTGATTTATCGGTAGGGCTCATAGAGGCAAAGTAGTGCTCTATACCAAGAGTATCTGCTATATATTTGACATTTTGTTCGGTATCTCCAGAACAAAGTATGATTTGCTTTTTTCTTTGTTTTAAGCTTTTAATAAAATCTTTAGCGTATGGGCTTATAGCATCTTCAAGATAAAAAATGCCCATGAGACTTTCTTTTGTGCCTATACCTATAGCTTTTTTGTTTATATCTTTATCCCAAAAAGAAACATCTGTTATATAAATATCTTCACACTTTATACCAAAACCTTTTATCTCTTCACACGTTAAATTTATGTCCATATTGTAATCTTTACAGTGTTCATAAAGGGCTTTTCCTATCGGATGGTTTGAAAACCTTTCAGCATGTTTTATCAAAGAGCATACTTTTTCCTTATCCTCTTTTATATCCTCTTTTACAACTTTAAAGGTGCCTTCTGTTAAAGTACCAGTTTTATCTAGCACAAAAGTATCGGCTTTGTAAAGGGTTTCTAAAGAAGCGGCGTTTTTTATCAAAATACCATTCTTAAAAGCCATAGAAACTGCCACCATAACAGATATAGGCACCGCTATACCCATAGCGCAAGGACACGATATCACAAGGGTAGATACAGAGTAGTTTAAAGCCTCTTCTGTGGGTACACCTATTATTTTCCATATTACAAACACAAAAGAAGATATTAAGATAATAGCCTGTACAAAGTAAGAAGAGACCTTATCGGATATTCTTTGTATGTTTGGTTTTTTCTCAAGGCTTAAATTTGAAGCTCTTACAAGCTCATTTATAAAAGATTTTTCAGCTATATTTACCACAACTCCTTTTATATAACCGCTTTTTACCAAAGAACCAGATATTACGTTATCTCCTTCTTTTACAAAAACAGGCTCAAACTCCCCATTTATAAAAGATGTATCTATATAAGCACTTCCTTCTTTTACCACAATATCCAAAGATACCCTGTCTCCAGCTTTAAATAAAACAATATCCCCCTCTTTTAAAGAGTAAGAATCCACAATCAGCTCCTCAGTACCTTTCAAAACCCTTGCACTTCTTAGGTTTAAAGATGTAAGATTTTTAAGATAGGCGCTTGCTTTTTTCTTTAGTCTATACTCTATGAGCTTTCCTATTAAGACAAAAGATACCAAAAAAGTGGGTGTTTCAAAAAATGTGTTTCCTTTTAAAAGCCCAAATACCACAAAAGAACTATACACTATAGATACAAAGCTTCCTAAAGCCACCAAAAGATCCATATTACCAGTTTTGGCTTTTAAAGAAGCGATAGCCCCTTTGTAAAAATCTTTGGCAGTGTAAAACTGAACAGCTATTGCTAAAACCATCTCTATATAATCTTTGTAGGCTATAGAGCTGTAGTTAAGAGCCATTATAAGAATACCCGATGCTATACCAAAAGCTATTTTTAGAGCTATCTCTTTTGATCTGTCAAGTTCTAAAATAGAGGCTTCATACCCTTTTGATCTTATGAAAGCCATTATATCTTCAGAGGAAATAATATCTTTATCGTATTCTATATAAAGGGTTTGTTTTATATTGTCTAAAACTGCCTTTTTTACACCATTTAAGGATTCTAAATCCTCTTTTGTAAGTAAAGCACAAGAGTCAGTGGAGCAATCTACTTTATCAAGGTATAGGTTTAAAACACCAGACTCTTCTACTACTTGGGCCTCGTATCCAAGCTCTTTTATTTTTTTAACGATATCTTCTTTTGATAAAATATTTTCATCAAAGCTCACTATAGCCCTTTCTAAAACCAAAGATACATCAACATCTTCTACACCTTTTGTTTTTTTAAGACCTATCTGTATAGTCCTTTGGCAGTTTACACAGGTCATCCCACTTATTTTGAACACTTTTCTCATATTTACCAATCTATCAACAAATCAATGATAAATCAAGCAAGATATTTAAATGTTAAAATCAATAAAAACTCTCTAGCAATTTTTTACCATATTCGCTTTTTGGGCTTTTAAAAAAATCATCTTTTTTAGAGATCTCTTGCACTATACCATCTTTTAACACCATCACCCTATCCGCTATATAATAAACCACATCTATATCGTGGGTTATAATGATTGAACTAAAATAAGCTTTCATGTTCTTAAAAGCGCACAAAACGTCTTTTTGTATCAAAACATCTAAAGAAGTTGTGGGCTCATCGGCTATCACCAAGGAAGAGCCCCTTGCCAAAGACATTGCTATCATTACCCTCTGCTTTTGACCCCCTGAAAGCTGATGGGGATATTTTTTCTTTAGCTCATCTACATTAAGCCCCACAAGGTTTATAGCCTTATCTATATCCATACCAGAGCTTTCTTTTACAGCCTCTTTTACCATCTTTATCTGTGAATATATGTTAAAAAGAGGATCCAAATAATTGCCTGGGTCTTGAAATATCATAAATATATCCTTACCCTTATACTCTATAAGCCCGTTATAATCAATAAGTCCCATTATAGCTTTTGCAATGGTGGATTTACCAGAACCAGATTCTCCCACTATAGAAAATATCTCATTTTCTTCTATATCAAAACTAACATCTTTTAAAATATGTTTATTTTTATAAAATACGTTTAAATTTTCTACTTTTAAAAGCATAAAAACTAAGTATATTATATAATAAAATAAATCAATATGAAAGCTGTTATACTGGCAGGGGGTTCTGGTACAAGACTATACCCCACTACAGAAGTGTTAAACAAGCATCTTTTGCCTATATACAACAAACCTATGATATATTATCCGCTGTCGTTGGTGATGCTTCTTGGTATAAGGGATATAGCCATTGTGGTAAACCCACAAGATTTGGAGAGTTTTAAACTCTTGTTAAAAGATGGGTCTCATATTGGTATAAATATAACTTATATTATTCAAGAAAAACCAAGGGGCTTAGCAGAAGGGCTTATTCTTGCAAAAGATTTTATAAAAGATGATTATGTGCTTTATCTTTTGGGAGATAACATATTCTTTGGACATGATTTGCCCAAGATTGTAAGTTTGGCAAAAGAAAGGGTTTTAAAAGAAAACGGGGCATCTATATTTTGCTATCACGTAAAAGACCCAGAGCGCTTTGGTATAGCAGAAATATCAGAAGATGGTAAGGTGATCTCTTTAGAGGAAAAACCAAAGCATCCAAAATCCAATTATGCAGTGGTTGGTATGTATGTATACGATAAAGATGCAGTTTATATAGCAAAAGATATAAAGCCTTCTCATAGAGGAGAGCTTGAGATTACATCTGTAAACGAAGTTTATTTGAAAGCTAATAAGCTATACGCCTATATACTGGGAAGGGGTTTTGCTTGGTTTGATGCTGGAACCCACGATAGTTTTATGGAAGCCTCTGAATTTATATCAACAATAGAAAAGCGTACTGGTCTTATGGTAGGATGTATAGAAGAGATAGCTTACAACAACGGATGGATCACAAAAGAGAAACTTTTAGAATTAGCACACAATTTAAGAAAAACAGATTACGGAAAATACTTAATGGAGATAGTCCAAGATCATGCCTTTTGAGTTTATAAAAACAGATATAAAAGAGGTGATACTGATAAAGCCAAAGGTCTTTGAAGACGAAAGAGGGTTTTTCTTAGAAAGCTATAAAAAATCTGAGTTTGAGGAAAACGGTATAACAGATGTCTTTATCCAAGATAATCATTCAAAATCTGTAAAAGGAGTATTAAGGGGCCTTCATTATCAAAAAGAACCAGAAGCTCAAGGAAAGCTTGTAAGATGTATAAAGGGTAAAATATTTGATGTGGCAGTAGATATAAGAAAAAATAGTCCCACTTACGGCAAATGGGTAGGATATGAGCTCTCAGAAGAAAACAAACTGATGCTTTTTATACCAAAGGGCTTTGCCCATGGATTTTTGACCCTTTCAGAAGAAGCTGAAGTAATATACAAAGTATCTGGGGCCGAGTATTCAAAAGAACACGACAAAGGTATAATATGGAACGATAAAACCATAAACATAAAATGGCCTTTAGAACATATAAAAGAGGTTATTTTATCTGATAAAGATAAAAATCTACCAACACTAGAACAAGCAGACAACAACTTTTTATACGGAGGATAAATTTTGAAATTACTTGTAACAGGTGGAGCTGGTTTTATAGGCAGTGAGTTTGTAAGAGAAGGCGTAAAAAGAGGATATGATATTGTTGTGGTGGACAAGCTAACCTATGCTGGGGATTTGGAAAGACTAAAAGAAGTAGAAGAGAATATAACATTCTACAAAGCAGATATTACCAACAAAGAGTTTATAGAGCATATTTTTAAAACTGAAAAGCCAAAGGTTGTAGTTCATTTTGCAGCAGAATCCCATGTGGATAGAAGTATATTGGATGCAAGCCCTTTTATAAAGACAAATGTAGAAGGCACACAAGTGCTTCTTGATGTAGCAAAAGATATAGGTGTTGATAAGTTTATCAACATAGCCACAGATGAGGTTTATGGAGAACTTGGGCAAGAGGGAACGTTCAAAGAAGATTCACTCCTTGTTCCAAACTCCCCTTACTCTTCATCAAAAGCAGCTGCTGATATGCTTGGAAGAGCTTACTATAAAACCTACAAGCTTCCAGTTATAACCGTTAGACCCTCCAACAACTACGGTCCTTGGCAATATCCAGAAAAGCTTATACCTGTTGTCATCTTAAAGGCCCTAAACAACGAAAAGATACCTGTATATGGCACTGGGCAGAATGTAAGAGAGTGGCTTTATGTCTCAGATTGTGCTGATGCTATATTTGAGATAATGGAAAAAGGCAAAATTGGTGAGATTTACAACGTAGGTAGCAATCAAGAACGAAGAAACATAGATGTGGTAAAAACTATATTAAAACTTTTACATAAAAATGAAGATCTTATAGAGTTTGTAAAGGATAGACCAGGACATGATTTTAGATATTCTTTAGATACTACAAAGATAAAAAATGAGCTTGGCTGGGAAGCAAAAACTACATTTGAAGAAGGTATAGAAAAAACTGTAAAATGGTATATAGAAAATATGGCATGGGTAGAGAAAAAACTCAAATACCTAAAAGAGTATTGGGATAAGGTATATAGCGTATGAAATACCTTATACTTGGTAAAAATGGACAGCTGGGAAAAGCGTTTTTAAATGCACTTCAAAATGAAGATATTTTGGGGCTTGATAAAGAAGATTGCGATATATCAGATTTTGACAGATTAAAAGAGATCTTTGATTCTTATAGACCAGATATAGTATTAAACTGTAGTGCTTATAACCTTGTAGATAAAGCCGAGACAGATTTTCCAAGTGCTTACAAAACAAACGCCTATGGAGTAAAAAACTTAGCTTACCTTTCCAAACAATACAACGCTTACTTTATAACATACTCAACAGATTACGTGTTTGATGGTACAAAAGAAGGACTATACAAAGAAGAAGATACGCCAAACCCCATCAACGAATACGGTAAAAGTAAACTCTCAGGTGAAATATGGACTTTAGAAGAGGGGTTGGAAAAATGTTTGATATTTAGGACAAGCTGGGTATATGGGGATGGTACACAAAACTTTGTTTATAAGCTTTTAAACTGGGCTAAAAATAACGATATTTTAAAAATAGCGATAGATGAGTTTTCTGTACCAACGCCTGCAGACTTTTTGGTAGAAAAAACTCTAAAAGCTATAGACAAAAACTTAAGCGGTCTATATCATCTTGTCCCAAACGGCTACGCTTCTCGTTACGAATGGGCAAAGTTAATTTTAAAGGTTTACGGCATAAAGAAAATCATAATACCGGTAAGCAAAGAAGTATTTAACTTACCAGCGAGAAGGCCAGATTTTTCAGCCCTAGATTCAAGTAAAATCCAAAAAGATTTAAATGAAAACTTTGAAGAGTGGAATGACTTATTAAAAAGGTTTTATTGACCAGAGATTAAAACATTGGTAAAATAGATGTATGAAAACAGACGAAATAAGGGAAAAGTTTTTATCTTTTTTTGAAAATAAAGGGCATACCGTTGTGAAAAGTGCTTCTATTGTGCCTAAAAGCGATCCTACGCTTCTATTTGTCAATGCTGGTATGGTACCTTTTAAAAATGTATTCTTAGGGCTTGAAAGTTTACCTTACAAAAGAGCTACCTCTTGTCAAAAGTGTTTCAGAGTATCAGGCAAGCACAACGACCTTGAAAGCGTAGGAAGAACCACAAGACACCATACGTTTTTTGAAATGCTTGGAAACTTTTCCTTCGGAGATTACTTTAAGAAAGAGGCCATACTTTACGCTTGGGAGTTTGTTACAGAGGTTTTGAGACTACCAAAAGATAAGATATATGTAAGCGTCCATCAAAACGATCAAGAAGCTTACGACATATGGAAAGATATGGTAAAAGTGCCAGAGGATAAGATATGGCGTATGGGGGATGAAGATAACTTTTGGCAAATGGGAGAGACTGGTCCTTGCGGATATTCTTCTGAAATCTACATAGATAGGGGAGAAAAATATTCTCAAGATGAAAGATACTTAGAAATCTGGAACCTCGTTTTTATGCAGTTTAACAAAGATGAATCCGGACATATGGAACCCTTAGCCAAACCCTCTATAGACACTGGTATGGGGCTCGAAAGAATAGCCTCTGTGATGCAGGGCAAAGACTCAAACTTTGAGATAGATATTATAATGCCTATTATACATTTTGTAGAAGATCTTTCTTCTAAACGCTACAAAACCGATGAAGAAACTGATATTGCCATGAGGGTTATAGCCGATCATTCAAGAGCTTGCACCGTAGCCATATCTGAGGGTATTATACCTTCCAACGAAGGAAGAGGCTATGTAATAAGAAAAGTCTTAAGAAGAGCCGTAAGATTTGGTTATAAGATAGGTATAAAAGAAGAGTTTTTATACAAAAGCGTAGATGTGGTGGTAGATACGTTAAAAAACGCATATCCAGAGCTTGAAATGAGCAAAGAATTTGTTAAAAATATAATAAAAGCTGAAGAATCGAGATTTTTAGAAACATTGCAAAACTCTTTGGAGCTTTTTGATAGATATATAGCTGAGAACAAGTCAAACGTTATAAGTGGGGATTTTATCTTTAAAGCTTACGATACCTACGGATTTCCTTTAGATATACTTCAAGAGATGGCCCATGAAAAAGGTATGACCCTTGATATGAAAGGTTTTTATGAGCTTTTAGAAAAACAAAAAGAAGAATCGAGAAAACACTTCAAAAGTGAAGAAAAGGTGGATGAGGTATACCTTAGCATAAAAGACAAGGCAAGATCAATCTTCACAGGATACACACACACCGAAGAACAAGCAAAAGCCCTTTTCATAATAAAAGATGGTAAAATAACAGAAGAGCTAAAAGAGCAAGAAGATGGTATCATCATCCTTGATAAAACACCTTTTTATCCAGAAAAAGGCGGTCAAATAGGAGACAGCGGTATACTGGAAAACAGCGAAGCACTTTTTATAGTAAACGATACCAAAACCCCAACGGATGGAGTAATAGCCCATATAGGAAAACTAATAAAGGGAAGGCTAAGAGTAGGCGCAGGCGTACTTGCAAAAATAGATAAAGAAAGAAGAGAGGATATAAAAAGACATCACACCTCTACACATCTTTTGCATGCAGCTTTGAGAAATATGTTTGGTGAATCTGTAAGACAGGCTGGTTCTTACGTGGGAGATGAGTTTTTAAGGTTTGATTTTACATTTTATAGAAGCCTAAAACCAGAAGAGTTAGAAGCTTTGGAAGCGATGATAAACGAAGAGATTATGAAAAATGAAGAAGTATTTGTAAAAGAGCTTCCATACCAAGAGGCTATAAAAACTGGAGCTATAGCAATATTTGAAGAAAAATACGGTGATGTAGTAAGGGTAATAAGCGCTGGAGATTTCTCTAAAGAGCTTTGCGGTGGAACCCACGTAAAAAGAACCGGGGATATAGGTTATTTTAAAATAATATCAGAATCATCCGTAGGAGCAGGTATAAGACGCATAATTGCAAAGGCTGGTAGAAAAGCTGTAAGAGAAGCCTATGAAGATAGCAATCTCTTAAAAGCCATATACCAAGAAATAGGTGCCAACAAGCAAAACCTTTTAGAAAGGCTAACAGCTTTAAAAGAAGAACTGAAAGAAAAAGATAACCACATCCAAACGTTGAAATCTAAATTGGTACGCTTAGAAGCTAAATCCTCTGTAAACCTAGAACAAATAAACGGTATAAAACTATACTGGGGTATATTGGAAGAAGCTTCTTTGGACAATCTTAGAGAGATAGCAGATTCCTATAGACACCATCCAAACACGGTGGTGTTTTTAGTTTCCAAAAGCCCAAAAAAGAGTATACTCATAGCTAGATCAAAAGATTTAAACTACGATATGAAAGCTATTATAAAAGATGTAGCAAAACCAATGGAAGGGTCTGGCGGCGGTAGAGAAGATTTAGCCCAAGGAGGGGTTCAAAAGATAGAAACGTTTAACAGTGCTTTAGAAGTATTGAAAAGCATTTTAAGCAAATAACTATATCAAAGATAAAGAATTATAAAGTTTTTAAGATTTTAATAAAAATTTTATATAAACCCTCCCAAAAGGGAGGGTAATTGGTATCAATGTAAGCCCATTTTATCTAAGAGCCTACCTCTGCGTATGTAAATTGCTATACCAAAGAGTATTAGGAAAGCAAGCGTTACTACGCCCATTTCAAAGCGTCTTGTTTGTTCAGCTGGTGTGGGTGTATCCACAGCTCTTAGATAAGCCACAACTTCAGCAGCTTCTTTCGGTTGGCCGTGCAATATAGCTGGCATTGCAGTACCTGGAATGATTTGACCGGGGTTTTGAACCCAATTAAACAAGTACGCCGATCCTCTTGCAAGGTACATAGTAGACAAGTCTGGTGGAACTTTACCAAACTGGGTTTTAAGGGTATGAAGTTCAGACGCAAAAGCAGCATCGTAGACATCTTGTGGTAGATACATTGCAAAACCTTTGGTTTTTTGATGGAACGGTGCCAAAAGACTATCTGAAGGTATAGGTTTTGCAAATTGTTTTATGATCATTGGATAATTTGGATCTGATTTTACAGATAAAGGATACACACCGTCGTATCTTAAAGAATGGCAAGCGGCACATTGTTGGGTGACTATCTGACGACCAGCAGCTATTATCTGAGGATTATCGCTGTAAATCATGGCTCTGTATTTTGTTGGGAGTGGATACTCTTGTTCTTGAACAAAAGGATTTTTTACCCATATGATGAAGAAAAAGCCCACTACAAATACAGTAAAGAATATTGTCTTAAGGATATTGCCTAAACTCATTGTTCACCCCCTTTAGCATAATCTACTTCACCTTTAGCTTTAGCATAACCAAGCTCTATAAATGATATAATAGGCAAAGATATAAAGAACAAGAACAATAGAGCTGTGAAGAATAAACCAACTTTAGCTACTTGAGGTGTGGCTGGAAGTGTACCTATTATTGTAAGACCAGCACCAGCAAATATAAATACAATATACATTATAAAGAAAAGAGGTCTTCTTCTGGCGCTTCTAATAGGAGAAAAATCAAGCCAAGGTAAAATAAGTAAAAGAGCTAAAACCAAGTTGAAGGTTACAAAACCAACAAATTTGTTAGGTATAGATCTAAATATGGCGTAATAACCTTTTAGGTACCATTCTGGGGCTATTTCAGCTGGGGTTTGGAGTGGGTTTGCTGGTTCCCAGTTTGTGGCTGGTAAGAATTCTTTCATGTAGAAGAATACGAAGAAGAAGAACAGAGCAAGATAAAACATTGCTATAGCACCTTCTTTTAGAGTAACGTAAGGATGGAAAGGCACACCTTCTTTTTTCTTATCGTATGGTTTACCGTCTGGGTTTGATATACCAGCAGCTCTTACTAAGAATAGGTGTATGCTAACTACACCAAGAAGTATAAGAGGAAGTATCAAAACATGAAGGGCAAAAAATCTACCTAAAGCTATGTTTCCAAGGGTATAACCACCTCTCATAAGAAGAGATATGGTCTCACCTATTACACCTGGAATAGCACCTGGTATTTCAACCGTAACCTCTGTAGCCCAGTAAGAAAGCTGGCCCCAAGGCAAGACATAACCAGTAAGAGCGGTAAGAAGAAGCAAGAAATATATTATAAATCCCATTACCCAAACAAGCTCTCTTGGCTTCTTGTAAGCGTTGTAATATATGCCGGTAAACATGTGAAGATATATAACCGCTAAGAAAAAGTTTGCCCCAGCAGCGTGTATACTTCTAAATAACCATCCGTATGGTATAACTTTCCATATGAAAAGAGCGGCACTATCAAAGGCAAGTGTATCATAAGGTTTATAGTACATCAGAAGTATCATTCCAGATAATATTTGCACAGTAAAAGCGATTATCGCCAATACGCCAAAAGCATATGGAAACGTGAGGTTTTTTGGGACTTTGTAGTCCACCATCTGGGACTGAAATATTTCACTCAAATGTGTTCTTTCTTCAATAAATTTAGCAAGACCCATTCCTATTCCTCCTTTTTATCAAGCATACGGATTCCAGAACTTCTTAACAAAGCCTGGAGTACCTATCTCAAGCGTATTGCCGTTTAAAGCTTGTGGTGGTATACCAAGAGGTAATGGCGCTGGACCAGATATGTTGTCTCCCCAAGGAGTGTATATGCTACCATGACATGGACAATGAAATACTGGAATGTTGGAAGGATTCATAGCAGGATCACCATCTGGTTTCCATAGAGGAATACAGCCAAGGTGAGTGCATTTGGCTATGATAGCGTAAACGTTGTGGTTGCCAAGTATGTCCCTGTTGTGGTTTTTGTATTTGTCGTTTTTTACTGGACCATTCCAGTTAAAAGGTGTTGGCAACATCATAACAAACACCGGAAAACCTTTCCACGATGTGACCCTCACATCCATCGGTTTTAACTGAGATACGTCGTAATCCACTTTTGACTGAAGCGCCGACGCTGCACTTGGTCCTAAACTTTTTAGAATAGGATAGGCAGCTCCAACAGCAGCCACAGCGCCAAAGGCACCTACAACGTACTGCATAAAATCGCGTCTTGATGCTTCCATAATAAGTACCTCCTATAAATCTAAATACAGTATACCACAAAACATACATTTTTAAATATAACTTATATTAGGATTTTCTTATATAAAGAAATTCTTATAATCATTAAAGCTAAAGTTATAACATCAATTGCTTTTTTTTATAAATTTATTATGCTATGAAAGGTATATTGGAAAAGCTTTTAGGAAAACCAAAAGAAGAAAACCCAAAAACTAAGTCTCAATCAATATACATAAAGGATATAGAAATTACACCTGGATACTTAGAACAAGACAAAGATGCGCGTATAGAAGAATACTGGGTAGAAACAATGGCCACCTCCGAAGACGGTTATTGGTTTTTGGCAGGTAGAAGACACGGGCTTTTTAGTTTGTACAAATACAACGGGGCTTTGGTAAGGCTTCCAGCAAGACCACCATCCCAAGCGGTAGTAAATATCGTATTTAGAGATAAATTTCTTGCGATATCGAGTCCGCCTTATGTTTCAGTGCATGAGATGATAGATCCATACAATCCAAAATCTTGGAAAAGCATAAAACTTACCCAAGAGGGTTTAAGACCAGCCGGAGGTTTAGATATAGCAAACGGTCTTCTCATATACGGAAGCTTATCAAATCAGGTGGTAATAGTAGAGCTTGATTTTGATAAAGGTGTCATAGAACCAAAAAATATAATAAGACTTCAGGATTTTGATCAAATAAAATTTATAAAAATCCTAAGAAATAGAAATATCATTGTCTCTGGTCCAAAAAAAACGGTTGTTATCGACGTAAACGGAAACATTTTACAGGAGCTAAGCATTCCATCTTCTTGTGCTACTTTTAAAGATGATATTTTATATCTGGTAGGCAACGAGTTAATAGGATACAACGTAGATACAAAAACAGAAGTTTTTAGATACCCACTCTCTTGCAATCCAAACGATATAGATGTGTATGAACATATAGCACTCATAGCCGACAAGGAAGAAAACAGACTAACATTTTTTGATACGAAACTTGGCCAAGAGATGGGAGTATTAGAAGACGGCGGATACTCCGTAGTGAAAGTATCTCCAGATGGTTCTATATATACATCTTTTGTAGATAGGGAAAACAAACTTTACTACCTTAGAAAGTTTGATACAAATTTGCTTGATCTATACTATTCAAAAGAACGCCAAGAAGCTATAAGAAAAAACGCTCAAAAGCTTTATAGAGACTTCAAAAAAAGGTTAAACAACAACGAAACAGAAGATATACCAGAGTTAAAAGAACTTAAGACCTTGATGTCTTATCCTTTTAAAGATATAAGAGAGCTTATAGAAAAAGCTGAAGAAGAGCTTTACCAAAAAATTATAGAGTTAAAATTTGAGGCTTTTAAAAGCCAAATACCAAACATAAACGCAAAAATTTACGAAGAGCTTCAAGAGTTTGGCAAAAACTTAGACGAAAGATATCAAGAGGCTTTTGAAAAACTTCAAAAAGAAGCTTTAGAATCTCTTAAAAATCTTATAGAAAAACATATTAAAGAAGTAGAGCAAGCGATATCAAAAAACTCTATAGCAAGCCAAATAGAAGCGGAGTCTTTAGAAGAGGTAAAAAGGGCAAGAGAGGTTTTTTTAAGTTTACCAAGAGATATACAGCCAGAGGCTTTTGATAGGTTAAACAAGCTAATACAAAGGTTTATAATAAGTAGAAGGTTAGAAAAGTACAAAATCGAAATAGACAACAACACGATAAAAATAGCGGATGTAAAGGTAGAGATACCTCAAAACATAAGAAAAAAACTAAAATGGCAACTAAAGTTGGAAGAAAAGCTCGTTATAGAACAGAAACTTTATTCAAAGGTCTCTTTTGTAAGAGAAGATGGTATCACCAGAGAACCAAAAAGATACAACAACTACCTTACTATAGATGAGATGAGGCATAAACCAAAATGGATAGCAAGATATCTATCAAAATTAAATGGGCTTTTTGGCTATCAAGATAGCTCTATCTTAAATCCCACCGTGAGCTTTGAAGACACGCCTTGGTTTGTGCAAAATTTGGCAATGCTATCAAAAGCCCTAAATGAGCAACTAAAATACAACGAAGGAATAGTGATTATAGAAGGGGATGCCGGTGTAGGTAAAAACTTCCTTATAGAGGTTTACTCAGCCCTTACCAGAAGACCACTTTTTATAATACCTTGTCATTCAAAAATGGAGAAAGAAGATATAACGTTTGTATACGAATACGACCCCAAAATAGGCACAAAAAGGACAAAATCAAACCTTATAAAAGCTTTAGAAACCCCAAACGCCATAATCTTTTTTGATGAGATAAACACACTACCCACGTCGCTTGTTAAAGTTTTTAACCCTTTGTTTGACTATAGAAGGTATATGTATTTATCTTACGATAGTATAGTAAAAGCCGAAAAAAATGTGCTTTTTGTGGGAGCTATGAACCCTCAAAACTATTTGGGCGTATCAGAGCTACCTCAGGATATAAAATCAAGGGCAGACATACTTTACATAGATTATCCACCTTTTGAAGATGAGAAAGGTTTTTATTATCCAGATGAAGCTCTTATATTAAAAGATTATGTAGCGGGGTTTGAAGGTCTTACAAAAGAAGACTTCATATACTTATGGTACGATAAAATAAACGGTATAAACCACGATAAAGCAATAAACGTATCTGAAATCACCATAAGGAATCTCTACAAAATTTTTGAGCTTTTAAAAATAGCATCCTCAATTAGAAGAGCCTACAGAGATTATCAATCTGGACAATCTGAAGAAGCCATAGATTTTGTCTTTTCTATGAGAGATACCATAAGATGCGCTAGAAAGCTAAACGAAAGCGACAACGTAAAAGAGGTAGTAAAATCTACAATATTACCAAAAGTTTCAAATCTCTTTGAGAGAAAAAGCGTAGAAACGCTAATAGATGATACTTAACAAAACATCATTGACAATTTTAAAAGTCGGTTTAGCTTATTTACGATGCTAAGCAAAGCTTATACGTTGGAAAAGAACAAAGCTGGCAACATATCAATAGAAGATGCTATAAAAAGGATAGATATAGTAAAAGAAATATCTTCTTATATAGAACTAAAAAGAAGCGGTAGCAACTATTTGGGAAAATGCCCTTTTCACGATGATTCAACACCTTCTTTATCGGTATCAGAGCAAAAGCAAATTTGGAAGTGCTTTGGATGCGGTAAAGGTGGAGATGTAGTAAAATTTGTATCTTTGTATGAAAACATCTCCTATATGGAAGCTCTTTCAAAATTAGCCATCAAATACAACCTACCCATCAATATAAAAAGTGAAGAAAAAAACCACAAGATTTATGAAGTCATGAGTTTGGTATCTAACTTTTACCACGAAGAACTGACAAAAAGCCCAAAGGCTATGCAATACCTTCAAAAAAGAGAGATAAACCCAAAAACGGTAGAAATCTATGAGATAGGCTATTCGCCAAATCATTACAAAGTCGTGGAATTTTTGCAAAATACATCAGAGTATTATCTTGAACTTTATAAAAGCACACAAAACCTACACAAATCTTCAAAGAGTATAAGGGATATATTTGAAGGAAGGCTTGTAATACCTATAAGAAACGCATCTTCAAACGTTGTGGGATTTGGCGGTAGGATTTTATACGAAGATAAATCCGCTATAAAGTATTTGAACTCACCAGATTCTTTTATATTCAAAAAATCACAACTTCTATTTGGTATAGACATAGCCCTTCCTTACATAAAAGAAAAGGAAGAGCTAATACTGGTAGAAGGCTATTTTGACGTTATAAGACTTTATCAAATAGGCATAAGAAACGTGGTAGCTCCCCTTGGAACGGCATTTACCGAAGAGCATGCAAAAACCATATCAAAATACGCCAAGATAGCCTATATAATGTTTGACAACGACAATGCAGGAAAAAACGCAAGCTTAAGAGCCGCCAAATATCTAATAGCCAAAGGTGTAAAGGCCTTCTACGTAGAGATAAAAGATGCTAAAGACCCAGACGAATTTGGTATGAAGTTTGGAAAAGACGGCGTTTTGGAGCTTTTAAAAGCATCAAAAAATATAATAGATTTAAACATAGAGTCAAAAAATATAGAAACAGCCTTAGAGTTGGCCTCTTATCTCAAAGAACCAGAAGACATATTCCAATATAGTCAAAAACTCTTAGCGGTAGGATTGCCAAAACATATAATAGATCAATACGTTGGTAAAAAAAGTTTTGTAGAAAATAAAGAGCAAGGGGATATCTCTTACGAAAAGATACCTATGAAAGATAGGATACTCTTAAAAGCTTTAAAAGAGTGTGATATAGACATAAACCCTTTAGATATAGACTGGCTTGATAAAAACTCCATAATAATAGCAGAAAAGATAAAGTATCAACAAGAATTAAGAGAAGAAGAGTTAAAATTGCTTGAGTCTGTTGACTATCTTACAAAAGATGCTCTTGAAAAATACCTATTAAAGACTGCCAAAGAACAAAACGTCGTTACCAAAGATGAACTTATGAACATCAAAAATACACTTAGTAGAAAATCTTATATAAAGAAGTATTATTTTTCTCATGGTAAAAGTTAACTTTTATTTATATTTTAAGTAGCTTATTGTTGAAGGAGGTTGTATGGGAAAAGCCAAAGGCAAAGACCAACTTTTAGAAATCGGCAAAGAAAAAGGCTACGTAACCTACGACGACATAAACGAGTATGTCAGTGAGGACTTGGTAGAGTCCGATGAATTGGAGTCTTTGTTTGATATCTTGTCCGAAAAAGGTATACAGATTTTAGAAGATGAAGCTGAAGCCGCTATACACCACGAAGCCGATGAAGAGATTTTAGAAGAAGACGACGAGATGATAGTATCTGCCAGCATAGTAGAGGCAGATTTAAAGAACAACGATTCCGTAAGATACTATCTAAAAGAGATGGGTAAGATAGCTCTTCTTGGAAGAGCAGATGAAATAGAGCATGCAAAATACATAGAGATGGGTAGAAAGCAACTAAGAAGAGGGCTACTAAGGACATCTTTTTTAGTGGATATGGTGCTAAGGTATTGGGCAAAAGTTTGCGATGGAAAGATGAGATCTCAAGAGATACTTGATATGCAGGAAGAACACACAGACTACGATGAGTACGAAGAAGCAGAACACGTAGATTCTGTGTTTATAGAAAAAGGTATAGAACTTGCCAAAAAATATAAAACAGTAATAGAAAAAAGGACGTTATTTTTAACATACAAAGATAAGAAAACAAAAGCAGAATATTTAAAGGCTCATGCAGAGATGAATAAAACGTTAAAAAGTATAAATATCAAGTTTTCAAGATATGAAAAAATAGCGGATGAGTTTATAAAACTATACAAAGACTATAAGAGCAAACTAAATTCTTTAACTATACAAAAAAGAAGATTTGAAGCTATACATCCAAACGTGGAAGAACTTTTATCTTACTACGATAAAAACAAAGAACTACTAAATAAAATAGAAAAACATATGCCTTTTCATACTTTTGAGATAAGCAGGTCAAACTACTTAGCCCTTCAAAGGGAAATAGAGGACATAGAAAGACGCTTAGGAGTCTTACCAGAAGAGCTTAACAAAATTATAAACATTATAGAACAAGGTAGAAAACGCGTAAAAGAGTCAAAAGACATAATGGTAAAATCAAACCTAAGACTCGTAGTATCCATAGCTAAAAAGTACATAAACAGAGGTCTTCACTTCTTAGACCTTATACAAGAAGGCAATATGGGACTTATGAAAGCTGTTGATAAATACGATTATAAAAAAGGCTTTAAATTTTCTACATACGCCACGTGGTGGATAAAACAAGCTATTACAAGAGCTATAGCAGACCAAGCAAAAACCATACGTATACCAGTACATATGATAGAAACTATCAACAAAATTTCTAAAGTATCCAAAAAACTATTTCAAGAGTATGGCAGAGAACCATCCCCAGAAGAAATAGCAAAAGCTCTAAACATGTCTCCAGAAAAAGTAAGGAAAATACTGAAGTCCATTCAAGAGCCTATATCTCTTGAAACACCTATAGGAGATGACGAAGATACACATCTTAAAGATTTTATAGAAGATTCAAGCATATCAAACCCAGAGGAAGCCACAGCCAGAAGACTTCTAAGAGAGCAAATAGAAAAGATCATAAACACACTCTCAGATAAAGAAAGAGAAGTAATTATGTATAGGTTTGGATTGGTAGATGGCATAGAGCACACGCTGGAACAAGTGGGGGCTATGTTTAATCTTACCAGAGAACGCATAAGACAAATAGAATCAAAAGCTATAAGAAAGATAAGACATCCAAGCAGGGCAAAGTATTTAAAAGATTTTGAAATAATATGATGTTTAAAACAGCAATACTGCTTGGTGTTTTAACAGGCATATTTTTAGCTGTAGGTTATATGATTGCAGGCCAAACTGGCCTTCTTTTTGCACTTATTTTTTCGGCTTTTACGAACTTTATAAGCTATTATTATTCAGATTCCATAATACTTTCTATATATGGAGCAAAAGAGCTAACCCCTCAAGAAGCACCTACCCTTTTTAACATAGTAAAGAAGCTAACCCAAAGGGCAAACTTGCCCATGCCAAGGTTATACATAATAGATATGGATCAACCAAACGCCTTTGCCACTGGAAGAGACGAACACCATAGCGCTGTGGTAGTTACTACGGGGCTTTTAAGGCTTTTAAATGAAGATGAAATAATGGGCGTTTTAGCTCACGAGCTTTCTCATATAAAAAATAGAGACATACTTATAGCAACAATAGCAGCCACTATAGCTGGTGCCATAAGCGCCCTTGTAAATATTTTTCAATTTAGTCTTATATTTGGCATAGGACAAGACAGAGAAAGAAATTCAAACCCTATAGTAGCTTTGCTTCTTATTATCATAACTCCTATCATAGCTTCCATAATACAGTTTGCGATATCAAGATCAAGGGAGTTTGCTGCAGATGCTACGGGAGCCCATATATGCGGATGCCCACTTTCTTTAGCAAAAGCCTTAAAGAAAATACATGATTATATAGAAAGAGTGCCTGTAGAAGTAAATCAAGGCACAGCGGCATTATTTATAGAAAATCCAATGGGGAGCATAGGACAGCTTTTCTCTACCCATCCACCTACAGAGGAACGCATAAAAAGACTTGTTGAAATAGCAAAAGAAATGGGACAAATTTAGAAAGGAGATGTATTATGGCAAAACTTATCGTAAATAAAAAGGTTATAGGAAACTTTGACGTAGGAACAAAATTTCAAGATATTCACGACCTTATAGAAAAAGCTGGTGTTGAATTTGGCTGTACCGATGGCCAGTGTGGAGTTTGTGTGGCTACGGTATTACGAGGGCTTGAGGCTTTAAACGAAGTGTCCGAAAAAGAATCAGATACTTTATGGCGTATAGGAGAATACGACGAAGACAGGAGGCTTACCTGCCAACTTGAAATAGTAAAAGACACAGATGTTATAGAACTTCAGACAGATTAAGATGCAAGGCTATGTAGAAAATAGCATCCTAGATTTAGCCAAAAACTTAAGGTTTATACCCATAAAAGAAGACCAAGACACTTTAACGATAGAGGTATCTAGCAATCAAGATGTGGCTTTTGTAAAAAATATCTTATATTTTTATTTAGACAAAAAGATAAAAACTGAGGTTTTAAGCGAAGAGGAGTTTTTAGAACATTGGAACAATTTCTTATCCCAGTCCTATCAAACTTTAGAAGATCAAGATGTGAAACTGGAGTTTGAAACTATAGATATTTCAAAAGATGAGCTTGAAAGTCCCGCTATTATATTTGTAAACAACATTTTATTAAAAGCCATAAAAACAGGGGCTTCTGATATACATATAGAGCCCTATGAGAAAAATGTTTTGGTTAGAATGAGGATAGACGGAAAGCTGGTGGTGGCGGAGGAACTTACCAACGGCTTTTATCAAAGTGTACTTTCTCGTATAAAGGTTATAGCAAATATGAACGTAGCTGAAAAGAGGTTACCTCAGGATGCAAGATTTAGGATAAAGATTTCAAAAAAAGAGATAGATATAAGGGTATCCACAATACCTTCTTTATTTGGGGAAAGGGTGGTGCTTAGAATATTGGACCAATCAAATACGCCTCTTGATTTGGAAGAACTTGGGCTTTCAAAAGAAGATTATGAAAATGTATTAAACATACTTTCAAGACCATACGGCATAATACTTGTCACAGGACCCACGGGTAGCGGTAAATCCACTAGTTTATACGCTTTTTTAAAGAGATTAAAAAGCCCATCAAAAAATATAATAACCATAGAAGACCCAGTGGAGTATCAAATAGAGGGCATATCGCAAATTCAAGTAAATCCGAAAGTGGGTCTTACGTTCGCATCTGGGCTTAGATCTATATTAAGGCAAGACCCGGATATCATTATGATAGGAGAAATAAGGGACAAAGAAACCGCTGAAATAGCTATACAAGCAGCTCTTACTGGACATTTGGTACTTTCTACCCTTCATACCCAAAACGCTTTATCAAGCATCACAAGACTTTTTGATATAGGGATAGAGCCTTTTTTAATAGCTTCTTCCGTAGAAGGACTTATAGCCCAAAGGCTTGTAAGAAAGATATGCCCTTATTGTAAGACTTCTTACAAACCTTCTTACGTAGAGATCAAAGAGTTGGGTTTAAAAGAAGGAGATTATACATTCTACAAAGGGCTTGGTTGCGAACACTGTATGCAATCTGGCTATAAAGGTCGCATTGGGCTTTTTGAGGTAATAAACGTAGATGACAGGCTAAAGAGTCTAATATCTCAAAATCCCTCATGGGAGTATATTAAAAGCCATATACAATACAAAAGCCTATTGGATGATGGCATAGAAAAAATATTAAATGGTATCACATCCACAGAGGAAGTGCTTCAAGTGTGCAAGATTGAGGAAGACCAGTGAACATCCTAATTGGTATTACCGGCGGAATAGCCTGCTACAAAACCTTAGAACTCATTAGGCTTTTAAAAAAGAAAAATCACAACGTAAAGACCATTATGACAAACTTTGCACAAGAGTTTATAAGCCCTATGATAGTAAAAACCCTATCCCAAGACGAAGTATACACAGACTCAAGCTGGAAAGAAAAACCCCTTTGTCATATAGATTTAGCAAGGTGGGCAGATGTATTTATGATAGCCCCTTGTACTATAAATACGCTATCAAAGCTAAGATACGGCATAGCCGACAATTTGCTTACTACCACAGCTTTAGCGTATAAAGGTTATATACTTTTGGCTATATCGGCAAACACTGTAATGTATGAAAAAGATATTACCAAAGAACATATAGACAGTATAAAAAACTACAAGTTTAAAGTCATAGAACCGATCTATGGGCTTCTTGCTTGCAACGAAGAGGGCATAGGCAAAATGGTAGAACCCCAAGAGCTTTTGTTTTATATATACAGTGCCAACGAAGAGCCTATTTTTAAAAACAATCAAGCTTTGGTGATAGGAGGGGCTACAAAAGAGTATATAGATGACGTTAGGTTTATATCAAATGGCTCTTCCGGTAAAATGGCAAGATACCTTACAATGGGACTTTTGTCTTTGGGTGCTAAAGCAGACTTTTTAGATGTATCAAATATGGATGTGGAAGGAGCCTACCAAAAGATATTGGAGATATTTGATAGATACGATATTATTATAATGAACGCCGCTATCTCAGATTACAAGGTATCATCAAAGCACAACGGGAAAATCAAAAAAACTCAAGATAAAATTGTATTGGAGCTTTTAAAAACAAAAGATATATTAAAAGAACTAGGTATTAGAAAAAAACCATATCAAAAACTTATAGGCTTTGCTTTAGAGGAAAAAGAACATCTTATAGAAAATGCCAAATCAAAGCTAATAAACAAAAATTTAGACGCAGTAGTGGCAAACCCAATATCCGTTATGGGCTCTGAGGAATTTGAAGGTTATGTAATTACAAAAGATGATATCAAGAGTATACCAAAAATGCCAAAAGACGTTGCCAGTATAGAGATTTTAAAAGCTTTAAGAAGTATTTTATGATGATTTTTATCCTTTTATTTTAAAATTGTATGTTTATATTTATATATTTGTGAGGTGAGTTTATGGAGACAGTGGATACTAGAGGGTTGTTCTGTCCATTACCTCTTACGTTTGTGTCAAGAAAGTTGAAAGAGATACCTGTGGGCGAAAAGCTCATGGTCATGGCAGATGACAAAGCCTTTAAAAAAGACATAGAAATTTGGTCTTTTGAAACTGGCAACAAGCTTATAGATTTTAAAGAGGAAAACGGATACTACGTAGCTATAATAGAAAGGGGCAAAGGCTTTAAAGGAGAAAAACTTATAGACAAAATTAAATTTATAGCCCTTGGTGTTAAGCTTCATGCAATAAAGCATTTTCTTGATATAATACCTTTTGGTAAGCCAAAATATCTAATAACTTTTGTCTCTGTGTCAGAAGGTGTTAGAGCAGACAAATTTTTGCAGGAAAAGAACATGAACTCCTACGTAAAACTACCAGTGCCAAAAGAAATATATCCGCATTGCGGTATTGTATTTGGCTTTTCATCAAAAGAAAAGGCTTTTGAAACTTACGAGTTTCTAAAACAAAACAAATTTGCCGTAGAAGATGTTTTTGCCATAGAAAAAGGCGAATATCCAAAACTTACTTAAAATATAGTATAATATTTTTATGTATACGTTGGTGCTTTTAAGACATGGACAAAGCCTTTGGAATTTAGAGAATAAGTTTACAGGTTGGATAGATGTAGACTTAAGCGATCAAGGTAAAGAAGAAGCTAAGAATGCCGGTAAGGCTATGCTTGAGGCCGGCATAACACCAAAAGCCGCTTTTACCTCTTATCTTAGAAGAGCCATAAATACACTAAACATAGCTCTTGATACAATGAACCTTCATTATATAGATGTCTTTAAAAGCTGGAGACTAAACGAAAGACATTACGGAGCACTTCAAGGCCTAAACAAAAAAGAAATGGTAAAAATACACGGAGAAGAACAAGTAAATATATGGAGAAGAAGCTACGATGTCCCTCCACCTCCACTTCCCAAAGATGATCCAAACCACCCATGCAACGACCCAAGGTATAAGCATATAAGATGTCAAGATTTACCATCTTCAGAATCCTTAAAAGATACCTTAGAAAGAACGCTTCCTTACTTTCAAGATTTTATAGCACCCACCCTTTTTCAAAGAGGATGCGTATTGGTGGCCGCTCACGGAAACTCCCTTAGAGCCATAGTGAAATACCTTGAAGATTTGAGCAAAGATGAGATAGTAAAGCTAAACATACCCACTGGTATACCACTTGTTTACGTAGTAGATGACAATTTAAATATAAAAAGCAAAAGATACTTAGCAGATGAAGAAACCCTCAAAAAAGCCATAGAGTCTGTGGCAAATCAAACAAAAGCATGAATACAAAAGAAAAGGCTGTAGAATTATCAAAAGAAGTCATAAAAAAGCTATTAGAATGTGGTACAGACATAGATGAGTTTTATAGGCTTTTTAGAGAATTAAGAATTTTAGAAGATGAAAGCCCAAACTTTGCAAAGGCTATTTTAAATGTAGAACACGGCTTTTTTATGACTATCCAATCTTTAAACGTTTTAAAAGAACAGCTTCAGCTTCTCAGCGTTGCAGCCAAAAAAGAAGAGATTATATGATAGAACTTGAGATAAACGATAAGAAGATACGCTTGAAAGAGTTTCCATCAAAGGCGTTAGAAAGTACAATAATAGGTTTTATAAAAGCCCTAAACTTAGAAGAAGAACCGCATGATATAAAAATATTTATTAAAAAAGATGCCCCAGATAAAAATAACCCCTGATATAGCCGGTGAACGTATAGACGTCTTAATATCAAACATATATAAAGATATATCAAGGGAGTATATAAAAAGGATAATAAAAGAAAACGGTGTTTTGATAAACGGTGAAAAGGTTTTTAAAAGCTCAAAAAAGGTTTTTGAAAACGATGTATTGGAGTTTGAAATACCACCTCCAAAAAAACTAGACGTAAAAGCCCAAGATATACATATAGATATACTCTATGAAGATAACGATTTGGCTGTGGTGGTAAAACCCTCTGGTATGCCTTCTCATACAGGACCAGGACACGATGAAAACACGCTTGTAAACGCTTTGCTTGCTAAGTTTGGAGATTTGTCTGTAATAGGTGGGGTAGAAAGACCGGGCATTGTGCATAGGCTTGATAGATATACTCATGGGCTTATGGTAATAGCAAAAAACGATATCAGCCATCAAAAGCTATCTTTGATGTTTAAAAATAAAGAAGTAGACAAGCGTTATAAAGCTATAGTATACGGTATACCAAGGTTTAAAGAGCAAACCATAGAAACTTTTATAAGAAGACATCCAACCAACAGATTAAAATTTGAAGTGTCAAACGAGGGAAAACTGGCCATAACAAAATATAGCTTAGAAAAACCTCTAAAAAATGCGAGCTTGCTAGACATAAAAATATACACAGGAAGAACCCATCAGATAAGAGTACATATGTCTTATTTAGGACATCCTATTGTTGGGGATACGCTTTATGGCTACAAGCACTCTTATTTTGATAAAACCCTTGAACATATGATAGGTGAGAGGTTTTTGCTGGTGGCTTACAAGCTGAAGTTTCTTCATCCTAAAAGCCAAAAACCAATGGAATTTGAAATAGATATGCCAGATTATTTTAAAAACGTTTTAAAATATTTAGAATCCTAAATTTTTATTATAATTAAAAAGATGAAAAAAATAATGTTAATAGTTGTTTTACTTTTAATAAACAAAGCTTTTGGAGAAGCTATTATAACATCAAATTATCCTTTGGCAAAAAATAACTTCTCAAAAGTTATCACAAAAGAGAATTTAAAAAGAATGATAGGTATTATAAAAAATATAGATTATGTAAAAGATGTAAAAGTTTTGGGCTTTAAAGAAGATAAACCTATTTTATACATAGAAAGATATCCAATAATAAAGCATGTAAAAATAACCGGCAACACCTTTTACCATGCTATAGACCTCATACCAATAGCAAATATAAGACCTGGCACACCTGTAAAAGAATCTATTGAAAAAAAAGAAAAGCTAATAAAAGAGTTTTTAGAGGAGTTTTACAAAGATCATGGTTTTTTGAAAGCAAAGGTAAAAGACAAAATAACAAAAACCAAAGATGGATATTTAAATGTATATATCAACATAAAAGAGGGAAATCTTTACTTTATAAAGGATGTTTTTGTAAATGGAAAAAAGTTCAAAAACGATGATCTTCCAATAGGTGATATAGCAGACATCAAAAACCTAAACAAAATATACAACATAGTAAGAAAACACTTTGGTAAAAACGCAAGGGTTTTTGTTTATCAAGAAGGATTGGAGACGCTTATTACAAAAAGACCTTTTAAAGCCATCTTTGGAGCACAAAATATAAAACATAACATATTTCATATAGTAGGTGTTTTTGTAAACGATATTTCAAAATTTTTAAACTATCCAATACCTTTTACAAAAGCAGCCATTGGAGAAGGCGGTATAGTAGATATTTATTACAAAGTCTATCAAAGACCTTTAGGTAGTATCTCTTTTGAAGGCAACAAAGCTTTTGACGACAACATACTAAAAAAAGTAGCAAACATAAGCGATATAGACATATTTACACTACAACAAGCAAAAGAAAACATCTTAAGATTTTACAAAGATATGGGTTATCTTGATGCAAAAGTCCACTATAAAGTAAACAAAGAATATACAAAAGCCATATTTTACATAGAAGAGGGTCAAAGGTATGGCATAAACGATATATTTTCTAATTGCAAAGCTTTGGAAGATTTTATAAAAAAAAGATACAAAGATAAATATTTAAATATATTAGCATTGAAAAAGCTGATAAATCAATACCACAAAAAGCTTAAAAAAGAAGGATACATATATGGCTTTTCCTACAAATACAACGTAGAGAAGTTGCCAAACTATCAAGCAAACATAAATATAAACATAAACAAAGGTTATAAGATTATACTAGAACGCATTGTTGTAAAAGGTACTAAAAACAGACATATTTTGGATATTTTTAAAAGCTATAAAACTCCAAGGGAATACAATGCAAAAGATATAGAAGATCTCTACAAAGATAGCATATTAACCGCTAAGAAATACGGATATTTTGATGTAAAAATAAAGCCAGTGGTACATGTAAAAACCATAGGCAAACATTATTACAAATACATATATATGTTTAATATAAACTTAGGCAAAAGATACGAAAATGGCAACACGGTGATATATGGCTACAACCACACATTAGAGCATAGCATCCAATACATGGCAGCACTACCAAAGTATTACTCCTTAGAGAACGAAAGAAAGGCAATAAAAAATCTACAAGAAAGTTCAATATTTGATGCAGTCAACCTGGAAACATTTTTAAATAAAAAACAAAAGAAAGTGGATAGGCTCATAGAAGTTCAAGAGGGTAAAAGAGGTTTTTTTAGAATAAAAGCCGGATACAACACAGAACAAAGGTTGATATTAGATAGCTCTTTAATGTGGGCAGATTTATTTGGCACACCGGCGATGGCGATATTCAACTACAACATATCTAGCTTAAACACCACTTACAAACTTGGTATATCTGAAAAATTTTTATTTTCTAAAAATTACTTAGGAGATATTTTCTACCAAAGGGATTTTGAAATACACAACAGCTATTACTTTGTATCAAAAGGCATAAACTTTGATATAGGAAGAAGGATAGGAAATTATTACACCTTTAGCGTAGGTTATTCCAGGACAAGAGACTATGTTTACAACGCTCCTATTCAAGACAACGGATATTCAAACCAAGAAACCGTTAGCTTTAGCTTGATAAGAGACTACAAAAACAAATCTATAAACCCTACAAAAATAGGCTATGACAACGTTAGTTTTACCAAAAGCCTACAAACCGGTTACAATAGTTTTAATATAAATACATACTATCTTATACATATAATAGATAAGATATTTTATAGTTTTAAATTTGGGTTTGGAGCAGAAAACGACGGTCTTATATATCAAAGATTTTTCCTAGGCGGTATTAAGGATATGATGGGTTATAACTTTGAAGATATAGGTTCTCCAGAAGGCGGAAAATATTACGGGTTTTTAAGAAACGAGATAGATTTTCCCATCAAAAGCCCCTTTAACTTGGCACTTTTCACAGATACTGGCAACGTAGCAAACGATATATCTGGTATTACCAAAAACCTAAAACAAGATGTTGGTGTTGGTGTATTTGTATATACACCGGTGGGCCCTGTAAGATTTGATGTAGCAAAACCCATCACAAAAATACCAAACGTAAACTCTTCTATAAAATACTATATATCAATAGGATATTTTTACTAATTTAATAACTACGTGTCTTTACCTGTTTTATATGCCCGTTGTAATCTTTTAATACATATATATAGTAGGTTTCTACAGGTTTAGATCTCCAGTAAACGGTGTAAGTGGTTTGATATATTATTTTTTTAAAGCCAGATAAGACTCTTTTGTCTATCGGATGAACGCTTACAAAGATCCCATCATGTCCTATATAGTTTTTCATAAGATTTTGCCATAGGTAAAACTCGTTCATCCTTGTACCTAAATTTATACAAAACACCTCAGGATGATCTTTCATATAAAAAGCAAGCTCCCCAGCTATTTGATAGTAATCGCTAAACACCAAATCCCCAGGTTTGTAAAATCTTGATACAAAAGCACCAAGCTTATCCCAGCCTACCAAAAATTTTGTAGGATCGTGAATGGGTTTTAAAATATTACCAAGGCCTATTAAATCAAGAATTGGTGTAAACATCACAAGTATTGTAATAAGCATAGAAAAACCTATATAAAGTATCTTTTTTCTAAAAGCCTCAAAATATTTTGATATTAAAATAAACGCACTAAAGTAAGCAAAGTCTGGCCAATTGGCTTGTACGTTTGTGTTTATACTAAGAATAGCAAAAAATAGCAAAATAGGCCAAGATAAAATGATAAAATACATATCATTGTGATCTTTTTGTTTTAGGCTTTTAAAAGAAGCGTATAAAAATACAAAAAACCAGACTATTGATAACACTCCAATTTGCCCTCCTAGGAAATTCAAAACCCTTAGGGCTTTAACACTAGCATCATCTTCTATTCCCGCTAAAGCCCCCACATGCTTAAACCCATCGAAGTGATGAAAAGCATTCCATATTATCACTTGAATGCCAAGCACTGTGGCTATTAACATTGAAAGATAGGGTTTAAAGCTTTTAAGAACATCTTTTTTATATATAAAAGCGTAAATAAAACCAAGCACCAAAAAAACAGCGGTGTACTTTGCTAAAAAAGCAAGTCCTGCAAATATGCCAAGGTATATGTAATCTTTTAATTTATTCTTATGAAGGGCTTCGTACATTGCTATGACACTAAGTCCCCAGAAAAACAAAAAAGGCGCATCGGTGGTCATCATTATTGCGTTTATGTTAAAACCTATGACGGTGTTTGGTATAACAGAAGACCAGAAGGCAGCAGATGGGCCATATATTTTTTTAACAAAAAAATAAGAAAAGTTTAACATTATAAAAGCAAACAAAATGGGCCATATTCTAACAGCTAAATTGTTTATACCAAAAAGATGCATCGATACAAAGTTTAAATATGCCACCAAAGGAGGTTTTGAGTAGTAGCTAAAATCTAGATGTCTAGCCCAGTCCCAATACTGAGCTTCTTCTGGGTCCAAAGATATAGGGTAAAAAAGCACGTACGTTATCCTAAAGATCAGAAAAAACACATTTATTAAGAAGACATTTTTAAAGTTCATCAAAACTATTATATTGCAATAAGACTGATTTAATTGTGAAATCATAGGGATTAGTTTTATGGCTTTTGGCATAGAAAATAATACAAAGTAAGAGTATATTAACTTAATATGAAAAAGGTATTGGTATTAGGCGGTGGTATAGCTGGTGTAGAAGCAGCTTCTTTGCTTAGTGAATATGGTTTTGACGTAACGCTTGTTTCCAATAGAGATTACTACTATATATATCCACTGGCTATATGGATACCTGTAGAGAGGATAAAATTTAACGATATAAAGATGAATCTAAACAACTTAGCCTTAATACATAACTTTAGATTTATTAAAGATGAGGTTTTATCTATAAAAGCCAAAGAAAAGGAAGTATTACTAAAAGAGAGTGGTAGCTTAAAAGATTTTGATTATCTTGTGATAGCCATTGGAGGGTCTAAAGTAAATCCAAAAGGTATGGAATACGCTTACTCTATATGCTCAGAGCCTACTCAAGCGTTAGAACTAAGAGATGCCATTCAAAAGCTTGTTTTAAAAGGTTCTGGTAAAATAGCTATAGGTTTTGGTGGCAATCCAAAAGACCCATCTGGTGTAAGAGGTGGACCTGCTTTTGAGCTTTTATTAAACTTAGACGATTACCTTAGAAAACTAAACCTAAGGGAGAACTTTGAAATAACATTCTTTGCACCTATGGATAAACCAGGCATTAGACTTGGAGAAAAAGCTTACAACAGCGCTATAGATATGCTCAAAAAACTAAATATAAAGATAAAAACCGGTAAGAAGATAAAAGAGTTTCAAAAAGATGGTGTAGTATTAGAAGATGGTGAAAAGATAGAAGCAGATGTCATAGCCTTTATACCAGCCACTGATGGGCATAAAGCTATAAAAGAATCCGATTTACCCCAAAACGAAGCTGGTTTTATAAAAATAGATGATACCACAAAAGTAATTGATTTTGATTATGTATACGCTATAGGTGACTCTGCCGCTTTAGAAGGGCCGGATTGGAAAGCCAAACAAGGACATCTTGCCGAAGCAATGGCAAGAGTTTGCGCTTTTAATATAGCTCTAAAAGAAGGCAAAGCTAAAGGAGCGCCAAAAAGCTATAAAGAACATATGAGTATAATATGCCTTATGGACATGGGTACAAAAGGAGCCGGGCTTGTTTATAGAAACGATAAAAAAGCAATATTCTTACCAATGCCCATAATAGGGCATTACCTCAAAAAGCTTTGGGGTATGCACTTTAAGTTGGTGAAAATGAAGAAATTACCAAAGCTTCCTTATATCAACTATTAAAATGCTTTTTTACAAGCTCAGTGAATACCTTACCTCTATGCTTATAACTTTCAAACATATCAAAAGAAGCGCAGGCTGGAGAAAAAAGTATAGTATCTCCTTTTCTTGCCTGCTCTTTGGCTTTTAGCAAAGCGCTTTCCAAATCCTCCAATACATACACTTTTAAAAAATGCTCAATTTGATCTTTTATTAGATTCTTATCTTTTCCATACAAAAACACGGCTTTAATCTTGTCTTTGTAAGCCTCAATAGAAGAAAAATCTCCTCCTTTATCTATGCCACCAGCTATAAGAAGAATAGGGGCTTTGGTGGATTCTAAAGCGCTCGTAAGAGCATTTACCGTTGTAGATTTAGAATCGTTGTATATATCGATACCTTCAAAGTTTCCTAAGTATTGGTATCTAAAAGGAAGTGCTTCGAAGGTTTCTAACTTCTTTTTTATCTCTTCTAAACTTATACCCATACTAAAAGCCACAAAACTAGCAACCGCAATATTATAGAGATTGTGAAGACCTTTTAAAGAAGGATGAGATATATTCTCTATAAAAAGTTCATCTTTGTAATATACATCACTTCCCACAACTTTCAAATCCCCATTTTCACCAAAAAATATCTTTTTAGCCAAAGAAGGCGTATCGCAAACTGGTTTTTGAGCATTTAATATCAATATATCTTCTTGTGTTTGATTTTTAAATATCTTTTGTTTTGACAAAAGATAATCCTCTAAGCTTGGATGCCAATCAAGGTGATCTTTCGAAAAGTTTAAAAATACACCTACGTTTGGTCTAAAGGTATCCAAGGTTTTCCCTTGAAAAGAAGACACTTCTAACACCACATCCTCTTTATCGTTATCAAGGATTATTTCGCTAAAGGGTGTACCAAAGTTACCACCTTCTTTAAAAGAGGTGAAATGATGTATAAGATGCACTGTGGTAGATTTACCATCGGTACCTGTTACTGCTATTATATTTTTACCTTTGTAAAATCTATAAGCTAATTCGGTTTCTCCTATTAATTCTTTTGAAGATTTTATAGCCTCTTGCCAAATAGGATGAGAAGGTGGTACGCCGGGTGATAAAACTACTGTGTCTATTTCATTCCAAACATCTTTCCAAAGATTTTTATCTTCTTTGTCGTCTCCTATATAAGCCTTAAAACCTTTTGCTTTTAAAAGGTTAAAAGCCGCTAAACCGCTTCTTCCTTTTCCCCAAACAAGATAAGTCACTAAGCTTTATCTATAAAGGTTTAATAAAGTTGCTGTAAGCTGTGGGTTATTTTGAAGGTTTTGATTATTTTGCTGCTCTTGAGTATTTTGATTTTGGGCTTGATTATTTTTGTTAACAGCTGTAGCTTGAACCTTGTTTTGAGCTGCATTTTGATTGTTAACTTGCTCGTTCACCTTGTTATGGTGATGCACACCGTAAGTATTATAAGCATTGATAACATTTACATTTGCCATATTTCATCCTCCTTAAAAATAAATATAATAAATTTTTGATTTTTTGCAATAGAACTTATTCAATCACTTGACAATCCCTAAAACAAAGAATATACTATAACTTTTAATATGGAAGGAAAAGTAGCTGATGTTGTAAAAATTGCAAAAGAGTTTCACACAAGAGGATGGCTTCCAGCTACCGCCGGTAATTTATCATTTAGAATTGACGATAAGAAAATATGTATTACAGCCTCTGGCACTCACAAAGGACATATGAGCGAAAAAGATTTTGTCATTGTAGATTATGAAGGCAAAACCATAGATGGCAAGAAAAAACCTTCCGCTGAAACGCTACTTCATATTATAGTGTATAAAAATTTTCCTGATGTAAACGCAGTTTTCCATGTTCATACTATAAACGCTACTTTGATATCAAGGTTATTAAAAGACAAGGTTTTACTTAAAGATTATGAGCTTTTAAAAGCTTTTGATGGAATAGATACCCACGAGACTGTTGTGGAAATACCCATTTTTGACAACATGCAAGATATGAAGAAACTATCAGATATTGTAAAAAAAGCCATAGAAAAAGGTGAAGTAAAATATGGATTTTTGTTAAAATCTCACGGCATTTACGCTTGGGGTAAAGATACAATGGATGCTTACGTAAAGCTTGAAGCCCTTGATTTTTTGTTTGATTGCGAGTTAAAAAGTATGCATTTGCAAAGAGGTGCCCTATGAGTCATCTTGTGATTTACAATGAAGAAGGTAGCGTTTTAGAGCTTATAAAAGAGCATGAGACGATATCAAAGAGATTGGCAGCATTAGGGGTGAGGTTTGAAAGATGGAAAGCTTACAAAGAACTTTCTTGGGATGCAGGTCAAGAAGAGGTAATAAAAGCCTATGAAGAGGATATAAATAGAATAATAAAAGAGTTTGGGTTTAAATCTTTGGATGTAGTAAGTCTAACACCAGAAAATCCTAAAAAAGATGAGTTAAGAAACATGTTTTTAAAAGAGCATACACACTCTGATTTTGAAGTGAGGTTTTTTGTAGATGGGTCAGGTACTTTTTATCTTCATATAGATGATAAAGTTTATGTGGCTTTTTGTGAAAAGGGGGATTTTATAAGTGTGCCAGCTTATACAAAACATTGGTTTGATATGGGTTCAAAGCCCTTTTTCAAAGCCATAAGATTTTTCTTGATACCTGAGGGTTGGGTAGGGCATTTCACAGGCTCTTCTATATCTTTAAAAATTCCAAGTCATGATGATATAGCCACTTTATGATAAAAGCTATTCTTACAGATATTGAAGGCACCACATCTTCTATAAACTACGTAAAAGATGTAATGTTTGAATATTCAAAAAACCGCTTAAAAGACTATTTACAAAAACACTGGGAAGAAGATCATGTAAAAAATATTGTAAAATCCTTATCTCAAAAGCTTGAGAAAGATATAGATTTACAAACAGCCGTTTTAGTTTTCAAAGATTTTATTGAAAAAGATATAAAAGATACACTTTTAAAAGAGCTACAAGGGCATATATGGGAAGAGGGGTTTAAAAGTGGTGAGCTAAAAGGACATATATACGAAGATGCTTATATCAAACTAAAAGAGTTAAAAGAAAAAGGATACAAAATTTTTGTGTATTCTTCTGGGTCTATAAAAGCCCAAAAACTATTTTTTGGACACTCCTCTTACGGAGATATCACATACCTTTTTGATGGGTTTTTTGATACAACAGTAGGTTCTAAAAAAGACCCAGATTCCTATCTGAAAATAGCCTCAACCATAGGTTTAGACCCTAAAGAAATATTATTTTTGTCAGATATAGAAGATGAGATAAACGCTGCTAAAAAAGCCGGCATGAAAACATGTCTAGTATCAAGGGAAAATCCTTGCGAAAAAGAAGGTTGTATAAAGGATTTTACCGAGATAAACATTTAAAAGATTGACTTTTAATTTCTATATATTAAATTTTGTATATGCGAATAATACTTTTTTCTGGTAAAGGTGGTGTAGGAAAAACTACGGTATCGGCAGCTACCGGTTATAAGCTTTCCAAAATGGGTTATAAGACAATTGTAGTGTCTTTAGACCCAGCCCACAGTTTAGGAGATTCTTTTGATATACCAGATGAGCAAAAATATGCCGTTAAAGGTCTTCCAATTCAGATAAATGAAAATCTTTATATACAAGAAATAGACATTCAAGAAGAAATAGATAGATATTGGGGAGATGTCTATAGATTTTTAGAGCTTCTTTTTAACACCACAGGGCTTGATGGGGTTTTATCAGAAGAACTAGCCATACTTCCTGGCATGGAAGAAGTCACAAGCTTGCTGTACGTAAACAAATATTACAAAGATAAAGAGTTTGATGTATTGATACTAGACTTACCACCCACTGGAGAATCTCTTAGATTTGTTTCGATGCCTACGGTTTTAAAATGGTATATGAAACGTGTATTTAAAACAGAGCGCATGATCTTTAAAGTGGCAAGGCCTGTGGCAAAAAGGTTAACAGATGTCCCGCTACCCGATGATGATTATTTCCAAGCACTTGAAAACTTTTATGAAAAGCTAAAAGGTGTAGATGAGATACTTATAGATCCAGATACAACGTCTGTAAGAATAGTGGCAAATCCAGAAAAGATGGTGGTAAAAGAAAGCCAAAGGGCTTATATGTATTTTAATCTCTTTGGTGTAAACGTAGATGCTGTTGTGGTAAACAAAGTCCTTCCAAAAGACAAAGTGGCAGATTGTGAGTTTTTCAAAGAATGGGTAAAATCTCAACAAAGTTATCTTGAAGAGATAAAATCTTTGTTTAACCCTACTCCTATATTTGATGTACCCACTATGCAAGAAGAAGTATGCGGTTTGCAAAAGCTAGAAATGTTATCTGATTTAATATACAAAGATAAAAATCCCGCAGATATACTTTTTAAAGATAAGCCTTTTGAGTTCTTACAATCAAACGGCAACTACATGTTGAAATTAAGAGCCCCATATATAAGAAAAGACGCTATATCTGTGATAAAAGGAGAGGATGAGATCATAGTAAGGGCTGGTAACTTTAAATCCCACGTAATGCTTCCAAGAAAACTAAGAGATTATGAACCAATCAAAGCTAAATACGATGCTCCTTATCTATATATAGACTTGGCAAAAAATAATTGAAATTTAATAAAAAGGTATTATACTAATCTTATGCCAGAAAAAGTTTTGGAAGCTGAAGAGGTACCGGATGTATATCCTTTGCAGTATAAGTTTGCAAAGCAATATTTTGATAGCATAGTATTAAGAAAACCCTTTATATTGGACGTTCTTAAAAGCGTAAAAACCCCGACTCTAGTCATAAACTTAGACAGAATAAAAGAGAGGTTTATAGAACTACAAGAGGCTTTAAAAGAAGCAAAGATATATTATGCGGTAAAAGCAAACGATCATCAAGAAATATTGGCTTTGCTAAATTACCTTGGCAGTGGTTATGAAGTGGCTTCTTCCTGGGAACTGGAAAAAGTCTTAAGACTTGGAGTAGATGGTTCAAGAATTATATCTAGCAACCCGGTAAAACCATTAGATTTTATAGATTACGCTTATAAATCTGGTATTAAAGCTTTTAGCATAGATTCATACAAAGAAATAGATAAGTTAAAAAAGATAGCTCCAAGATCAAGAGTATACGTAAGGCTAATAGTACCAAACGAAGGAAGCGATTGGCCTCTTACCAACAAATTTGGCGTTGATGTAGATACCGCTTTAGATATTCTTGAGTATGCAAAATACCAAGGGCTTGTGCCTTATGGTATTACATTTCATGTGGGTTCTCAATGCAACAATCTAAGAAATTGGTTTATAGGTATAAAAAAAGCTTGGGAGCTTTGGGAAAAAGCCATATACAAAGATATAAAACTTACAATGCTAAATTTAGGTGGCGGTATCCCCGTAAACTATCAATACGAATCCCTTAGCATAAGAGATATTGGCTCTTACATAGAGGCGCTTTTGCAAAAGTATTTTCTTATAAAGCCTATGGAAATACAAATAGAACCAGGAAGAGGGCTTGTAGGAGATGCGGGCGTGTTGGTTAGTTCTGTGATAGGTAAAACCACAAAATATATAAACGGTGAAGAATCTTACTGGATTTACTTAGATACTGGGGTATTTAACGGGCTTGCGGAAGTTTTAGGGGGTATAAGCTATCCTATGTATGCTGAACAAAAAGGCGAGATAAAACCCTACACCATAGCTGGGGTTAGTTGCGACAGCATGGATATCATATCAAATTTCACATATCTTCCAGATGTGGATGTAGGCGATAGAATATATATAATGGCAACGGGTGCTTACACTACGGTTTATGCTGCCAACTTCAACGGTTTTGGTATACCAGAAACTGTTTTTGTATAAAGAGGAAGTATACTTTTATATACTTACTCACTATAAAGTGCCTACTTGACAAGATAAACTATACACTTTAATATAAAACTATCAAAAAACCAAAGGAGGTTTAACCTATGGCAAGACTTGTCAAGTTAAGTGGCAAAGGACCTATACAGGTAAAAGCCCAAGAAGAAAAATGGGTTTGCACGTGTGGACTGTCAAAGGGTTTTCCATTTTGCGATGGATCTCACAAAAAGACCCAAGACGAAGCTGAAGGAAAGCTTTATATATACGGTGAAAACGAAAGGATAGAATTAACATAAGGAGGGATTTATGGATCAAGAGTTTGACAGACAAAAAGTGAAAGCTTACATAGAAGCCTAAAACGACGAGCTTTTAAAAGACATTGAAAACGTAGCAAAGCATGCTCCAGTGGAAGGCTGTGAGCGTTTTATGAAGGCAATGTATGATAACCTAAAACAAAACTCTGAAAATATATCTGGTGCCATCGAATACTGGGAAGGCGAGTTAAAATAAACATGCAAGGCCCTAGGCTTAGGGCCTTTTTATTAAACTTAAGCTTTAATGTATAATATTTAGGTGAACTATAAAATTATAGCTATAGATGGACCAGCTTCCAGTGGTAAATCAAGCGTATCGCGGGAGCTTTCTAAGATTTTGGGATATGTTTATTTCAATACAGGTCTTGTTTATAGGGCCATTGGTTTTTTAAAATCAAAAAATATAGATTTTTTTGATGCTGTAGAAAAAAATAGACTTGTTTTTGAGCTTTTAATAGGACAAACAAAAGTAATTTTTGATCATGATGATATAACAAAAGAACTTACAAAAGAATATGTAGGGGCTTTAGCGTCAGAGGTGGCAAAAGAACCAAGTTTAAGGGAAAAGATAATCGTGTTTCAAAGGTCTTTGGTAAAAGATAACGCCGTTGTAGAAGGAAGGGATGTTGGTACTCACATATTTAAAGATGCCACGATAAAGTTTTTTATAGACGCAGATCCAAAAGAAAGAGCATTAAGAAGATATTTGGAAGAAGGTGGGTCTTATGAGGATATTTTAAATAAAATCCTAAAACGAGATGAAACCGATAAAAACAGAAAAGATTATCCTTTTAGAAAAGCAGAAGATGCCATACAAATAGATACCACTTGTATGACAAAAGAAGAGGTAATAAATCTTTGTATGGAGTATATTAAAAAGGTTTTATGAAAGAATCTATTGCCCTTCTTATCACCGGTGCCAGTGGCAGTATTTACGCTGTTAGGACTTTTGAAGTGCTAAAAGAACGCTACGATCTACATGTGGTGATGTCAAAAACCGCCAAGTACGTAATGGGTTATGAAACAGGAGTCGGTGAGGAGTTTTTTAAAAAAGAAGCCCATGTTTACGATTATACAGATTTTGCAGCTCCTATATCAAGCGGGTCTTTTTTATGCAAGTTTAAAGGAGTTTTGGTGGTGCCTTGTTCTATGGGGACTTTGGGAGCTGTGGCAAGCGGTGTTGCCCAAAATCTCATTCACAGAGTATGCGATACAGCTCTAAAAGAGAGAGTACCTCTTGTTATGCTTGTAAGAGAGATGCCTTACAACAGTATACACCTTGAGAACATGCTAAAACTAACAAACGCCGGTGCCATCATAATGAGCGCAAGCCCTGGTTTTTATCATAAGCCAAAAACCTTAGAAGAAAGTATAGACTTTGTAGTGGGAAAAGTTTTAGATACCCTAAGGATAGATCACAACATCTACAAAAGGTGGAAATCCTCATGAGGATAGTATTTTGCGGTACCTCTTCTTTTGCGGTGCCCTCTTTGGAGCTTTTAGCCAGTGAGTTTGAAATAGCCCTTGTAATCACCCAACCAGATAAACCAGCTGGAAGAGGTCAAAAACTCACGCCCCCTCCTGTAAAGCAAAAAGCCCTCGAGCTAAATTTAAACATCTCCCAGCCAGAAAAAATCTCTTTTATAAAACAAGAGCTTTTAAATATAAAACCAGACATCATGATAGTGGTGGCTTACGGGCAGATAATACCAAAATCCATGCTTGAAATACCAACGTTTAAATCGCTAAACCTTCACGGGTCCTTGCTTCCAAAGTATAGAGGAGCAGCCCCAATCCAACGGGCTTTGATGCAGGGAGAAAAACAAACGGGCAACACAGTGATTTTGATGTCTTCTAAAATGGATGAGGGAGATATTTTATCTATGGAGTCTATACCTATAGAACAAGAGGATAATTATGAAACGCTATCTAACAAACTATCTATAAAAGGTGCAAAGCTTTTAAAAGATACTATTTTAAACTGGGTAAGTGGTAAAATAACGCCTATTCCTCAAAATCACCAAGAAGCCACATACGCTATGCCTATTTTAAAAGAAGAGCTAAGAATATGTTTTAAAACAAGTGCTTTTAGCATACACAACAAGATAAGAGGTGTATATCCAAACGCCTACGGGGTTTCAGCCGATCGCAATATTAAAATCCTAAAAACAAATATCGTAGAAAAAGATCTAAATTTAAAACCCGGTGAGCTTTTTTACGATGGGAAATCTCTTTTTGTAGGCACTGGAGATTTACCTTTGGAGATTTTAGAGATTATGTCTTTAAAAGGAAAAAGGGTAAGCGGAAAAGAGTTTGCAATGGGTTATCTAAATCAAGTTAAAAAATTTTATTAAAAATGGTTTTTGAGCTTTTCAAAGAAAACATAGAACTTTTTAATCTAATAAACCATCATCACGATAAATTTTTTGATAGATTTTTTTATACATATGCATCTTTTGGTTCTGGTTGGGTGCTTTTACCTTTTTTAGCTTACATATATACATTTAGAAGATACAAGTTAAAGGTTTATCTTGTGGCTCTTATCATAGAGACAATACTTGTGACGGCCTTAAAAAACATCTTTGATCAGCCAAGACCAGCAAGTGTTTTAAAACATGTTCATCTTCTTTATAAACTCTATTGGGGATCTTTTCCCTCTGGGGACACTGCTATGGCTTTTGTGATAGCCATGGTGGGTTCTTACAACGAAAAACCTCTTGTGAAAGCATTTTTCTTTTCTTACGCTTTTTTAATAATGTATGAAAGGTCTTACGTAGGGGTTCATTTTCCTCTTGACACCATCACGGGTGCTTTGATAGGGGTATTTAGTTTTTATGTGGCAAAGGCTTTGGTGGATAGTTCTTTTAAAAGCTCAATATAAGTGGGGTTTGTCTGCAAGGTAGGTACTCTTTTAAAGTGTTCTATACCAAGTTCTTTAGCCATGTTTTTATAAAGGTAGTCCATCTCGTAAAGGGTTTCTGAATGCTCTGATACAAAGCTTATAGGCACGAGGCAAAGTTTTTTTATACCTTGCTTTGCCAAGTTTTCTATGGTCTTATCGGTGGGGGGCTCTAACCACTTCACTGGCCCTACTTTGCTTTGATAAGAGATCATATATTTGTTTTTAAAGTTTTTCATAATAAGCTCTACAGATTTTTCTATCTGATCTTTGTAAGGGTCTCCTTTGTCTATTATCTTTTGAGGCAGGCTATGGGCTGAAAAGAGTATAAAATATTCATCGTCTATACCGCTGTTTTTAATATTTTCTGTCCAGGCTTTTATAAAAAGCGGATGATTGTGATAATCTCTTATCTCTTTTACAGGTGTGTCTTTTAAACTTGATTTTTTAAAAAGCCTATAAAACTCTTTAAAAGAAGAACCTGTGGTGGTGGAACTATAATGTGGATAAAGGGGTAAAAGCACTATCTTTGAAGGTTTTACCTTTTCTAAGTTTGATATAGCCTCAGCGGTAAAAGGATGCCAATATCTCATCGCTATTTCAACGATATAATCTTGACCTAAAGCTTGCTGGAGGGCGTTTTTTTGAAGAATGGTTTGCTCTTTCTGAGGGGATTTACCGCCCATTATCTTATAGTAATACTCTGTTTTTTTGGCTCTAAATGTAGATATGAAAAAAGCCACTGGTTTTTGAATGGGTCTTGGGATTTGTATGATATCGTGATCGGAAAATAAATTGTACAAAAAAGGGCGAATGGCGGACATGGAATCCGGTCCGCCCATATTTAAAAGCACTACCGCAGTTTTTGACATCAGATAAAATTTAGGCCTCTTTTCTTAGCTTTAAAGCCATTTCCATCATATTTTTTAAGGCTGGTTTTACCTCTTCCCATCTTCTGGTTTTAAGACCACAATCAGGGTTTACCCATAAAAGGGATTTATCTAAAACCTTCATAGCTCTTTTCATCACAATTTCCATCTCTTCTACGCTTGGAATAGCTGGCGAGTGAATATCGTACACACCTATACCTATTTGTCTGTCCCATTTCCCAAATCTCTCAAAAGCCTCTAAAATCTCACCTTTACTTCTTGAAGCCTCTATGGATATCACATCAAAATCCATATCGTATATTTTGTCTATGATATCGTTAAACTCTGAGTAGCACATGTGAGTGTGTATTTGGGTTTTTGGATTTGCTTTTGAGCACAGTCTAAAAGATTTTATAGCCCAATCAAAATAATCTTCCCAGTCTTTTTTCTTTATGGGTGTACCTTCTCTAAAAGCTGGTTCGTCTATTTGTATTATCTTTATACCGCTTTTTTCTAAGTCTTTTACCTCGTCTAATATAGCTAAGGCTATCTGGTAAGCCACCTCTTTTTTTGGTATATCCTCTCTATAAAAGCTCCAATTTAGTATAGTAACAGGACCAGTTAGCATGCCTTTTACAGGTTTTTGGGTTTTTGATTGAGCATAGAGTATTTCATTTAGTGTCATCGGCTCATCTCTGTAAACATCGCCGTATATGATAGGTGGTCTATAGCCTCTTGAACCGTAAGAGATGATCCAGCCGTGCTCTGTGGTGGCAACACCTTTTAACTTCTCGGCAAAAAACTCCACCATATCTGTACGCTCAAACTCCCCATGTACAAGCACATCAAGTCCTATTTCCTCTTGGAAGGCTATGACGTTGTCTATCTGGCTTTTAATAAAAGCCTCATACTCTTGCTTTGAAATTTTGCCAGATCTAAAAGCGCTTCTGGTTTTACGCACCTCTTCGGTTTGAGGGAAAGACCCTATGGTGGTGGTGGGGAAAATAGGCAAGTTTAGTATGCTTTGCTGGAGTTTTATACGCTCTTTGTAAGGAAGTTCTCTTTGAAAATCACTATCTTTTAGAGCTTTTATACGATCTATCACGGCTTGATTTTTACCAAAGCTTCCTTCAAAAAGTTTGGCTGAAGCCTCTACTTCTTTTAGACTTTCTTTGTCCCCTAAGAAGGCGTTTTTGAGGGTTTTTAGTTCTTCAAGCTTTTGCTTGGCAAAGCTAAGTCTATCTTTTAGATCTTTGTCCATCTTTGTTTCAAGCTCAACATTTACTGGAAGATGTAAAAGAGGAGCAGAGTTTGAAATAGATAAATTTGGTGCTATTTTTGAAAGCTCATCTATTAGCTTTAACTTATCTCTTAGGTTTGCTCTCCATACTTGACGGCCGTTTATAATACCAGCTATAAGCTCTTTGTCCTTTGGAAAGCCGTATTTTCTAAGGTTTTCAAGGTTTTCAGCGTTTGAGCAAAGATCAAGCCCTATACGTTTTACAGGTAAATCTATAATATCTTTATAAGCACTAACACTATCGTAATACGTGATTAGCTCTATATCTGATACTTGACTTAACTCCTCGTATATTTTTTTGACGGCATTTACTTCATAATCTTTCAGATCAAACACTAGGCCTGGGTCTTGTAAAGAAACGATATTTACACCTTCTGTTTTTAGGTTTTTAAGAATATCTTTATACACTTCCAAAAGAGGTTCTAAAAAGTAATAAAGGGTTTTCTCATCCTCTATTTTTGAGGTTTCCAAAACACTAAAACCATCTTTTGTGGTTTTTTTATAGGTTTTTGATAGTTTTAAAAATGTAAAGGGGGCTATTAGGTATGGTTTTGGGTTTTGGACTTTGTCTTTGGCGTTTAAATAGCATCTTTTGGGTTTATTTTCTAAAAGCTTAAAATTGTTTGATTCTAACTCCGGGACTATATAATGATAGTTTGTGTTAAAATACTTTGTCATCTCCATGGCAGATTTGCCACGAGCCATTTCAAAATAGGTTTCAAGCCCTTTGTACTCACCGAAGCGAGATGGTATCATACCCACCATAAGAGCGGTATCTAACATAAAATCGTAAAAAGAAAGCTCTCCCACAGGGATTTCATCAACGCTCTCTGAATAAGCTCTTATCCTTTGGGCTTCGATGTTTCTCATCTGCTCGTAAAACTGTTCTTCTGTTATAGCTTTTTTCCAAAAGCTTTCAAGGGCATTTTTAAACTCTCTTTTTTCACCTAATTTTGGATAACCATACGCCAGTGCTTTCATAATACCTCCTAAATATTTAAATACATTATTATATCACATCAAAGGTTTTCCAACACCCTTTTGGCCTGTTCGTACTCTTCTTTTGATATTTCCCCTCTTAAATATTTGTCGTTTAGAGCTTTTAGCGTATTGGCTTTATGACTTCCAAACAATTTCCCCAATATCCCTAAAATCCCAAAAACAAGTATCACCAAAGATAAAAGCCACAATATCATCACAAGCATAATTTTATTATATAAAAACTTTAAGCACCTGTTAAGTGTTATAATAAAACTATGGATATAAAAGATGCTAAAAAACTAATTGCCTTGGCAAGGGAAAGCATAAAGACGGAGTTTGAAAACAAAGAGCCCTTCGTAGAAGAGGATATAAAAGCAAAGTTTTCAAAACCCCAAGGGGTTTTCACCACACTAAATACATACAAAGATCATCAGCTTAGAGGATGTATAGGTTTTGTAGAAGCAAGGTATCCGCTTTGGCTTGGGGTAGTATACACAGCTAGGTTGGCAGCTTTTAAAGACCCAAGGTTTGAACCGTTAAAAAAAGAAGAACTTGAAAACATAGTGATAGAGCTTAGCATTTTAACTACACCAAAGCGCATAATACCTGATCCAAGATATATATGCATAGGAAGAGATGGGCTTATAGTAAAATACGGCAAAATATCAGGGCTTTTGCTTCCACAAGTAGCCACAGAATACAATATGAACTGGGAAACGTTTTTACAACACACGTGTCTAAAGGCCGGTCTTCCAAGAGATTGCTATAAAAACCCGCAGGTAGAGGTTTATTCTTTTTCTGCTGAAGTCTACAAAGAACTAAGTCCAAATGGAGATGTGGTAAAAGAAGAATCTTTTTCATGCGGGACATAAAGTGCTGTAAGCACATTTTAGCTCTACGTCTTGCAAACAAAGTTCCCAAGAGGTAATAAATGCTTTTAGCACACTTAAAAACCGAGCAAATAGAATGCTCAAAAAAGATAATAAAAAAAGATGGTTTCAATGATTTTAATACAATAGGTGGTATAGATTTAACGTTTATAAAAAATAAGGATAAAACTATAGGCATAGGGGCTTTGGTAATCCTTGATAAAGATAAAAATAAAATCTATGAACACACTTATAAAGATTATGTGGATTTTCCTTATATACCGGGGTTTCTTAGCTATAGAGAGTTTCCTATTATGGAAAAGCTTGTAAACACTTCAAAAGTATTGCCAGACATCTATATGATAGACGGCAACGGTATGCTTCATCCAAGATTTTGCGGACTTGCCTCACACTTTGGTGTAAATCTAGATAAAATCTCTTTTGGTGTAGCTAAAAAACTCCTTATAGGTGATATAGACAAAGAGAACAACATAATATTAAACAACATCATTGTAGGAAAAGCCCTAAAAACAAAGAAAAACGTAAAACCAATCTACGTATCAATAGGGCATAAAATATCCCTTGAAAGCGCTGTAAATATAACCCTTCACTTTTCAAAATATAGAATACCAGAACCCACAAGACTTGCTCATAACCTTTTAAAAGAGATAAGAAAAGAGGTAGAGGCTTGATTTTTAAAAACGCATTATTTTTTTCCGTTGCGGTTTTTATAAGTAGAATCCTTGGATATATAAGAGATGCTGTTTTTGCATATTATTTTGGTGTTTCTTATCTATCCGATGCTTTTTTTATAGCTTGGAGACTGCCAAATACACTAAGAAGGCTTTTAGGAGAAGGGGGTTTAAACGCCTCTTTTGTGCCTATATATGGGGAGCTTTACAAAAAAGACAAAGAACTTTCAAACAGGTTTTTTTCAGGGGTATTTTGGTATTTGGCTTTTATAAATGTGATTATAATAACCTTTGTTATACTTTTTGCCCCTTATGTGGTAAAGATAATAGCCCCAGGTATCACAAATCCATTGGCTTTAGAAAAGGCCTCTTTGTTTATAAGATTTTTGATAGTAAATCAGATGTTTTTTAGCATAAACGCCCTTTTGATGGGTGTTTTGAATGTAAAAGGTATATTTTTTAGAAGCGCTTTTACTCAAGCGATATTTAATATGAGTATGATATTTTTCATAATAGTTCTTCAAGATAAAATTGGCATATTTTCAGCTATAATAGGTGCTTTGATGGGAGGGGTATCCCAAGTGTTATTTTTATTCTCAAAAGCCCTAAAACTCGATATAAAACTAAGCTTTTATTTTGAATGGAATGATTATATAAAAACGTTTTTTAAAAGACTAATACCTGCTTTGCTGGGGTTTGGGGTAGCACAGCTTTCTTTTTTTGTGGATACGTTTTTAGCTTCTATGCTTGGAAAAGGGGTAATATCTTACATGTATTATGCCAACAGACTTTTCCAGCTTCCTATAGGACTTATGTCAGTGGGGCTTGCCAATGCGCTTTTATCATCTTTAAGTGTAGGTGAGGATAAAACCAAGAGAACATCAGAAGCCATAGCTGTGATAAGCCTTCTTACGATACCAGCCTCTTTTGGGCTTTTCGTATTATCAAAGGATATAATAAATACGCTATATCATCACGGGCTTTTTAACGAAAAAGATGCTTTAAACACCGCTCACGTACTTGCCGTATTATCTCTTGGTATTACGTTTTTCTCTTGGCAAAAGATACTTTCAAGCGCTTTTTTTGCCAATAAAGATACACTTTCTCCAAGCCTATCTACGCTTATAGGTGTTTTGGTAGAAGGTATATCTGGTTATACGTTTGCTTTTTTACTGCATTTTTCTTTTATAGGGCTTGCTATGGGTACTGTGTTATCTGGTCTTAGTTCGTTTTTATTTTTAATGTGGCGTTCAAAGGGTGAATTTATAGATTTAAAAATGCTAACAAGCACTTGTCTAAAAGCTCTTGCGGGGGCTTTGTTGATGTGTGTTTTTATACTATATTTTAAAAGGTTTGTACCTTATTCTTGGCTAAAGATAGCCATATTCATACCAGCTGGTGCTTTGGTGTATTTGATGTCTCTTTTTCTTTTAAAAGAACCATTTTTTATCTCTATTTTTAAAAGCCTAAAACGTAAAATTAATGATATGATAAATTAATAATATGGAAAATGTATCTGTTTTAGCAGCTTTTTTAGCAGGTGTCATAAGTTTTTTGTCTCCTTGTGTGTTACCTATAGTTCCAGCTTACTTATCCTATCTTTCTGGAAATAGCAGTGTAAGAGCAGATAAAAATTTTGATATTGATATACTTCTAGCGTCTATATTTTTTGTGCTTGGTTTTACAGTGGTGTTTAGTATAATGGGGTTATCTGCATCTTTTATAGGTGGGCTTTTTAGAGATTACTCATCTTATATTAGTAAAATAGGTGGGGCTTTTGTAGTATTTTTTGGGCTTCATTTTTCTGGAATTCTTATCAAAAAAGATTTTCTTAAATACCTTGGGGCTTTTGAAGGGTTTTTGTTTAGTTTTTATGCTTTTCATATGATAAACCTAAAAACATTTTTAGAGTTATCGGCAGTGGTAAGCATAGTATTCGCCCTTTACATGCTAAACCTTCACAACGTTTTATATCAACAGTTTAAGCTTACAGACGATTCAAAAATAAACATTAACACAAGAAAAGGGTTTTTAAAATATATTTTTGCTTTTACGGTGGGTCTTAGCTTTGCCTTCGGTTGGACTCCTTGTATAGGACCGGTGCTTGGTTCTATACTATTTTACGCTTCACAAGAAAGTACCCTTTACAAAGGTGCTTATCTTCTTTTTATATATTCTATGGGGCTTGGAGTGCCTTTCATCGTATCTGGGGCTTTGTTTGGAGCTTTCATAGGATTTTTAAAGCGCTTTAAAAGAGCTTTCGAATTGGTGGAAGTTGTGGGTGGTATACTCCTGGTGCTAATGGGAATATTCTTGGTGCTTGGTAAAATTACCATGATATCATCTTTGATATAAATCATATTATATATTGCATAATAATATCTTATATCAGATAAAAATAGAAGATGTTGATATATAATATTTAGATGCTTGAAATTGTTACATTTCCAAACGAAATTTTAAAGCGCAAGACAAACCCAGTTAAATCTATTGATGCTGAGATAAAAGAAATCATAAAAGAGATGAAAGAAACCATGTATAAAAACGATGGTATAGGCTTAGCTGCCAATCAGGTAAATATACCCCTTAGCATAATGGTTATAGATACCACTTCAAGAGAAGACGACCAAGAAAAATTCAAAGATGTACTTATAAATCCAACAGTTTTAGCAAAAGAAGGCGAGATAAAGTTTAAAGAAGGATGTCTTTCTTTTCCGGGTTTGCAAGTAGAAGTTGTAAGAGCTAAAGAAATCACTATAAAAGCCATAAACGAGCGCGAAGAAGAAGTGATATTAAACTTAAGTGGACTTCCGGCAATAGTATTTCAACACGAGTTTGACCATCTTAATGGTATAACATTTTTAGATAGATTAAGCGGTATCAAAAAACGTCTTGCCCTTGAAAAGTATCAGAAGATGCTAAAAGAAAAAGTAAGTGCATGAACGTTTATATCGAAAAGTTTTATAGCTTTGAAGTAGATTATAGAAATTACAGAGTCTTAGGATACGTAGATGTAAAGCTAGAAAACGCCGTTAGATTAAAGTATATAAAAGTATTACAAAACAAACTAGACAACAGCGTATTCTTGCAAATGCCCACCTGCAAAGACTCCAAAAAACCTTTTTTTGAGCTTTTAGACCAAAATATAACAGAATATATAAAACAAAACGTATTAAAAATGCTGAGTGAGAACCTATGAGAAAGTATATCACCAACACACTAGCGATACTTACAATAAGTTTGGTGTTATGGCTATCAGAAGCCGTATACGGTCTTTTTTATGATCATACTAAAGGTCCTATTTTCTATACAATCTTTGGTATCACATCTTTTGTTTTTGGGCTTTCAATAATAAAGCTCCTTTACGATGAGTTAGTGGAGGTTGTAAAAGAACTACGCTCTGGCAAAGGCCTTTTTGATGTAATATACGATCTTTTATCATCTTTAAAGCTTGCATTCTTTTTAATGATTGCAATAGCTATATTTTCTATGCTTGGTTCTACATACGTAGAACAAGAACAGCCCTTTAGTTTTTACGCTTCCAAATATGGAGTAAATGAAGCCCATCTTATAATGGCTCTTCATTTAAACAACGTATTTCACTCTTGGTATTATAGGATATTACTTTATCTTTTTGGTATAAACCTAATACTTTGCTCAATAAAAAGATTACCACCGGTATGGAAACATACCTTTGGAAGCGAACGTATATTAAAACTCGATGAAAAAGCAGAAAAACATTTAAAACCTATAAGTGTAAAATCTCAAAAAGATCCAATAGAAATAGCAAAGTTCTTAAAATCAGAGGGCTTTAGGGTTTTTTACGAAGAAGAAAAAGACAAAAAATACATATATGCCGAAAAAGGAAAATGGTCAAGGCTTGGGGTCTACATAGTGCATATAGGACTTATAATACTTCTTGCAGGAACACTTATAGATTCTTACTTTGGCATAAGGGGTATTATGCAGGTCCCAGAAGGTGAAAAATCAAACTTGCTTATGAGTTTAAATTTGGCTTCAAACAAAGTTTATAAACTTCCGTTTTATGTGTATGAAAAAAGGTTTAAGATAATAAACTACGGCAAGTCATCTCCAGAGTTTGCTTCTGCGGTAAAATCCTATGAGAGCTACATATACATAATAAAAGACAACAAGATAGTAAGCCAAGGGTCTTTGGCGGTAAACAAACCTTACAACTACGATGGATACAACATATATCAAGCATCCTATGGACTTACGGGATTTCCAAAAGAAATGGAGCTTATCGCCATAGACAAGAAAAAAGCAGCATCTGGCAATCCTCAAAAAGCTTTGGCCGGTACTGTAAGATTTGTAAATTCTAAATTTGCAATGTTTAATGGCATCAGTCTTGAGATTTTAAAAAGCACATTAAACATAGAAAACCCCCAAGCTGGAGCTAATGGCGATTTGAAGCCTGCTGTTATGCTAAAAGCTAAGTACAACGGTAAAAGTTATTTGATTCCCGTTATATACAGCCCAAAACTAACGCTTGTAGCTTACAACGAGATACCCGGTACAAAAGATTTTCCATACGTATTTTTTATGGATAGTTTTGTACCCCAATATTTTTCAGGATTCCAAATATCAAAAAATCCAGGTACAGATATAATATGGCTAGGTTCTATTGTTACCATACTTGGTATGATGCTAGCTTTCTATAGGGTAAATAGGAAAGTGTGGATAAGGTTGCAAGGAAACGAAATGAAAATAGCACTTTACTCTCACAAGTTTAAAGAAGAGTTTCAAAAAACCTTCCTACAAAAACTAAAAACTGTGATATAATAATAAGATAAGGCCCGGTAGCTCAGTTGGTAGAGCATACGGCTGAAAACCGTAGTGTCGGCGGTTCGATTCCGCCCTGGGCCATTTTATGACTAAAAGTTTAAAAGTTTACAGCTTTCTTTTAATACTTGTATATTTAAGCATAGTATTCTCAATACTATCTATAAGCTTAGTTAGTTTTAGCCCTATATTTTTTATAGGTATTGCTTTAGTTGTTATAGGTATTTTTCAGGATTTTAAAAACAAATATTTACCAAGAATTGTTGTAAATACAATTGCAGTTTCATCTGTGATTTTGGTTTTTGCAGCAAGCTTCAATATAACTGCACTTTTTGATTTTGCCAAAAACATAATAATAACGTTCTTAGGCATCAAATCCTTAGAGAAAAAGCAACCAAGAGACATATACCAAATACTTATACTGGAAACCATGGGTATGGGTATAGTAGGGGTTGCCACCACAGATATAAAGTTTTTAATGATGCTAATAATGTGGGTTTTCTTAAGCATTTTTATATTCTTAACCACAAATATTTTTAAAAGCCTAAAAGACGAAATCTTAACAAAATATCATATAAAACTTATCAGCTACGTTGTAGGGCTTATATCTATAAGCACCGTAGTTATAGGATTTTTCATATTTCTTACTATGCCAAGGATACAATCGCCTCTTTTAAACATAGGAATAGGAGGTATTTCAAATACAGTAGGATTTTCTAATACACTTTCTCCATCAAACGCCACCAACGTATTAGAAAACACATCCACAGTTTTCAGAATATTTAACATAAAAGGAGATATAAATTTAAAAGATGCTTACTTTATAGGAGAAACCTTAGATTATTTCAACGGCATAAGCTGGACTCACAAACATAGAGCAAAGGGGCCAAAGGTTATAAAAGGCAATATTGTATCTTACGATATTATGATAGAACCAAGCTACGACAATATTCTTTTTGGTATCTTGTTTCCACACATGGTTAAAATCTATAAAAGCCCTATAAAAGCTTATATAACAAGCGATAACACGATAAAGACAAATAAGCCTATCACAAATAGAACTGTTTATAGGGTATGGTCTTACGTGACAGATTCCTATAGACAAAACCTTATGAATATGAATAGGTTTTTACAACTGCCTCAAAACATAGACCCATCTATAGTAAAACTTGCTGAGTTTATAAAAGCCCAAAACAAAAACCCCATAAAGGCTATAGAAAACTATTTTAAGCAGGAAAACTTCAAATATTTTCTAAGCAACAAAGCTTCAAAAAATTTTCTATACGATTTTTTATTTAAGTATAAGACTGGAAACTGCGAAGCCTATGCTTCTTCAACCGCTCTTTTGCTTAGGTTGATGGGTGTACCTTCGAGAGTGGTGGTGGGTTTTCATGGGGCTATTTACAACAAAGATGGACATTATTTTTTTGTAACAAACTCCTTAGCTCATTCATGGGTAGAAGCATATTACAACGGCAAATGGCAAACTGTAGACACAACCCCAACAGACTACACCCAGACAATACCAAAGTTAAGTAAAGCAAGGATGTTTTTTGATTATATAAACTACCTATGGGATATAAACGTAGTATATTATTCTAGCGCAAGGCAAAAATACCTATTGGAAAGTGCCGTTAAACATATAAAAGCCATAGCTACTCATTATGCAAAATATGTAGCTTATGGATTGTTTGTTTTGACGGTATTTTATATGGCTTTTAATAGAATACTATTGATGTTTAGTATAGATGCCATGTACAAAGATATATGCAAAAGGTTGAAACAGCCTGATGTAAAATACTGTACACCAGAACACGTCTCAGAGTTCATAAAAGAAAACGGCTTTAAAAACTTTTTTGATATTTATATAAAAGCTAAGTATTCAAAATACGGCATAGATAAAAAAGAGAAAAAATTGGCGAAAATATATTATAATAATACTATAAAAGCTATAAAAGAATTTAGCGGTTTTGTTAATAGACAACTTAGCAAAGATACATAAGAGTTCTATCATAAAAAATAATAAATAATTCTATATTTTTATATATAGAGTCTAACTAAGGCTCTAAAAATTTTGGTGAAAAGAGGTTTATATGTTTGAGAAATTTACTGAAAGGGCTAGACAGATTATATTACAAGCAAGAGAAGAGGCTATAGAGTTTGGTCATGGTTATCTCGGCACAGAGCACTTGCTTTTGGCTCTTTTAAAAGAAGACGATATACCAACACTCGTGTTGGCTAAGTTTAACATTACCCCTGAGAAGGTAAGGAAAGCTATTACAAGCCAGATGTCAAGGGGAAACCACACAGGAGAAGTATTGTTTGCTCCAGATGCCAAAAGAGTGCTAGAGTTTGCAGTTGAAGAAGCTAGGATACTACATCATCAATTCGTTGGTACAGAACACATATTTATAGGTGTTGTAAGAGAAAAAACGGGTCTTGGTGGCAGAGTATTAAGAGGTTTAGGCCTTGACGAATACGCCGTAAGAAGAGAAACGCTTCAAATATTAGGAGAACTACCCACCCAAGAAACCACAAAATATGTAGCAACACCAACGCTGGACAGACACAGTAGAGATATAACAGCTCTTGCTGCAGAAGGCAAGTTAGATCCAGTGGTGGGAAGAGGAAAAGAAATAGAGAGAACTATTCAGATACTAGCAAGAAGAAGAAAAAATAACCCTGTCTTGATAGGAGATCCTGGAGTAGGAAAAACTGCTATAGTAGAAGGCTTAGCACAAAGAATAGTAGCCAAACAAGTACCAGAATCCTTGATAAACAAAAGAGTGGTAGTGCTTGATATAGCATCTATAGTAGCTGGTACAAAGTATAGAGGTCAGTTTGAAGAAAAGCTGAAAACTATTATAAAAGAGTTAGAAAAAGCGGTTAATGTAATTCTTTTCATAGACGAGCTTCATATGATTATAGGAGCTGGAGCAGCAGAGGGTTCTGTGGATGCCTCTAACATGCTAAAACCGGCTTTAGCAAGAGGTGAGATTCAAATAATAGGGGCCACTACACTTGATGAATATAGAAAATACATAGAAAAAGACGGTGCCTTAGAAAGAAGATTTCAACCAGTGTTGGTAGAACCTCCTTCTGTAGAAGAAAGTATTGAGATTTTAAAAGGATTAGCTCCAAGGTTTGAAAGCTTTCACAACGTTAAATACGAAGAAGAAGCACTTAAAAAGGCAGTAGAGCTTTCCAATAAATACATAAACGACAGATACCTACCAGATAAAGCTATAGATGTAATGGATGAGGCTGGAGCTTTGGTAAAAATAAGAGGCTCCGAAATGCCAGAAGAACTTCAAAAAATGCTGGAACAAATAAAAGAAATAGAACAAGCTAAAGATCAAGCTGCCGCCGAACAAGATTACGAAAAAGCCGCAAACCTAAGAGACGAAGAGATGAGATTAAGAGCTAGGTTTGAAACCGCAAGACTAAAATGGAAACAAGAACAAGCTATAAACAAACCTTTAGTGACCGTAAAAGATGTTGCCTCTGTAGTAGCAAAATGGACTGGAGTACCGGTAGATAAACTCTATGAAGATGACCTATCAAAACTAATGCACATAGAAGAAAAGTTAAAAGAAAGGGTGATAGGTCAAGAAGAGGCTATAAAAGCTATAGCAAAAGCTATAAGACGCTCACACGTAGGGTTAAAAGGCAAACACAAACCAATAGGGGTATTTATGTTCTTAGGTCCTACTGGTGTAGGTAAAACTGAAACTGCAAAAGCTTTGGCAGAATATCTTTTTGATACAGAGGATGCTCTCATAAGGTTTGATATGTCTGAATATATGGAGAAGCACACCGTATCAAAGCTAATAGGCTCGCCTCCTGGATATGTAGGTTATGGAGAAGGTGGCCAACTCACTGAAAAAGTAAGAAGAAAACCTTACTCTGTAATACTTTTTGACGAGATAGAAAAAGCCCATCCAGATGTATTCAATATATTTTTACAAATATTCGATGATGGAAGGTTAACGGATGGTAGTGGAAGAGTTGTAGATTTCTCAAACACCATAATCATAATGACTTCAAACCTAGGAGCAAAATCTATAATGCAGAACACAACCTTGGGATTTGAAAGCAAGCAACATGAGGTGGATAAAAAGAGTATGAAGAAAAATATAATAGAACAGGTGAAAAAACACTTTAACCCAGAGTTTATCAACAGACTAGATGAAATGATAGTATTTGAGCCTTTAGACGAAAAAGACTTGGAAAAGATACTATATCTTCAAACCAAAGAGATAAACAAAAACCTACAAGATATAGGTCTTAGTGTAGAAATTACAAAAGAGTTTGCCGATTGGATAATTTCCAAAGAGTATAAGAAAGAGTATGGAGCCAGAAGTTTAAGGAGAGCTATACAAAGACATATAGAAGATATGTTAGCAGAAAAGCTTATAAACAAAGAGCTAAAAGATGTAGCAAAAGTAGTAATTGATGTGAAAAACGATACCCCTTACATAAAGAGTAAGAAAAAGAATACCAAGAAAGAGGTAGTAACTACTAAATGAAGTATGAAGACGAGGCTTTTTGTCTTTTCTTTATTTATAGCTATAGCGGTTTTTATGACTGAGCAAGCATCAGCTTTTGAACTTTATAGTAAAGATTTTAAAAACGGCGGTTATATCCCGCCGTTATTTTCTTGTCTTGGTAAAGACATATCTCCAGAGTTATATTGGAAAAACCCTCCAAAAGATACCAAAAGCTTTGTCATCATAGTGGAAGATTTGAACGCACCTGGCGGTGTTTTCTATCATTGGAGCGTATACGATATACCTTCAAGTGTTCATGAGCTAAAAGAAGGTACAAAAGAATATCTTCAAGGCTTAAACGATTTTGGCAATATAGGATATGGAGGACCATGTCCACCACCTGGAAAACCGCATAGATACTACTTTAACCTTTACGCTTTAAATATAAGCTCTTTAGGATTACCAAAAGGAGCCACAATAAAAGCCATCCAAGAAAAAATAAGATCTCATATATTAGGAAGCGCCTTTCTTTTTGGGCTTTTTAAAAGATGAATCTAACGTAAGCTGTCTATAAGGCTTTTAATTTTTAAAATATCTTCTCTAAAATTGCTAAGTTCGTTTGGATTCCTAAGAAGATAGGAAGGATGGTAAGTGGCAAATATTTTTGTCCCAGGTGCTAAAACGGGACTTTTTAGGTTTGCCAATATAAAACTTCCCCTTACCTTGGTGGGAGATATCTGTTTTATGCCAGAAAGCCCGACTGCCGCCGTTCTTCCAAGAGCTATTACAAGCTTTGGCTTTATAAGCTTTATCTCTTCTTTTAGTATATAAGAGCACGTTATCATCTCTTGCTCTTCTGGAGTTCTATTGTCTGGGGGTCTACATTTCACAACATTTGTTATATAATAATCCCTTTGTCTTAAAAGCCCCACTCTTTCAAGTTCCTGAGTTAAAAGTTTGCCAGCTTTTCCAACAAACGGTTTACCCTCAACATCTTCATCAGCCCCTGGTGCTTCTCCAACAAACATTATACCAGTATCAGGGTTACCATCACCAAACACCACTTGAGTCCTTTGCTCTGATAGTTTGCATTTCTTACAATCTTTACAAGTCTCATAAAAAGCTTTTAATTGCTGTAACAAATCTGATGCGGTTGACTTATAAATCGTGGCAGAATTGTTATTTAAGGTCTCTTGATTTTTATTTTCAACGTTATCTACGCTATTTTTTACACTTTCTCTTAATTTTTTATCAATATAAACTTTGCCAAAACCTATAGTTTCATATATAAAAGTGCTGTTCATGTGGGTTTTAACCTCTCTATAAGTTTTGACCAGAAACTCTGTTTAGACTGTACATTTATGTTTAGAGGTATGTTCTTTAAACTCTGGGTAAGCTCATCTGTCAGAGTCTTATCAAAAGGTTTTTGGTCCACTATTTTTCTTATAATATTCTTGTTGTAGGTTATATAACCTAAATATTTTAAATTTATATCTAAAAAGCGCTGAGACACAGTGTTTATACTGTTAAATATTTTTAAACCTTCTTCCTTTGAACTACATTTGTTTATCAAAACGTAAAAATCTTTTAACATCATAGATGTGTTTAACACCTTTATAAGAGCATACGCATCTGCTACAGCAGTAGGCTCTGGTGTAGATATAACAATCGGTATATCAGAAGACGATGTAATAATAAGCGTTTCGTTGTGAATGCCTGGGGGTGTATCAAAAATAATGATATCAAAGTTATTCTCAGCATATTCATGAATTCTATCAAGAATCTCTGTTATATCTTTTGAAGATAAGTTTACAAGCTCTTGAATACCGTTTCCACTGGATATAAAGGATACGTTGTTGTTTATTTTAAAAACTATCTCATCTATACTTGCTTTACCGTTTATAAAATCAGACAGGTTTTTCTCTGGAGTGAGTCCAAGCATGATATGTACGTTTGAAAGACCAAAATCTCCGTCTATGATAAGCACCCTTTTGCCAGTATTTCCTATGATCATAGCAAGGTTTATGCTTATAAGAGTTTTGCCAACACCACCTTTACCGCTAGATATCGCTATATATCTTGTATTTGAACCTCTTTCTATAGCCCTTTTCAGGTGCGATAGTTGCCCTTCCATCATATCGTACCTCTTAATAAAATATTAGCTATATTGTCGTAGGTGGCAACCTCTATATCGTTTGGTACTTTCTGACCGAACGTCAAAAAAGATATGGGAAGATTCGTTTTAAAAGATGCATTTATTATACATCCAGGATAAACTGTCTCATCAAGTTTTGTAAATATAATACTTTTTATACCAAGCTCTCCAAACCTTTTAGCGCTGTCTAATATTATTCTTTCATCAGTAGTGGTACTAACCGTAAGAGCTATCTCCAAGGAAGGGACATTTTCCAAATAATGTTTTAACTCTTTTAATCTTATAGAATCATATTGACTTCTTCCAGCTGTATCTATAAATATAACGTCAAGGCTCGATAGCTCACCTATGCATTCTCTAAGCTTTTGAGGTGTATCTGCCACTCTAAGAGGCATTTCTAAAAGATTTACATAAGACTGAAGCTGTTGCACAGCACCTGTTCTATAACTATCAAGTGTTATAACACCAGTTTTAAAACCTTGCATCTTATACATATATGCAAGCTTTGCTATGGTAGTGGTTTTACCAACGCCAGTAGGACCTACCAAAGCCAATATACTTAAAATGCTTTTACTAAAGTCTAGGGTTTTTAAAGAAATATTTTTAGATAAACCTTCTTTTAAAGATTCGTAATCATCTTCATATTTTAAATCAAGCCTATTTATGTTTATATCAAAACCACAAGAATCTTCAAGGATTTTTTTAGCTATATCTTGTTCTACACCCACATTTATAAGCCTTGTGGCCAAGTTCATGGCCCTAAGTGAAAAATCATCGTTTGATTGATATTGTGGCTTAGGAGTTTGCATTTGTTGCGGAGGCTCTTGTTTTACATTCTTAACAACATTTACCACGTCCTTTAAAGTAGTTTTTATTTGCTCTATCTCTGTATATAATTCTTTTTCTTTGTTAAAATGTGATTGGAAATCCTCGTCATCGGCTATACCTATTGTAACCTCTAATTTGTTTGTAGAAAAAAATAACCATTTCTTGGTTTTTACTACTTTTGTGGACATAATGGTAGCTTTATCTCCATACATCGTTTTCGTTAGTTCTATCGCCTCTTGGAGTGAGTCTGCCAAAATCTTTTTAATTTTCATCTACCACACCAAGCACCTTCATATTTACCTGTTTATCTATTTCATTATAAGCTATAATGTTTAATTGTGGCAAGTATCCTTCTAAAGCTTTTCTCACAAATCTTCTTATGTTAGGTGACGTAATAAGCACAGGTTGAGCCTGAAACTCTGCAAAACGCTTCATGTTTTCTGCTATGTTGTTTTTTAGTCTGTTTATAAGAAGATCTAAGAACTCCTCTTCTCTTCCTTCTTTTATATAAGAGTTTAGCTTAGTTTCAACCCTAGGAGAAAATGCAATCACGTAAAGGGTGTTGTCTTTCATAAAACGTTTTGTTATATGCTTTGAAAGCTTTTGCCTTACAAACTCTACTAAAAGTTCAATATCGTTAACTCTATCTATATAATCGCCCACAGTTTCTATTATAGTTACCATGTCGTTGACCGGTACGTTTTCTTTTAGAAGGCTCTGTACAACCCTATGAAGCACAGAGTAAGATACTTTTTCAGGTATTATATCTTTTATGACTTTTGGGTACTTTTGAGATAGCCTTTCCACCAAATCTATAATCTCAGCTCTTCCTATTATTATATAAAGGTTTCGTTTTATTACCTCAGAAAGATGCGTTATTATGACGGTGGATATATCTACTACCATATACCCAAGCTTTGTAGCTTTTGCCTTTTGCTCTTGTGTTATCCAAAAAGCTGGAAGATGGAAAGAAGGATCTTTTGTGGGCTTTCCGTCTGTGAGTTTTTCTTTTACATTGCCAAGATCTATAGCCAACAAAAACCCAGGCATCACTTCGTAAGAATCTTCTTCCACACCCCTTATAAGTATTCTGTATTGGTTCGGCGAAAGTTTCATATTGTCTCTTATATGCACAAGCGGTATAATTACACCATACTCAGCAGCTATTTGTCTTCTTATAGTTTTAATACGAGAGGTTAGGTCTCCTCCTTGGGATTCATCCACAAATGGGATAAGCCCATAACCCACTTCCAACGTTATCGGGTCTGGTTGAGGTAAAAAATCCTCTTCTCTTTGAGTTTGAGGAGCCATCTTTTGTGCTTTCTCTTGCTCTAAAGCCTTTTGTATTTCAACAGCTTTTTGAGTTTTAAGATTTTGTTGAATATAAAAATAAAGACCTCCAAGGATTATAGCCATTATAAAAAATGGTATTTTTGGTAAACCTGGCATTATACCTATAACAGCCAACGCTATAGCGCCAAACAAAAGGACTCTTGGATCCTTGGTAAACTGCATATATATAGCGCTACTGAGCTCTTCTTCCTTTGTGGAGGATTTTGTAGTAAGTATACCAGCAGAAACAGATAGTATCAAAGCTGGCATCTGGGATACAAGACCTTCACCTACAGTGAGTAGCGTATAATTTTTTATTGCCTCCTGAAAATCCATGCCTTTTATAACTATACCTACCACTAAACCGCCGATTATACTTAAAAAGAGTATGATGATAGCCGCTACCACATCACCTCTTATAAATTTAGAAGCACCGTCCATGGCACCGTAAAATGCCGCCTCTTTTTCTAGTTCTTTTCTTCGTTGTTTTGCCTCTTGTTCATTTATAAGACCTGCATTTAAGTCTGCATCTATACTCATCTGTTTACCGGGCATTGCATCCAGTGTAAACCTAGCTGCCACTTCCGATACTCTCTCGGCACCCTTTGTAATAACCACAAAGTTTATAACAATAAAAATAAGAAATATAATAAGTCCTACAACTACGTTGCCCCCTACTACAAACCTTCCAAAAGCTTCTATAATATGTCCCGCAGCAGAAGGACCTTCGTTTCCGTAAAGAAGTATTCTACGGGCTGCAGCTATGTTTAAAGATAGCCTAAGCAACGTCCCTATCAAAAGTATGGAAGGAAACGAAGAAAGCTCTAAAGGAGATTTTACATTTAGTACCAAAATAAGCACCACCAATGAAAAGCCTATGGCAAAAGCAAGAAGAATATCAAGCAAAAAAGCTGGGAGAGGTATAAGTATAGCAGCTAAAATAATACCAAAAAATACTATGACAAAACTTTGTTGCATTAGCCTATTTTAAACCCCACCACCAAACCTACCAAAAACACTACTATATTCAAATTCTTAAAATCTATAAACTTATGTAAAGAACTGTGTTCAAAAAACTCTGATTTGTGGTTTATTATCTGGCTTTTGGCAAAATCAAAAAAATTTTCTAAAATATGATAAAAAACGTTAGAATGAGCGCCGGGTAAAAAATACCCTACTATTATAAAAACTATAAGAATAAGGGCAAAAAGCGATGTAATCTTGTTTATTAGATATCCTATCACTACTCCTATTAGAAAAACACCTATAAGCGTTGTCATTTTATCTTACCAAAGCTTTCGCAGATATCTTTTAATACACATTCTTGGCATTTTGGATTTTTTGCAGTACAAACTTCTTTTGCATGCCTTAACAAAAGAAGATAAAACGTTGTCCAAAGCTCCTTATCTACAATAGATTTTAAGTGCTCTGTGGTTTTATCTGGATCTTTGTTTTTATCAAGACCAAGCCTTTGAACTATCCTATGCACATGCCTATCTACCGCTATAGCAGGTTTTCTAAAAGCGTTTGCCAGCACCATATTGGCGGTTTTTCTACCAACCCCTGGAAGTTTTAAAAGCTCGTCTTCCTCGTCTGGGACCTGAGAGTTGTATTTATCTACTAAAATAGTAGCTATTTCTTTTATAGCGATGGCTTTTTTGTTGTAAAAGCTTATAGATTTTATCGCTTCTTTTATCTCTTCCAACGGGGCTTCTTTTAGAGCTTTTGGGTTTTTAAACTTAGAAAAGAAAGACTTTCTTATGCTATTTACCTTCTCGTCTTTTTCTTGGGCTGCTAAAACTGTCTCTATTAAAAGCTCAAAAGGGTTATCAAATTCAAGGTCTATTTTTGGGTTTTTGTATATTTTTGAAAGCCTTTGATAAACTTCTTTTGCTAACGTTTTCTCATCCATATAATTATTATACAGCGTTTATATGCTAAGTGTTATTTTTATACTTTAACACCTCTTCTTTATCACTAAAATGATATTTTACACCTTTTATCTCCTGGTAATCCTCATGTCCTTTACCAGCTATTACCACCACATCACCATCAAGGGCTATATCAAGAGCCAAAACTATGGCTTTTTTGCGGTCCTCTTCCACCATAGGCCCTTTAGATGGGTCTATACCCTCAAGTATATCTTTGATAATATCCATCGGCTCTTCAAACCTCGGATTATCGGAAGTTACAATGCTTATGTCAGAAAGTTCTGAAGCTATTTTGCCCATCTTTGGTCTTTTGGTTTTATCACGGTTTCCACCTGCACCAAAGACACATATAAGACGGTTTTTGGTTATTGCTCTTGCGGTTTTTAAAAGCTTTTCAAGGGCATCTGGAGTATGAGCGTAATCTATTATCACCTTAACACCGTTTAGCTCTATCGTTTCGAACCTTCCGGGTATTGAGCTTAAAGAAAGAATACCTCTTTGAATATCTTCTATATCAAACCCCATATAAAGCCCAAGGGCTATACTTGCTCCCATGTTGTAAGCTTGAAATCCACCCATCAGGTTTGTCTTAATCTCATAATGTTTATTTTTATAGTAAAAGCCAAAAACCTTGTTTTTTTGATCAAAATACTCTATCTTCAGATGGGCGTTTTTCGAATACCCATAGGTTATAGCTTTGTCTTTAAACTCCTTATAAAGCATGCTACCGTAATCATCGTCTATATTTAAAACACAAACCTCATACTCGTAATCTTTAAAAAGCCTTCTTTTGGCGTTGAAATAATCTTCCATGGTCTTATGATAATCAAGATGATCTTGGGTAAGGTTTGTAAAGACGGTGGCAAAAAACTTTGTAGGATAAACTCTAAGCTGATCCAAAGCGTGAGAAGATACTTCTGCTGCCACAAAATCAAGCCCCTTTTCTTTGGCTTTTGATAAAAGGCTAAACCACGTTTTTACACCGGGAGTTGTATTGGGAGCTTCTATAACCTCATCGTCAAGTTTGTAATACATAGTACCAATGATACCACCTTTATATTTTTGAGACAAAATAGCGTGTATTATATGTGTGGTGCTTGTTTTACCGTTGGTCCCGGTAACACCTATGACTTTCAGATGTTCATCTGGAGCATCAAAATGAGCTTTTACACACTCTCCAAAAGCTTTTTTAGAATCTTCTACTACTATTATATTCTTAAAATCCTTAAAAGGTTTTTCTGCTACAACGTAAGGAGCCCCTTTTCCAATGGCTTCTTCTATAAAATCATGACCGTCTTTTGAAACGCCTCTTATGGCAAAGAATATCGTATTGTTATCTACCTCTTTGGAGTTGTCTGTAATATTATACTTCTTGCAGTCTAAATTCATTGTAAACATCAAAGCTTTTGGAAATGTGTTTTTGAGGTATAGGATAATCTACTTTTACAAAGTAAAGGCAATTTGTAGTGCACTTGGTTACACAAGAGGGTAAAAGCCCTTTTTCAAGTCTGTTTATACAAAAATCACACTTTACCACTTTTTCAGTTTCTGGGTTAAAGCTTATAGCCCCGTAAGGACAGGCTATTATACAAGCTTTACAGCCTATACAAAGGTTATCCCTCACAAACACAAGACCATCTTCTCTTTTTGTCATAGCTGAAGTGGGACAAGCGTATACGCATGGAGCTACATCGCAGTGAAAACAGTTCATAGGCATAAAGTAAGAAATCTGTTCTTCTTCGTAATGTTCAAATCTAAGTACTTTCATAGGTCTTGGTCCTTCCTGGAAAAGACTTTTTTCTTGCTTGCAAGCCACTTCGCAAGACATACATCCTATACATCTATCTATATCCATAAGCATTACGTATTTTTCCATAGGAGATTATATTATAGCATCTTTTAAATAAAACAAGACTATTCATAAAATATTCATATATGTGTGCTTAAATTCTAAATAGGAGGTTTTAAACATGAAAAATCTTTTAAAAGTAGGTTTAACAGTGGGTATTTGGCTTTTAGTATTTAATACTTCATATGCTAACGATGGTATAATGCTAAACCAAGAAAAAGCCTATCTTTTGGAGGTTATACACGATAAAATAGATATGCTACAAAATATGGAGATATGCGTAGATCAAGCCCAGTCTTGGAAAGATTTAAAAGGGTGTAACTTGTACGAGCTTTGGGGAGGATATATGCCGCCAGCTTGTCCCTATCCAAATCCTTACTACTGCGGGCCGATGCCTTGGATGTTTGAAAGAAAGCACAAATAGTTAAGATATGGCGGAGAGGACAGGATTCGAACCTGCGGTACGGCTTTAACCGTACAACGCCTTAGCAGGGCGCCGCCTTCGACCACTCGGCCACCTCTCCTTACCTAAACATTATACCATAACAATTTAGCTAAGAAATTTCAATTTACAAGCTTTTTTATAGAAAAAGCGCTAAAAACCAAGAAAACAACGCTGTAGAAACTCAATACCGCTAAAGGTATGCCTATATAAATACTATTTTTATAAAGTAAAAGTCTGAGACCTTCCACAGAGTAAGTTAAAGGGTTTAAGAACGCAACAACCTTCAACCATCCTGGCATTAAAGATATAGGGTATAAAGCACTGCTGGAGAAAAAAATAGGCATCGTTATTATTTGAATTACGCTCATAAACCTCTCAACATTTTTAAATATCGAGGCTATTAGCATAGAAAAACTGGCAAAACATATACCAGATAGCATGATAACAACAATTGAAAGCAAAATTGTATAAATGTTTATATAGATGTTAACGTTTATGGCTTTTGAGAGTATCATTATTAAAAAAGCTTGTACTAAAGATCTAACACCAGAAAAAATAGCTTTCCCAGTGGTAATAGAAGAATAAGGTATAGGAGCACTTAAAAATCTCGTTATCTGACCTTGATCTTTGTCCCATATTAAAGATATACCATAAAAAAATGAAACAAACATCACAGATTGAGCCAAAATGCCCGGTGTCATAAAAGAAAGGTAATCGCCTTTTATAGGTATGCTCTTTATATTTTTAAACACATTGCCAAAAAGCAGTATCCAAATAAGGGGCTGAAAAGCCCTCGTTATTATATCTACTTTTTGACGTATCATCTTTCTTAGTTCTATTTCAAGTATTACAAAGCTTCCTCTTATAAAAGCCAAAAACCACATCTAACTAAGCCTTTTGACTATATTCCTTGTTTTTCTTATAGATTTTATATCTTGGGTATCCTCTTCGATATTCTCACCGGTAAGCTGAATAAAAATCTCTTCCAAAGAGGCATTTTTGTCGCCAATGAGTTCTCTTAGCTCTTCTAATGTACCTTTTGCCACTATTTGCCCTTTTTTCATGATTGCTATTCTATCGCATATACGTTCAGCTTCGTTCATATCGTGAGTGGTGATTAAAACCGCCATATCTTGTTTTTTTGATTTTAAAAAATTCCATATACTAAGCTTAGAGTTTGGATCAAGACCTACGCTTGGCTCATCTAAAAGAAGCAGTTTTGGACTGTGCAAAAGCGCCATAGCAATCTCTAACTTCCTTATCATACCACCAGAAAACGTTTGAACCATAGAATCTTTTCTATCCCATAGATTAACGGCTTTTAGCATTTGTTCAACACTATCTTTGGAAACGCCGTAAAGCTTTCCTATAAGCCTTAGATTTTCGTAAGCGCTTAGGTTAGGTATTATAGAAATATCTTGAGGCACATAGCCAATTTGGCTTTTTATCTTGACGGGATTTTCTTTTATAGATTTTCCTTGAATTTTTATTTCACCAGAAGTAGGTGGTATTATACCGGCTATTATTTTTATAGTGGTGGTCTTCCCAGCACCGTTTGTACCAAGAAGACCAAAAATCTCACCTTTTTTTACTTCAAAACTTATACCTTTTAAAGCCTCAAAACCGTTGTAACTTTTCTTTAGGTCTTTGACTTCTAAAAAATACTCTTCCAAACGCTTTAGTCTTTAGCTGCTAAAGGCACTACCAAACCAACCCAAATGCCGTTTAGAACAGCAGCCACCACCATGAGAAAACCAAATGTAACCGTAGAGTATTCTTGCCCGTGCCACAAAATAGCACCAGCCACTTCAGCCACCACCAAAACCAGAGTTGTGAGCCATATAAGAGCTACGCCTTTCATAATGCAACCTCCTATCCGTTTAAACTTTATTATAACTCAATTTAGCTTCTTGTAAAAAGTTTTTTAGTATATCAAATCCATACTCAGAAACTATGGACTCTGGATGAAACTGCACACCAAAAATAGGAAGAGCTTTATGTCTTATACCCATTATATCGCCATCCTCGGCCACAGCATCTACAATAAACTCATCTGACAGCGTACTTTTATCTATCACCAACGAATGATATCTTACCGCTTTAAAGGGATTTGGTAGACCTTTATAAAGACCCTCGTTATCATGGGATATCATAGAGGTTTTCCCATGCATAAGTCTTTTAGCTTTTACTATATTAGCTCCAAAAGCATATCCTATGCTTTGATGCCCAAGACAAACCCCCAATATTGGATATTTATCTTTATACATTTTTATTACATCTACAGATATACCAGCCTCTTTTGGAGAGCAAGGCCCTGGAGATATTACTATAGCGTCTATGTCCATATCTCTTATATCTTCTGGTTTTATTTCGTCGTTTTTCACAACTTCTACATTTTGACCCAATATGTTAAAATACTGCACCAAGTTGTAAGTAAAAGAGTCATAATTATCTATCATCAAAAGCTTCATACTTAAAATATAGGATCTCTTACAAAGTTTTCAAGCTTAAAACAACATCCCAAGTTTTATGCCAAGCCTATAGTTATCAGGGTTTATACCGGTGTTTTTGTACTCGGTGGCAAACTGATACTTTGCTTGAGCTCCTATGTATACATTTGGAGATATCTTAAGATCAAGCTCACCAGAGCCTTGCATAGTGCCTACCATACCAGAGGACATCCCTTGGAGTTTTACATCCGCTGCTCCTATACCAGCACCAAAACCAGCAAAAAGATTTTGACCTATAGGATATAGGTATCTCATGTTAAGTTCTATATTTGAAAAATCAAGATGAGAACCATCTCCATAAGCTCTGCCCGTACCAAGCTGTAAAGAGGGTTTTAATTGTCCGTAAGCCACTTTAAAAAGCCTACAGTTCCAATCTACACCAACACCAAGATAAGGCCCATCAAAACTACTTATATGAGAACCCGTAAAATGCATATAATCAAGCTTCATATACGATGTAAAATCACCAAGATTCTGAGTGCTAACGTTATCACCATAATAAGGCTGTGCCATAGCCATACCACCAAAAACCAACAAACCCATCAAAAACTTTCTCATAAAACACCTCCTATAAACATTATATCGCTAGTTAAACGAAAAATTATAAAAGATTTAATTGTACAAGTTCACTACATCGTGAACATATAAACCATGGTATACTTGTCGTATAATAAGCGTATTTTAAGAAACAGGTATCTGAAACATAGTAAACCACTCTAGTGTGCCAAAGGCATTTTTTACATCGTATGATAAGTGTCTGTTAAAAAGACATGCATCTAAAACATGGTAAACCACTCTGTGTTCATAGTCTATCTGAACTTATACAGTATTTTAAAATCTTCTTTATCTGGGTTTTAAAAATGAAAGTATAGTATAACCCCGTCGTACAACACAAGAGCTATAGCGCTAAGAAGTATAAGCTTATCGTTTAAAAGCTCTTCTGAGGGTTCTCCGCTTTTTAAATTATGGGTTATATGGTAATACCTAAATATACCAAACGTAGCTATTATAACGCTATAAAAAAATATTTTGCTGGGTATACTTAGAGTATACATAGTATATATGCCAAGTCCCAAAGTGGCAGATATTACCATAAGCTGGTCAAGATAATAAACACTGTAATACTTTAAAACCTCTTTAAAGTCCTCACTTTTTTCTTCCATTGTAAATAACTCATACCTTCTTTTGCCAAAACCAAGGTAAAGGCTTATAAAAAACATATCTAAAAACAGATAAGGAGACACATCCACAGATGCCGCAAAAGCCCCTATGTATATCCTTATCAAAAAACCAAAGGCTATAAAAAACACATCAAAAAGCTGTTTTTTCTTAAAATAAAAGCTGTAAACAAAACTATTTAATACATACACCATAGACATTGCAAAGGCAAGCATTGAGACTCTAGTCACAAGGATAGACCCTGTTATAAACAAAGATATTCCTATCAAAGATGCAAGTTTGATAGATATATCACCTTTTGCTATGGGCCTATTTTTTTTCTTAGGGTGAAGCCTGTCTTTTGGCGCATCTATTATATCGTTTAATATATATGTGGAAGATGCTATAAGGCAAAATCCTATAAAGACAAGGCTTGTATTTAAGAACAAAGTTTTATTAAATACTTCCCTTGCAAAGACAATAGGAATAAAAAGCATTAGATTTTTTGTATATTGTTTTACCCTTAAAAGCCTAAAAAATATCTTTAGTTTATTGTAATCCATTTAACCAAGATTGAAGATATTGTACTTCTTTATCTGCATGTATTTGGTTTAGATATTCTATAGCTCCTTGGATATATGCTCTAGCTTTTATGGGGTCATTCATATCTTTATAATAAAAACCAAGATACGCATACGCCATAGACTCCCAATAACTATCATCCGCTTCCAGAGCCTCTTGATAGCCTTCTGATAAAAGCGTCAAGGCGTCTTTATAATCTTTGTTTTCTCTTGCTATCTCGCCTAAAGAGAGCAAGGCTATAGCCCTTGCATCGTGGTTTTTTGATTTTTTGGCAAGTTTTTGAGCTTTTTCTAAAATAGATTTCGCCTTATCAAGATTTCCTATGTGATAATAAGCAAGACCTTTTAAAGCCATTATATCTGATTTTATAAAATCTGATTTAGCATGTTTTAAAGCCTCATCAAAAAACTCTATAGCCTTTTGATAGTTGTTTTTAGCGCTTTCTAAAAAACCTTCCGATTCTAAGGCTATGGCAAGGGCGTCGCCCGTTGGGTTATACTTCATAGCGTTTTGGCAGTGCGTCGAGGCTTTATTTAAATCCCCGCTCATGGCAAAAACTTTACAAAGATAGCTTTCTGCCTCGGACATCATCGTTATATTTTTTGTATTGTCAAGAGAATTTTTCAAAAACACCACAGCATCTTGATAATCTCCATTTATCTCACTCATGATTCCAAGACAAAGGCTAGCTGCTGGGTCTTTGGGATTTTTTATAAGTTCGTTATGACCCTCAAACACCGCCAATCTAAAATCACCCTGATATAGTTTTGACATACATTCGTTGTTGAAGGGCTTTTTAGAGCAAGAGCTAACTATGAAAGCCAAAATCAGAAATAAAAAAAATATATTCTTTTTCATAGAGATTTTATCTCTTGAATTATCTCTTGTTGAAGCTTCATAATGATAGAGCTTAGCTTTGCAGCGTCTTTTTTATCCACAGACATCTTAAAGCCAGCGTATAACTCATCTTGTTCTTCGTATATACTTACTAGATTAGCCTTACCCCTAACGATATCGCCATCTATATAAAGCTCCACATCAAAAACAGTATCTTTGCTTGCCAAATCTTTCATCTTACCCAATATCATATCTTTGTTTTCATCTTTTTCTATTTTTATAGCAAAACCAGTTTCGCTAATATTTTTTAACGATAGGTTTGAAAAACATTCGTCCAAGTCCTCAAGGCACAACTTTGCATAAGCTTTATGCTTATAATCAAACTCCACCCTTACGCTCGATCTTTTTAAAAATGGCGGTACATCTATTAAGGATTCTGCCATAAGCACAAGCTCATCTCTAGCACTTGAAAAAACGCTACATTTTATATAAAAAGAGAGTTCTCTACTTTGGTATGGTATAACAATCTTCACATACACTGGGTTTCCAGTTTGAAAAGCATACTTCATAGATGTATTTTTCCAATTAAAAGCCAAATAAACCTCGTTAGTTTTAGAAATGTCAAACCAAGAAAAGGGCACCTTTATGTTGATAGGTACATCTCTATACACAGTATATATATTGTACTCCTTACCCTTTTGTAATTTTGCAACGACCTCTTTTATATCTATTTCAAAAACGTTTGGCATTTAATTATTATATTACATCTTCAAATATTTGTAGCCTATTTATAGATTCTATCGTACCTTCGGCTTTTAATAAGATTGCGTTAAATATACCTTGAGATTTATCCACTTCAAACCTTGCCGGGATGCCGTTTAGGTATTTTGTAATAGCTGCGTACTCTGTACCTATTATACTATGCCAAGCTCCAGTTATTCCTATATCTGTTACATATGCCATACCAGATGGAAATAAAAAAGCGTCAGCGGTAGGCACATGCGTATGAGTACCGTAAATAAATATCTTGTTGGCCACATCTTTAAACTCGTTTTCTATGTAAAGGGCAAAAGCGTATTTTTCGGCAGTGGCTTCTGCGTGAAAATCTATTATAGCTATGTCAAAATAATACTTAGAGAGTATATCTTTTGCCACAAAAAAAGGATTTTCTAACGCTGGATTTCCCATAAAAACTCTACCCATAAGGTTTAACACAAGAATTTGTTTTTGGTTTTTATTAAAAATACCAAAACCTCTACCTGGCACCCCATCTGGGTAGTTTGCTGGTCTTAATATGTCTTCTTTTTGATCTATAAAGCTAAAAACCTCTTTATTGTCCCATATGTGATTTCCAGAGGTAAACACATCTACCCCAAGGGCTTTTAGCTCTTCATAAACCTTTAAAGTTATACCAAAACCACCAGCTGCATTTTCACAATTTAAAAGCACAAAATCTACTTCATATTCTTTCAAAACATGCGGCAATATTGATTTTAAAACCCTTCTACCAGTTCTTCCTATCACATCCCCAATAGCTAGTATATTCATCCTATAAAAATTATACAGGATATTACATGCGGATGGTGGGACTTGAACCCACACGGCTCTTCACCATAGGATCCTGAGTCCTACGCGTCTGCCAATTCCGCCACATCCGCTTTAGATATTTTATTATATCTAAGACAACTCTTCCAACAATTTTACATACTTTGATAGCATATTCTCTATGCTATACTCTTTTGAAGTAGCAATAGCATTTTGAATTATATGCTCTCTAACATTACTATCTAAATTTAGTACCTTTTCCATGGTGTTTGCCATGGCGTTTATATCCTTTGGAGGGATTAAAAATCCATTTATCCCGTCTTTCATATATTCTGATATACCACCCACATTTGTACTTATACAAACAAGCCCACTTGCCATAGCCTGTAAAAGCGCTCCTGCTATACCTTCTAACCTTGAGCCAAGCACAAAACTATCGCAAGCTCTCAAAATATATTCTACATCTTCTTTGTACCCAAGCCCTAAAAAATGTTTTATACCAAAAGAAGATGCTTCTTTCATAGCGTCTTTATCTGTTAAAAGCCCCACAAACAAGAGCATGGTATTGTCTTTTTCTATTTGTTTGTAGGCTTTTAGTATATCGATATGACCTTTTATCTCAGGGTTGTAATTGGCTACATTTACAAATATATGTTTGTCAAGCGGTAGATTGTATTTCTTGCGAAGTGCTATTTTCTCCTCATAGCTTGCTCTTTTAAACCTCGATAAGTCTATCCCGCTTTGGATCAATCTAAGCTTATCTTTAAAAAAATCTTCTTCTAAAAGCTCCTCATAAACTTTTTTAGATACCACCACTATTTTATCGGCAATAGAGTATTTAAAATATTTTGAAAGCATGTTTGATTTTCTACCAGATCTTTTAAAAGCCACTATTTTAGGCTTTTTGGATAAAAAAGGATAGACCACCCTCACATAATCAAGGGCTTTTGGAGAGTTTGCAAATATTACATCAAAATTATTTTTTGAAATAATATCATAAAGCCTTTTGTAGGTAAAAAAACTTATCCTTTTAAAAGGCGTTTCTTTTTCAAACTCATAATATGGGACTTTGTCTTTTATTTTTTCTTTAAAAGCCTCAAAATCAAAAGAAAGTGCAAAAGATACATCAAAACCAAGATTTTTAAGACCAACGGCTGTTATGTAAGCTTGCTCTTTGGTACCACCCCAGCCCACAGCATCCAAAACACTTAAGATTTTCATTGAAGATAGTTTTTTTCTTTTAACAAAAACACCACCAAAACACCAATTATATATATAGAAGATGCCATAGCCCCAGCTTTTGCCACAGAACCAAATAGATATGTAATATAACCTGTTATAAAAGGCCCAACAGCCGCCAGAGTCCTTCCTACGTTAAAACAAAAACCAGCTCCAGTGGCTCTAATAAAAGATGGATACGCCTGAGGGAAGTATATAGAAAACCCGCTAAAAACACCGTTGTTAAAAAATCCAAGCAACGCAAGCGATATTAAAAGTTTATCAAAGCTTTTAACATATAAAAACGTTGTAAGCCCCATCAAAAAACTACCCATAAAAAACAAAATAAACGTATTTCTTATGCCGATACGTTTTGTTATAACACCAAAAGATATATAACCAAACAAAGCACCGATGTTTAAAGCTATTGAGCCAAGCCCTACATAGTAGGCTATATCTTTTTTATGCAAAATATAAGATATCAAAGCTGGAGTCCAGTTTGTAACCCCCCAAAGCCCAAAGACCGCTACAAAAGCAAGCAAAGAACCTATGATAGTTTGATTTATATACTCTTTTCTAAAAAGAAGTTTTAGGCTTTTAATATAAGAAAATGTATTTTTATTTAAAATCCATTCTTGGGATTCTTTTACAAAAAGCCTAAAAACAAAAGCCAACAAAGCAGGTAAAATACCTATTAAAAACATCACCCGCCAAGAGTGATAACGCCCCACAGTAAAATATATAATAGATGCCAGCAAAAACCCAAAAGCCCAAGCGCTTTGAAGAAGGCTTGAAGCAAAAACTCTATTTTTATTTTTAAATATCTCTGCCACCAGTGTAGCACCACCAGCCCATTCACCACCTATACCAATGGCCGTTATAAACCTAAAAAGCCCAAGTTCCCATACATTTTGAGCCAAGGACGAAAGGCCGGTAAATATGGAATAAAGACCTATCGTTATAGTAAGAGCCCTAACTCTACCTATCTTATCCGCCACATAGCCAAAACTAACCCCACCTATAGCCCAGCCTATTAGAAATATAGAAAATATCAACCCTCCGTAAAAGCCCACATTGGATTCTGTGTTTAAAATACCTTGGTTTTTTAGTAGCTCTTTTAAAGCGCTCACCATCACCAAAGCATAGATGGTGGCATCCATGCTATCAAACACCCATCCTAAAAAAGCCCCTATAAAACCAAAAAGTTCTTCTTTTTTCATACTTCGTACATCATATCAAAAAGTTCTTTAGCCATAACCTCATCCATAGTTTTTAGCTTTTTGTAGCACTCCCGTGCTTTATCTATATCGTTTATTTTAACATAGGCAACACCTAATTTAAATATAAGATCTTTGTCCTCTGGTTTTTGGGAGAGCTCTTTCTCCAAATCCTCTATATACCTTTTTACCATTATATCGCCCATCTTACTAAACATACCCTTTTTTATCATAACATTAAAGATAATAACATATTGGCCGTTTGCAACGCATAAAAATAAACAAAAATTTATGATAAAATAAAGTTAAATTTATTTTAAGGAGGTTTTTTATGAAAAAGCTTTTATTGGCAATGGTACTTGTAAGTGGTGCGGCCTTTGCAAAACCAGAGATTGCGATCAAAGACCCTTGGGTTAGACTTATGCCCCCTACTTCAAAAGTAAGCGCCGCTTATATGAAGATAGAAAATAAGGGAAGTTCAGAAGATGTGTTGTTGTGGGCAAAGTCATCTGTATCAAAGATTACACAGCTTCATAAAACCATAACCAAAAACGGAGTGATGAAGATGGTAAGAGTAAGAAAGTTTGTGATAAAACCAGGGCAAACGTTTATTTTAAAACCAGGGGGTTATCACATAATGCTTATAGATTTAAAGCATCCTCTTAAAAAAGGAGAAAAAGTAACCCTTTGGCTTAAGTTTAAATATAGCGGTATGAAAAAAGTTATCGCACCGGTGGAAAATAGATAATTAGAGTTTTACATCTTTTATCCAATCCCAGTTTTTTAAGGTCCATTCTACGGTATTTTTGATGCCTTCTTCCAAAGATACCGTAGGGGCCCACTCTAAAAGATTTTTAGCTTTTGTGATATCTGCCCAAGTGGCCATCATATCGGCTTTGTGAAACTCTTTATAATTTATCTTGGCTTTTTTGCCTAGATAAGTTTCAATAAGTTCTATAGCATAGATAAGTTTATCTGGTTTGTTGTTGCCAAGGTTTATGATTTCATAACCAAGTGGTTTTAGGGCTTTTATGGTACCTTTGGCTATATCGTCTATATATGTAAAATCCCTTGATTGAGAACCGTCTCCAAAAAGTTCTATAGGTTCTTCTTGGTATATCCATTTTATAAACCTAAATATAGACATATCTGGTCTTCCAGCGGGCCCATAAACGGTAAAATATCTTAGTATAGACACATCTATGCCGTATAGGTAATGATAGCTATAAAGCATAGCTTCTGCACCTTTTTTAGAAGCAGCGTAAGGAGATATTGGAGTATTTACTGGAAGCTCTTCCACAAAAGGCATCTTTTGACCAGCGTACAAAGAAGATGTAGAAGCTTGGACAAACTTCCTTGTACCAAAGTCTTTTGCCAACTCTAAAAGGTTTAAAACACCAAGCGTATTGGTAGAAAGGTAAACAAATGGATTTTCCAAAGAGTATCTTACACCAGCCCTTGCTGCTTCATTTATTATGGCATCTATGGGATTATCTTGAAATATCACCTCAAGAGCTTGTTTGTTTTCTATATCTATAGGATAAAATTTGAAGTTTTCATGGCTTTTAAGAGTATCAAGCCTCCAAAGCTTTACCTTCACATCGTAATAATCGTTAAGATTGTCAACACCAACAACACGATAACCTTCTTCTAAAAGAAGCGTAGATACTTTCCAGCCTATAAAACCAGCAGCCCCTGTGACAAGTATGGTTTTCATAAGAGTATTGTATCATAAATCCTTTAAGAACATATCTCCCAATATTTCACCGCTCACTATGATGTTATCCGCTATGTTTCTTTTTCTAAAAGTCTTTGCATTTTCTATTTTTAAAAGCTGAAGATTTATCTTTATATTTTTGTTTAAACCTCTTGCCACTACAGCAGTTAGCATAGACCTTGCATCTATAGACTCGGAGTCAAGATTTTGAATAGGTTCTGGAAATATATTTATCCGTTTGGCAAGCTCAATCTTTACATCTTTTAGCACCTTTTCTTTTACAAAATCCCCTTTTTTAAATATAAAACCGCTTGGAAGTTCTAAATCTTGATTGCTTATAACCACTATCATCGGTTTATCTTTGCTATGAGATAGTTTTTCTATCATATAAGAAGTGGCTTCTGTCCATCCAGCCAAAATAATATGATCTTTTAAATCCGCCATTATTATACCTCCTGTTTTCAACAAATTTATATATCTTATAAGCCCAGAGCTTATAAAAGCCGTTAACACTGAAAACGAAAGCCATCCCATAAAAGCAATAACAACGGCCACAATTCTTCCCACAGTGGTGATGGGCGTTATATCTCCGTATCCTACCGTTGTAGCAGTTATCATAGCAAGGTAAAAAGCATCAAAAAGATTGTGCATATGAGGGTTATGCGCTTCTTTTTCTACAGAAAATAAGATGATCGTCAAAGAGAACATGCTTATAAAAATAAACATCAATATACCAAATATTTCATTTACAACATCTGATATATGGCTGATTAGAGTAGTGTAAATCTCTTTGTATTGCATTGATATCTTGAAGAATCTTGCTAAAAGCACCACTATTCTTATAAGCCTAAGAGGATGAAATATAGGAAAAATAGATATAAAATCTACTATAGAATAAGGTTTTGACATCCATAAAATTTTTGGTTTTATGGCTTTTATAAAAGCTTTCAAAAAACCCTGATCCCTGTTTCTTATGAAATCCTCGGTAAAATCGCTACAAAGCCACAGCCTAGAAACATATTCAAAACCTATTACGAAAGATGCAGCAAAATCAAACACAAAAGCCATAGAGTAAAGATCTTCATGTAAAGCGTGAAACTCGTTGAGAAGCCCAAGTACTATAGATAAAAGCACTATAAATATACTTATAGGCTGATAGGTTTTATAAGCGGTGGAAGAAGGGTCTTCAAACATCCTGAAAACAAAATGCTTTATAGTTTTTAATCTCATACTGGTCTTAAGAATTCTTTTACAATTGATCTTTCTTTATCTTTAAACTTCACATTTGCTACGCCGTTTGATATATTTAAAACTACGCCCTCTCCGAAAACCTCGTGAAATACGCTATCCCCAATTTTTATATCTACTTTTGATACTTTATTTTTTGAGCTTTTATAAGATATAGATTCATATTTTGTTAGAGTTTTTGCCTCTTGATTTTTCAGTGTTTCTTTAGGCAAAAACGATGTGTCCAGCAAGGTTTTGTCCATAATGTTTATAAAATCGCTAGCTTTACCAGCAGCAGTATAACTTAAAAACAAATATCTTTTTGCCCTTGTAATACCAACGTATAAAAGCCTTCTTTCTTCTTCCATATCAAGCACATCGCTAAAAGCTGAAGAATGAGGAAGTATACCATTTTCAAGCCTTGGCATAAAAACAGCTTCAAACTCCAAACCTTTTGCCTTGTGAATGGTCATAATTTTAACGGCTTTTGAGTTGTCTTTGTCATCTTCTTCCATTAAAGAAATCTCTTGTAAAAGCTCTTTTAAATTTTCTTTTTGATTTTCTTGATGTTTTTGGGCTTCTATTTCAAAAAATCTTAAAAGCTCCTTTACGTTATCGATGCGCTCTTGATAATCTTCTTTGTACTCTTGCTCCAAATATTCAAAATATTTTATATCCTTTATAAGCTTCTCCACGTAAAAAGATATATTTCTGCCGTTGGCTTGCCCCTTTTCCAAGTTATAAACCAATCTTTCCATAGCCTTTATAAAGTCGTTTTCTTCAAAAAGCTTATTACCTAAAACATACTTTGTAGCTTGGATCAGATCTATAGATTTTTGCTTAGAGAGGTTTATAATTTTCTCTATTGTTTTTTCTCCTATGCCTCTTTTTGGATTTGTTATAGCTCTTTGAAAAGATAAGCTATCTTTTGGATTTATCGCAAGATGCAAGTACGATAGTATATCTTTTATCTCTTTTCTTTGAAAAAATCTCAAAGCACCTATTATCTTATGAGGGATCTTTGCTTTTACAAGAGCTTGCTCTAAAAAGTTTGTTATATAGCTTACCCTCACAAGGATAGCTATTTCTTCCAATGGTACGCTTTTGCTAAGTTCCTCTATTTTCTTGGCTATCCACTCTGCTTCTTTTTCTTCGTTTGGATGAAACGTTATAACAGGTTTTGGATGGGTTTGATTGTCTTTTTTATGACTTTTTAAAATAGGTACAAGCTCTTTCCATTTGGCTTTTGAATTTTTTAAAACATCATTGGCTAAAGATAATATCTCGCTTGAGGATCTATAGTTGATGTTTAATTTTATTATTTCTGGGTTGTAATCTTCTATAAAGCTTATTATGTTGTCTGGGTGGGCCATACGCCATTCGTAAATGCATTGGTTTGGGTCTCCTATCACGCATATGTTGTCTTTTTTTGATATATGTTTTATTATCTCGTACTGAGTGGTGTTGGTGTCTTGGAACTCATCCACTATGATATAATCAAAAAAATTCTGATAGTAGTTTCTAAAAGCCCCATCTTTTTGAAGCATATCCTTAAAAGCTCCCATAAGATATGAAAATGTAACAGCGCTTGTCTCTATCATAGCGTTTAAAAATATATCCTTAAGCTCTAGCACTTTTCTATCAAACTTGTTGTCTTCGTCTAAAAATCTTATGCCTTCTATAGCTTGGTTTACAGCTATGTAAAGCTTTTTTGCTTCATCTTTTTTTATATCTTGATCTTTTATTATGCTCTTGAAAAGCCTTACTGAATCTTCTTCATCAAGCACTCTAAAATCGTTTGAAAGCCCAAATATTGCATGATGCTTTCTTATAATCCTTGAAGCCACAGAATGAAATGTACCCACCCATTCTATATTTATATCTTTACCCAATAAGTTAGCGTATTTTTGTATCCTTTCTTTTATCTCGTTGGCAGCTTTGTTGGTAAAGGTTATCATCAAAAGCCTACTCCCTCTTATCTTATACTCTTGGTTAAATATAAGATAAAGGGCTTTGTGTATTATGGTTTTAGTCTTACCAGAACCAGCTCCAGCCACCACCAAAAGTGGTTTTCCATTTGATAAAACCACTTTTTTTTGCTCTTCATTTAGTCCTTCTAAAAGTTCTTTTAAGAGTGTTTCACTCATCAAAAGACCCTTGTGGGTGGTCTTGTGTATATAGGTTCTACAAAAAATATATCGCTTGGTTTTTCTTCTTTAAAAGCCTCATAACCAAGATAAGAAAACATGTGTTCATATTCTTCTATATCTTTTGACATAGCATCTGGAAGTTCTTTATACTCTTCTATATCAGATACTCTATATCCTTTCTCATAATAAGCACCAACATAGGCGTTTGAAACTTTTCTATAAAGAAACAAACTATCTTTTGAAAACATTGTTTTTGCCACTGCATCTATGTTTATAAAAGAGTATATCGGTTTTTCAAGAGCTATGCACATAGCCTTTGTAAAGTTTACACCTATCCTAAGCGGTGTAGCATAACCTATGCCTATACATACAAAAAAAGCATCTATCTCTGCTGGTTTTATATCAAAAGTATTAAACAAAAACGGCAATAAGCTAAGCGTTTTTTCGTTGGTTTTTTTATAAAAGCTCAATACTGGTTTTGAGTCTTTTAGCAAACAAAAAGATACATTGCTACTAGAAGTATCCAAACTCAAAATTAGCATACATTTGATATATATTCATAGTGAGGATAGTGTTGTTCCCAAGCGTAGGATACATCCAAAAGTGTCTGCTCGTCAAAAGCCCTTCCTATGATTTGCACACCTATTGGCAGTCCAACTTTTGTAAACCCAGATGGTATAGATATCGCTGGAAGCTCAGCTAAATTTACAGAAACTGTAAATATATCAGAAAGATACATCGATATTGGGTCGCTTAGTTTCTCGCCAAACTTAAAAGGTGGTGTAGGAGAAGTGGGGCTTATTATCACATCTACTTTCTTTAAAGCTTCTTGAAATTCTTTTTTTATTAGGTTTTTAACAGCAATAGCTTTACCATAATATGCTTCGTAATACCCAGAAGAAAGCACATAAGTCCCAAGCATGATACGGCGTTTTACCTCAGGGCCAAAACCTTCATCTCTTGTTTTTGCATAAAGCTCAAAGATATCTTGAAAATCTTTAGCCCTATAGCCATATCTTACCCCGTCAAACCTAGCTAAGTTTGAAGAGGCTTCAGCCGGTGCTATTATGTAATAAACTGGTATAGCGTACTCTATATGTGGCAAAGAAATTTCTTTTATGGTAGCTTTGTTGTCCTCTAAAAATTTTATAAAGTTTTTAAAAGATTCTTCTACTTCTTTATCTATCTTGTAAGCCATAAACTCTTTTGGAATACCAACACAGAGCTCTGTCCTTGGTTTTAGGTTTTTAGAAAAAGAAGGAAGTTCTACATTGGCACTTGTACTATCTTTTGGATCGTAACCAGATATCACTTCCAAAAGAAGGGCTACGTCTTTTGTATACCTACCAAAAGGCCCTATCTGGTCCAAAGAGGAAGCGAAAGCCACAAGGCCATACCTTGATACTCTACCGTAAGTGGGTTTTAAACCTATAACACCACAAAAAGAAGCTGGCTGTCGTATAGAACCTCCAGTATCAGAACCAAGAGAGAGTGGCACCATGTTGGCACCTACCGAAGAAGCAGAACCTCCAGAAGAACCTCCCGGTACATACTCTATATTCCAAGGGTTTTTTGTTTGGAAAAAGGCTGAATACTCTGTAGAAGAACCCATTGCAAACTCATCCATGTTGGTCTTACCTACTATAATAGCTCCCTCTTGTTTTAATTTTTTAATCACAGTGGCATCGTAAACAGATATATAGTTTTGTAGCATCTTTGAGGAGCAAGTGGTGGGAAATCCATCAACGTTTATATTATCTTTTATAGCTATAGGTATACCAAATAGCTTACCTTTGGGTGTTTGTTTATCCAAAGCTTTCGCCGTTTCATAAGCTTGGTCATATAGATCTGTCACAAAGGCTCTTATCGTTGGTTCGAAAGCTTCTTTTCTTTTCTTAAAACTTTCCAATATCTCAGAGGGTTTTACTTTTTCTTCTAAAAGCCAAGAAACACTATTTTTGTAAAGCATATTCAGTCTTCCCCTATATCATCCCTTTCTATAGTTATATCTTCTACAGGTGGCTCGTATGTATTGTTGGTCATTGATGTACCCATAGTCTCTTCATATTCTTCGGCACCTTTGGCGGTAAACCTTGTCCAAGGTATAGCTTTTAGTCTTTCATAAGGTATCGGCTCTCCAGTCCATTCGCATATACCGTAAGTCCCATTTTCAATACGCTTTAGAGCATCTTCTATCTCTTTTAGCACTTCCATATCCCTTTGAGAAAGAGACTCTAAAAGCTCTTCCGTATAATTTATTTGGCCCAAATCCTCTAAATCTTGAGGCTCTTTTGCCTCTTCAGATACACGCTTTTGGACTTCTAAGTTTTCGTTGTATCTGGCCACTATCTTAGCCTTTTCTTCCAAAAGCCTTTTTTTCAACTCTTCCAATTGCTTCTTAGTAAGATGTTTCATGTAACCCCCTTTATTACCATTGAGATGTAATCTTAGATTTTTTGTTTAGATACTTATCAACAGCTAAAGCCGCTTTTACACCATCGGCAGCCGCTATAACAGCTTGTTTTATGTTGGTGCAAAGTATATCTCCTGCAGCAAATACTCCTGGTACAGAAGTCATCATCTCTTCGTTTATTTCAAGGCAACCATGTTCGTTCATCTTAACTTGCCCCATTAGAAAATCCACAGAGGGTTTGTTACCACCTATAAATATAAAAACACCATCCACTTCCAACGTGGTTTCCTCACCAGCGGATAGTTTTTTCACATGAAGCCCTCTTACAAGACTATCGCCAACAATTTTAACAGGTCTTGTATGAAGAAGTATCTCTACGTTTGGAAGGCTTGAAAAATGCTCAATCTCTTCTTGAGGTGCTCTTATTCTAGAAGAAGGCACCACAAAATAAACCTTTGAAGCAAAACGGGCGATAAACTCCGCTTCTTCAATACCATAATCATCATCACCTACAACGGCTACAGGTCTATCTTTGAAAAACGCAGCATCACAAACACCGCAGTAGGATACTCCTTTACCTAAAAACTCCTCTTCACCGGGAAACTTGTGAGCCCTTTCCATGGCTCCAGAAGATACTATCAAAGCTTTTGCCTTATACTCTTTACCGTCTATGGTATAAACGCTTTTAACCTCGCCTTCTAAAGATGTGGCTATAACTTTACCTCTTTGAAATTCTGCACCAAAGGCTTTAGCGTGGTCTCTCATTAATTTTAAAAGCTCAAAACCCGTCAAAGGACCTCTTATGCCTGGGTAGTTTTCTATCTTTTGAGTAACACCCAAAGCTCCGTCAGCTTCAGCCCTATATAACACCAACGTAGACAAACCAGCCCTAGCGGTATAAATAGCGGCAGAAGCACCAGCCGGACCTGCACCTATTATAATTACATCGTATACCTTATCTTGATTAATAAGCGTCAATTCCATATTTTCACTCCTAAAAAGTTAAATAAATATTATATCTAAATTTAAAGCATAAGATATGATTAATATATGCGAAAGAATACAAAAACAATTCATATACAATGATAAAATGCATATTGACAAATCAAGTACAAAATATAAATTAACATTTACTTATTTAAAGCAAGAAATTTTAGGAGGTATTTATGCTTTTACCAAAGGAAAGGATACCGCAGGTGGCTTTGATGGAAATGAACGATATACACTTTGAAGAAATAGACCTTCTCAACGAGCTTTACGATGCGATAAAAAACAACGAACCCATAGAACGTATAGAAAAACTTTTTGAAGATTTTTTAGCAGATGTAGTTTATCATTTTGAGTTTGAGAACAACGCCATGAAAGAGACAGGATTCTTTGCCTATCCTATGCACAGACAAGAACACGAAATGAGGATGTCTGAGTTAAACAAATTAAAAGAGGATTTTTACGCCACTAAGAACAAAGAACTAATAGCAAACTACCTAGAACAAAAATTTGTACCTTGGCTTATAATCCATGTACCAACGATGGATACCGTCACTGCCCAATATTTAGCAGATTATCTATAGATTTATAACGAAAAAAGTTTATATTAATATATAATAAATTTTTTATCCTTTAAGGAGGTGTTTATGCTTTTAGACTTAGAAACAAGGGCACAGTTGAGGGACATATTTGAGAAGAACCTCAAAGAGCCAGTAAAACTAAAGCTATTCTCACAGGCTATAGGATGTGAGAGTTGTGGCATAACAGAACAGTTGATGCAAGAAGTCAGAGAGGTGGCTGGAGATAAACTCTCTTTAGAGATTGTTTCACCGCTTACCAACCAAGAACTAGCTTCTTCCTACGGCATAGAAAGAGTGCCAACGCTCGTAATAGAAGGTGAAAAAGATTATGGTATAAGATATATAGGCCTTCCGGCAGGTCTTGAATTTAACACTCTTATACATGGTATTATCCAGGTATCTCAAAGAGACCCTGGACTTAAAGAAAGAACCCTTGAGATATTAAAAGAGGTGGATGTACCTATAGATATAATGGTGTTTGTAACCACCTCTTGTGGATATTGTCCTGCTGCTGCCATAACAGCTTTTAAATTTGCAATAGCAAACGACTATATCACATCAAAAGCCATAGATGCTTCAGAAAACATGGATCTATCGGAAAGATTTCAAGTGGTAGGAGTACCAAAGATTGTATTAAACAATGGTCTTGCGGAGTTTGTAGGTGCTCAGCCTGAAGAAGCTTTCTTAGGGTATATTACATCAGTAGCATCAAAGCTTAAAAGCCTAAACTAAAATATAAAAGCGGATAGCGATATCCGCTTCCTTTGTGATATAATCAAAAGATGAAGGTTGGATTTGTAAGTATAGTAGGAAAGCCAAACGCAGGGAAATCCTCTTTGTTAAATGCTATACTAGGTAAAAAAGTATCCATAGTATCTAACGTAGCTGGCACTACACGCATAAGGGTTATGGGTGTAAAAAATTTAGAAGATGCTCAGATTATCTTTGTGGACACTCCTGGATTCATGAAAAGACCCAAAGACCTCATGGAAGAATACATGGTAAAAGCTGCCAAAGAATCTTTGGAAGATGTAGATGTGCTTTTGTTTGTACTTGACGCTAAAACAGGGATTACCGAAGAGGATTTAAATCTTTTTAAAATCCTAAAAAGGGATTACTCCGACAAAAAAATAATAGGTGTTTTAAACAAAATAGACAGCATATCAAAAGAACAGGTTTTAGAGCTTATAGAAGAGGTATCAAAAATCTTTGCACTAGAAGAAATAGTCCCAGTGAGCGCTACCAAAAATACAAATATAGATGAGCTTTTAAAAACAATCGTAAAATACTTACCAGAACAAGAGATTAAGATGTTTGAACATGAAGAAGACGCTTCTTTGCCTTTAAGACTTCATGTGTCAGAGATTATAAGGGAAAAAGTCCTTCAAAGGACATATCAAGAAGTACCTCATTCTGTAATGGTAATAACCGATTCTATAGAACCTGCCAAAAACAACAAAGACATGATCGTAATAAAAGCTAGGATTTTAGTAGACAGAGAAAATCTAAAACCTATCATTATAGGTAAAAACGGTCAAAATCTTAAAAAAATAGGTACGGAGGCCAGAAAAGAACTTGAATTTTTGCTTGGAAAGAGAGTGTTCTTAGAGCTAACAGTAGAAGCTACAAACTGGCGAACAAAACCAGAGTATGTAAAGTATATGGGTTATATGGGTTAAGAAAGATGTTTTTTTGCGTAAAATATCCTTTCTAAAGTTGTATAAAAAGCCCCTATACCTACTATCAAAAGTCCAAGTTTATAAAACCCAAGAAATGTAAATATTACTATTGTACCAAAACGCTCTGTTCTTTCAAAAAAACCCACCGGAATATCAACACCAAGACTATGAGAACGGGCTTTTGTATAGCTTACTGTAAAACCAAACACCAATGCTAAAAGCCCAAAAAATACACCTTCTATATCTTGAGCTTTTGAGAAAAAAAGTATCATAGCACCTATCGGTAAAGCATCTGATAATCTATCTATAGTAGAATCTAAGAAAGCACCAAAGGAAGAGCTTTTGTTTGTAAGCCTAGCAAGGGCTCCATCCAAAGCGTCAAACAGACCACCTATTAGAAGAATCAAGCTTCCAATATGATTATACCCTTTATAAACAAAAAAAGAGCCTATAGATATTACAACTACTCCTGACAAGGAAATTGTGTTTGGATTTATATTTTTTTCTTTTAAAAAATCAAGAATTGGGTATACAGTTTTTTCAAAAACAGGTTTTAGGCTTTTAGCAAAATGACTCATCCAAAAACTCGTTTAAATATATAATCCCTATGTTTTATAAATTCATAAGGATCCATTATCTTATCAAGATCTTCTTTTGTAAGGTATTTGGAGGCTTCTTTGTCTTCTAAAAGAGCATCTTTAAACATAATACCTTCATCCCAGCTTCTCATAGCACATCTTTTGACTATATCGTAAGCGCTGTCTCTATCTACACCTTTTTGCATAAGATAAACAAGGACTTTTGAAGAAAAGTAAAGACCTTTTGAGATATCCATATTTTTTAGCATTCTATCGGTATTTACCTTTAAGCCTTTCAATATGTATTCAAAAAGCCCAAACATATAATCAAGGCCTATAAAAGTATCTGGTATTATGATGCGCTCAGCGGATGAATGAGATATATCTCTTTCATGCCAGAGGGCTATATTTTCAAAAGCGGCTATCATGTTTGCTCTCATAACTCTTGTAAGTCCGCATATTCTCTCGGCGTGTATTGGGTTTTTCTTATGGGGCATGGCAGAAGATCCTCTTTGAGATTCTGAAAAAGGCTCTTCCATTTCAAGGACTTCTGTTTTCTGGTAATGTCTTATCTCTGTGGCAAACTTTTCCAAAGAAGAGGCTATCAAAGAAAGCACGCTCATAAGATAAGCATGTCTATCCCTATGCACTATTTGACTGGGAGCTGGTTCTGGTTCAAGCCCAAGCTTTTGAAGGGCTATTTTTTCTACCTCTGGGTCTATGTTTGAAAATGTACCTACGGCTCCGGAGATTTTCCCTTTTAATACATCTTTTTTTGCCACTTGAAGGCGTTCTCTTTGCCTTTTTAACTCATCGTACCAAGAGGCAAATTTAAGCCCTACGCTTATAGGTTCTGCATGCACCCCGTGGGTTCTTCCCATCATAACGTTATCTTTATATTTAAAAGCTTTTTCTTTTAAAAGCTCCAAAACTATATCAATATCAATTATTATGCTGTCTATAGCATCTTTTAGTACTAAACTAAGAGCTGTATCTAAGATATCAGAAGATGTAAGCCCCATGTGAAAATACTTTGAATATTCACCAAGTTGCTCTCCTATGGCACTCACAAACGCAAGCACATCGTGCTTATACATCCTCTCATACTCATCTATTTTCTTTTCTACGCTTTCATCCACATATGCTTTACTATCTATAACTTTGTAAGCTTCTTTTGATATTATACCAAGCTCTGCCATAGCATATAAAACAGCTAACTCTACCTCAAGCCACTTCTTATACTTGTTTAAATTTGAGAATATTTCAGCCATTTCTTTTCTTGTATATCTTTCTATCATACAAAATATTTTAGCATTTAGAAGGTTTGTTTAATTTAGAAAATTAAATCTTTTATGCTTACTTCAAAAGGTTTATAATCTTTTGGTAGGGTTATACCAAACCTTCTTAGTCTTTCTTTTACAAACACAAGCTGATATCTTCCATCAAGCCAATAAAGCCCAGCTACAGCATCGGGATTTTTTAACAAAGCATTATAGCTCATTGCCAAAAAGGGCTTGTGAAAAGCTGGTATATAAGAGTTAGATACCACAATATCTGCATTGTTACAATTTAAAGTAAAACTAGCATACCTAAAATAATGAGCTACAGGTTCAATATTTACACCGTCTTGGCATATTATCGGATTGTTTTTACGGGTTAGTGCTATAGCTATTTTCTCTATTAACCTTGAGAGTATGACATTTTTTTCTATCTGAAAAGCTAAGCTTATATACGGTATGATAACAAGAATTAGCAAAAATCTCATTAGAAAAGCCTCTCCAAGCTTATATAAAATGTCGTAGGATAGGCGTTTACGTTGTATAAGCCGCTTGGATTGCCGTTTTGATCATATACGATAATTGGCACCTTGTAAGAGCTGTTTAGTATGTTTTGGGCTTTTAGCGTTATGCTGTAATAAGGGTTTATATGGTAAGTGATGGCACTATCCCACATGTATGTGGAGGGCTCATTTATACCAAAATACCCATCAAAAGGACTTCTGTATACAAGTTCATTGTAAAAATATATATTTTTATACCTATCAAAAAGTTTTATAGAAAACCCTTCATTTGGCGAATGATATAATTTGTTAAGTTTATTAACAAAATAATCAAATTCTATCTTGTTAAAAGAGTTTATAAAATAAGTGTTTGAAAGCCAAAATATATTCATATATATAGGAGATGACATGTTGTAATAACCATAAGGATAGTTAAAGCTTGGTTCTATAGTATTTCTCATATCTATGTAGGCGTATAAGAATCTAATATTATCTCTTGAAAAATTATAATCTGTTTCAAAGCTCAAACCTTTATATTTTACATTTTTAAGATGATAAGGTCCGCTGTATAAAGCATTTCGAAAAGGAGGAGGGGTATAAGTCTTGTAAATGAAACCTTTAAAAGCTATATTATTTTTGGGTTTTGATATATAACCAATTCTTGCAGAATAATCAGAGTTTCTAAAATGCCCGTTGTAAGAGTACCTATCAAACTTTAAATCTCCAAGCAAAAGGTTTCTATCGTTTATATTAAATTGATCTTCTATGTAAGCAGTGTAATAGTTTCTATGAGTATATTTATTTAAAGAATTTATAGGTATATTGTTGTAACTTAGGTTATCTATATCAAAGTTTAAAAGCTGAAAACCAGAGCCTATTATAAGTTTATTCTTATCGGTGGTAAAGGTCTTTAGTATATCCCCAGAGTATTTGTATATGTTCGCATTTAAATTGTAAAAAATGGGTATTTCTCCTTGATTTAAAGCATATGGTATGTAAAGAGGGAAATCAAATGAATTTTTATAATTATCTTTATGTTCCATGTCTAAAGCAAAGTGAATTTTTAGGCTTTTATCGAAATAATCTGTAAAGGATATATAGGCATCTTGGTCTTTGTCTGTACCACCCACTGGATTTACAAATTCAGCCCCTACAAATACGTTTTGTTTTGATCTAACAGCGCTTATATCAATATGCCAGTTAGAAAAATGTGTGTATCCTTTGTGATTTAGGTTTAAAAAAGCGTATTGTTTAAAGGCGTTTCTTGAATGTTCTATATTTAGTACGTTAAACTTTGGGAAGGCCTCGTAGGCTTGATCGTACATAAAAGAATAAGAAAAGTTTTTATTTATGGGTTTTGCACTAGAAAACCCAACATTGTAGCCACCTCTTGAGTTAAGAGTGATTCTTAAAGATGATATATTCTCCCTCGATGGTTTTTTAGTGTATATCTTAATAATAACAAGTTTTGGCGTATTGCCAAGAATGACAGAACCTGGGCCAAGATATATTTCTATATGATCAACATCGTTTAAAGGATAATCTGCATACAAATTAAAATCTCCATTAAAGCCAGAGCTTACAAGATGATCATTTATATAAATAGCAAATTGGTTGTAATAATCGTAAGCAAACCCACCTAGCGTTAGAGAGTAGTTCCCGCTTTCATTTGGCCCATAGTTAAATATTGGAATTGATTTCAGCACATCTTCAAGGGTATATGCTTGCATGCGCCTTAAATCTTGCCTTGTTATAATAATCCAATGCCCTAAACTCTCTTTTCTTGTCTGATAAGATAAATCAGATTTGCTGTTGTACATAGACAAAAGCTTACTTATGTTTTGACTAAAAGCTAAAGAGGTGATAAATTCAACACAAAACAAACTAAGAAGTAACAGCTTTTTTATCTTCATAAACCTCTATTCTATCCCTACCGCTTCTTTTTGCCTTATAAAGAGCCTCATCGGCTTTTTTAATAGCTTCATCCAAGTTTTTAGCTTTTAAACATACCCCTATAGATACGCTAATTTTTATATTGTGATTGCTGATATTAATATCAATAGATTTTATTTTTATCCTCAATCGCTCTAAAGTATTTAAACAAGCCTCATGGTGTTTGCATTTTAAAAGTATCAAAAACTCTTCACCGCCCCATCTTAAAACAATATCATCTTTTCTTACGGAACTTTTTATAGCTTGAGCTAACTCTTTTAGAACTGTGTCACCAGCATCGTGTCCATACGTATCGTTTACTCTCTTAAAAAAATCAATATCTAACATAGCAACTACGTAATCTTCTTGATTGTTTTTTATACTTTTAAGCAGTTTTCTATTTGGTAAGCCTGTAAGTTCATCTATATAAGATTCTATCTTGTAAGCTCTTGTTTTGAAAAGCAAAAATACTATAGTCAGCAAAAACAACAACGACATTATATCGATAATTATTATGCCTATTTTTATACTCGCTAAGGTATCTTTTAAACTTTTTAACGTACTCAACTTATAATCTATTATTATCAATGCTTTATAGGGTTTATCGTGTATCAAGACGTTTAGTGGGTAGTAAAGAGAAAAACCCACGTTTTCTATAGTATCATGGTATTTTACATAAGATGTACCAGTTTTTATAGCTTTTAATATAACATGTTTTTCATCTGTAGTGGGCATAAAAACCCGTGGGTAGCTAATACCATGCTTTGGTAAATCCTCTACGCTGTATAAAATACCGTTTTTATAGACAAGCACAAAAACTCTCTGTATATCTTTTGAAAGCAATAGCGGAAGATAGTTGTCAAGCTCCTTGTAAGATTTGTTGTTTACTTTTAAAGCTATATTGGAAACTGTGGCTTGGGTTTGGTTATAAACAATATTTATTATAGACTTAGAAAGCTTAACTTCAATTCTATGAAGTTCATAAGATATAAAAAGAAAAGCCAAAATTATAAAAATTATATAAAAACGTTCTAACCCCTCTTTTTTAAATGACATGGATAATATTTTAACATAACGATATAAATAGAGATAGGATAGGAATACAGAGTAGTAAAAACACTTTTCAGACAAGTAAGTCTGCCATAGTTTATGTGTTTAAGATTTATATTTTAGAAAATTATATCAAACATCCAGATAATATCCTCTTTGATACTGATTTGGAATATCTATCTTGATGTTTCTTGACATAGCCCATTTTATAGGAAGATATGGCTCTTGCAAGAAAAGACGAGCTATAGCCACAAGGTCTGCTCTTTTGTTTTTTATAATCTCGTTTGCCATATCAAAGGATGTGATACCACCCACCGCCATCGTTTTTATACCCACTTCTTTTTTGATGGTTTCAGCAAATACTATCTGATGGGCTCTGTAATAATCGTTTGGTGGTACTCCAAAGGCTATCCCACCAGAAGAGCAGTCTATCACATCAACGCCTTTGGTTTTTAGGATTTTAGAAAGTGCTATAGAATCTTCCAAATCCCATCCACCATCCACGTGATCCACTACCGATATCCTGACAAAAAGTGGCATCTCGCCGGGTACAATGCTTCTTATAGCTTCTGTTATCTCTATTAAAAGCCTAATACGGTTTTCAAAAGTACCACCGTATTCATCTGTTCGTTTGTTTGTAATAGGTGATAAGAACTCGTTTAAAAGATATCCGTGGGCCGCATGGATTTCTATCACATCAAAACCAGCTTTTAAAGCTCTTTGTGTAGCTTTTACAAACTTTTCTACAATATTTTTTATATCTTCTTTGGTCATCTCTTTGGGAGTTTTCCAATTAGGACCAAAGGCTATTGGGCTTGGTGCTATTAAATCAAGCTCATCATAACCAAACCTCTGAAGATTATCCCAGGGTCTTCCTCCAAAAGCTTTTCTACCAGCGTGAGCTAGCTGTATACCTACTTTTGCTCCAAAGCTATGACATATATCCACTATACGCTTTAAACCTTCTATATGCTCATCTTTGTATATACCAAGGTCTTGTTTTGATATAACACCCTCAGGAGATACAGCACAAGCTTCTGTAAAAATAAGACCAGTGCCCCCAGCTGCTCTTGAACCATAATGAGCTATGTGAAAATCCTTTACAAAGCCATCTTCTGAAGAATACATGCACATAGGGGACATAACAATACGGTTTCTAAGCACCAAAGACCTAAGCTCTAATGGAGTAAATAGATTTTCTTTCATATTTTTAAGTTTATCATGTTAAAAGCCAAATAAAAAGTATAAAAACTACAAAAATAAAATGAAATTGTCAGTTAGATAATATGAGAAAAAGCATGGGCCTGGAAGGACTCGAACCTCCAACCGGACGGTTATGAGCCGTCTGCTCTGCCTTTGAGCTACAGGCCCTACGTTAATTAAGAAGATGGCGGAGCAGACGGGATTCGAACCCGCGACCTCCGACGTGACAGGCCGGCGTTCTAGGCCGGCTGAACTACTGCTCCAGCCATCTAAATATTATATCATAGACTATAAATTTTGTCCATCTCAATTAATTTTGATTCTTCAATAACTTTAGAACGATCCGCTGGTGGTATAGAGCTTATATCTATATTTGGTTTTAGGTTTTTAAGATGAGAAAGATATTTTACTATACGGTTCATAACATCTACGTTTCCCTCGGTGGCAAAAAGGGCTAATTCCTCCAAGCCAAAGGGCTTTAATATCTTGTATAGTTCCGATGGTTTTTTGGCTTTTAAAATCTCTGATATAATGTGTTTTATATTGATCTCAAGAAATCTGTAAATAAATGCCGGGGCGCTTATAGCTTTTAAAATCTCTTCTAAAGAAGGGGCGTTTTTTATCAAAAGCCAAAAAAATATCCAAGAGGCCTCTTTAAAAGGGGTTTTGTACTCCAACAAATACCAATCAGAAAACATCTTTAGGTTTTTAGATTTTTCTTCTATATAAATATAATCTGGTTTGTATTCAAACAACGATTCTATGATGCCGTATTTTTTGTAAGTTTCAAAAATGTTTTCAAACTCTTTTTCTTGAAGGGCTATTTTTAGTTCGTTGAATATTCTTCCTTTTGGAGCGTATTTTAGCATACCTTTTTGTAAAGCCTCTTCTAAAAGTCTTTTGGTGTCTTTTGAAAGTTTGAAGTTTAGTTTGGCCTCAAATCTTATGGCTCTTAATATCCTAACTGGGTCTTCTATAAAACTAAGTGGGTGTAAAACCCTTATAATCTTATTCTTTATATCGTTTAAAGCTCCAAAATAATCTATCACAGTGCCAAAATCTTTTTCATCAAGAGAAAGAAGAAGCGTATTTATAGTAAAATCTCTTCTAAACAAATCCTCTTTTAAAGAGGCTTTTGACACCACCGGGTAAGAACCTGCCATCTCATAATACTCTCTTCTAGTGCTTGAGATTTCTATTTTAAAACCCTTGTACTTAAAATGAACGCTGTTAAAACCAAGAAATCTATGGGTTTTTATACCATGAGATTTTAAGCTTTGCTCTAATAGGTCTATATCCCCTTCAAAAACAAAATCAATATCGTAAGAAGGTCTATTTAAAATGATATCTCTTACCACACCACCTACTAAATAAAGCTTTTCACCTTTTGGTATAAAGTTTTTAATATCAATAATGATATCTATCATATAAGATGGTATATTTATATGCTTTGTGGAAATATTGCGTTCTTCATCTTCGGTGATATGTCTTATAAGATCTGATTTTGTTATTATACCCACCAACTTTCCCTCTTTGTCCAATACCCCTATCATAGGTGCCAAAGGGTTTTCTAAAAACACTTTTTCAGCTTCCCAAATAAAATCATCCTCTTTTAAAAGCGGTATACTTACCAAAAGCTCTTGTACTTTGCTATCTTTTGAGATATCCAAAGCTTTTGCCAATATCTTTTTGGTAATGGCACCTATCACATGTTCATTCTCATCTAAAACTGGGGCTTTTGAGATCTTGAAGTTTGAAAGTGTATAAAAAGCCTCTTCTACGCTCATATCTTTTTTTAGGGTAAGCGGGTGTTTTGTCATAATATCTTTTAGGGTTATCTTTGGGTTTTCTTCTTTTAAAAGCTCTAAAATGATACTTTTTAATTTTTTAGAAGATACAAAGTTTAGTTTTAAACCAGAGGCAAGCGTATGACCACCCCCTCCTAATTTTGATAAAATGCGTTCTACATCTATAGTTTTTGAGCGTGCTACCACATAGGTATTTATAGAAGAAGACATGATGATAAAATAAGCATCAAGGTTTTCAAGCTCCTTTACATCTCTTAAACTCTCAATTACACTTTCTTGAGTAGTGTCAAGCACTATAAAACCTATCTTTTTGCCATTTATATTTAAAATCTCCAAACTCTTTAGATATTCTTCTACATGAATCAAATCTTTTAGGCTTATATAATATTTTACATATTTGTTTACAAATTCTATATCCCCGCCCATCTTTATAAGATAAGAAGCCACTTCAAAATCCCTTGGGCTTATATCTTTTATGGAAAAATAGTTTGTATCGTCGTATATACCGCAAAGCAAGACAGATGCATCTTCTTTTGATATAGATACATCTTTTTTTATAAGATGCTCTACTATAAGCGTAGTACAAGCCCCAAGAGTTTCATCTATGTAAGCTTCCACAAGTAGTTCTTTTTCTATGTGTCTTATGTGATGATCAAACAGCGTTATTTTTTTAATCTTTTCTTTTTTTAAAAGCCCAAAAACAAAATCTATAGATGAATAATCCACTGTAAAAATATGTATATTTTCTAGCCCCTCTAAAGATTTTAAAATATTAAATCTATCTTTTATATCTTCAAAGAGTTTTCTGGCTTTTGGACTAAAAGATGTGTAAAAAAGTTTTGCATCTTTTTCTAAAAGCGATATACCGTATATAGAGCTTAAAGCGTCTAAATCTGCGTTTGGTGGAAGCAAAAGCACCTTAGCGCTTTTTTCGGACAAACGCTCTTACCTCTTGTAGTGGCTTTGTGTTTAAAACCCGTTCTTTCAAAGCCCAACCTCTTCTTGCAAGCCCAACCCCTACTTTCATAAACTGAAGATGAGAAGAGGAATGAGAATCCGTTACTATGCTTATCGTTACCCCTCTTTCTACTGCAAGCCTTATGTTGTCTGGGGATAAATCTGCCCTTGGAATGTTTAATTCTAACGCCGTGTTGGTATCAAGGGCTGCTTTTATCACCTCTTCCATATTTAGTATGTATCCATCTCTATAACCGTAATTTTTACCAGTGGGATGCCCTATTTGATTTACATATTTGTTGTGGCAAGCTTTTATTATGCGTTTTGTATTATCAGTGCTAGGCGACATGTGAGAGTGGATAGAAGCTACTACATAGTCAAACTCCTCTAAAAAGCTATCTGGCAAATCTAAAGATCCATCTTCTAATATATCCACCTCACAGCCTCTTAGTATAGTCATACCTTTGTACTCTTTTTGGATCTGTTCTATCTCTTTCCACTGATTCCTAAAGCCCTCTTCATCTAAACCGCCTGCCACTCTTAGGGATTTGGTATGATCTGATATGACGATATATTTATATCCAAGTTCGTAGCATGTTTGCACCATCTGTCTTAAAGAAGCTTTACCATCTGAGTATGTGGTATGCATATGAAAATCGCCTTTTATATCATCATAATCCACTAGCTCTGGTACTTTGCCTTGCATGGCAAGTTCAATCTCACCTTTATCTTCTCTTATCTCAGGTGGAGGCATCACCATACCCAAGATGTTGTAAATATCTTCTTCTTTTTCACCCCCAAGCCTTTTACCAGAAGATATTTCAAAAATACCGTATTCGCTTATCTTATAACCTTTTTCTTTGGCGATATCCCTTATCCTTACGTTGTGCTCTTTAGAACCTGTAAAATATTGAAGACCAGAACCCCATTCTTCTTCTTTTAAAACCCTTAAATCCACTTGTTTTGAGTTTTTAAGAAGAATAGATGTCTTTGTTTCACCGCTTCCAATAACTTGCTCTATATCTTTATAAGCTTTAAAATACTCATGAATTTTTGGAAAATCCTCTTTTTTGGCAGACACCAGTATATCTATATCACCTATAGTTTCTTTCATGCGTCTTAAAGAACCAGCCACAGATATATTTATTATCTCTTTACAACCTTTCATGTAGTTAAGTATATCTTGAGCCAAAGAATAGGCTTCTGTTATAAACATCCTCTCTTTTGATTGTTCAAAAAGAGCTATACCTCTTTTTATATTTTCTATTTTTTTGGGGCCAAAGCCTTTTATGGTTTTTATACGTGGATCGTCTAAAGCTTTTAAAAGTTCTTCCTTGTTTTTTATGCCAAAAACATCGTAAAGAGTCTTAAGAGTCTTGGGCCCAATACCAGGAGCATCCATTATATCAAGAAGTTCTTTTGGGACTTTTTGCAAAAACTCATCGTGCTTTTTTATACGACCAGTTTTTAAATACTCTTCTATCTTTTCTAAAGAGGATTCCCCTATACCGTGTATTTGGTTTGAGCTAAGGTATTCTTTTAGCTCATCTACACTTTTTATATCTTTGTCTATTTCAAAAAGAATATCTGCTACTTTCTGATAAGCCAAAACTCTAAACTTGTTCTCCCCCAAAAACTCCGCCGCCAGAGCCATCTCTTTAAAGAGTTTTGCTATATCCTTAGTGGATGCCATAAGATGTATTATACAACGTTTTTACTAAAAAGCTATGTTGTATACAAAAAGCCCAAAACCTATAAGAGCGGATATCAAAGAAATGTAAAAAAACTCTTTTCTTCTGGTAAGGGCTGACACTGAAGCCACCGCAATACCTATTTGTAAAAGAAGTTGCGATATCATAAACATATGATGCTTTTCATAATAATGTTCACTTTGAATGGTCTTTTGCTCAACTTGTTTTTCTAAATCTTTGGCTTTTTTCATTATCTCTATTTTTTGATTTTTGTATTTTTTTATATATTCCTCAAACTTTGGATTTTCCTTTATATAGTTTGCTATGGTATACATATGATATCTCATATCTTTAGCTTGATAGTAGTTCCAAAGGTCCGTGGCTTTGTTCTGCAAAAGTACCGCATCGTTTTTTGCCACTATAGTCTTTGTAACGTATATTTCAGATTGCATACTCACAAGACCGCTTAACACAGCCATTATTGTAGTGGCTAAAGATACCCACAAGAGCCATTTCTCTTTGGCTTTCTCCTCTTTTATAGTCTCTTCTATCAGTTCTTTGGCATGCTCTTCAATAGGACTTTCTTCCATCAATCCACTCCTTCTGAGTGGTATTCGTCTAATGGATGATTTTCTGATGATACACCACCCCAAGGTTTTTTGCCGTAAAATTTTGCCTCTACGTCTTTTATATTCTTTAGTGTTGAGCTTTTAAAATTAACACTTCTTAAATCTGTGTTTATAAAATCTATATCTTCTAATGAGCTTTCTTGAAAGTGAGAACCCTTTAATATAGCATCTTTAAAATTCACATTTTTTAAATGAGTACCTACAAAAGCACCATCAAGCATCTGGGCCTTTTCCATGTTGGAGCTTATTATATCACAACTTATAAACTTTGTTAGACCCATGAAAGCATATTTAAAAGAGCAGTTTTCAAAATAGCACTTGTCAAAAGTGGTCCTTTGAAAATTTACCCTCTCAAAGTTGCAGTTTACAAATTTACAGTTTACAAAATCAGCTTCTGGTACAAAACACTCTGTAAAATCTATATCTTTAAAGGTAATATTCTTAAAGCTAGCGCAGGTAAAGGTAGAAAAACAAAGGCTTAAGCCCTCAAGGCTTAAGCCCTCCAATATCTCATTTGAAAAGTCACACTCTGTTAAGTCCTTCGTTTTTGCCTTTTCTAAAAAATTCATACAGGCAATACTTTACACTCATCTATAAAAACTTGAGGGTTTATATCCTTTGAAGCTTTGTATTTGGTTTTTACTTCTTTTACCCTATCTTGATAGGTAGGCTCTTCTTTTTGATAGAAAATACCTATAGGTACTTTGGCAGATTCGTTGTAATAATGCTCTAGGTCTTTCATAGCTAACTCTAAAGCTTTTTGTAAGTTATCTAACTCATTGTGGCCTTGTTCATTTATATCTATAGTCTTATCTTTATAGTATTTGAAAGTATCTACTTTGTTGTATGTAGGACATGGAGATATGATGTTTACAAAGCTAAAACCTCTATGAGATATAGCCTTTTTGATAATATCGCTCATATGTTTGAGATTGCCAGCATAAGTTTGTGCCACAAAGGTAGCACCAAAAGTAAGCATGTAGGATATAGGATTTATTGGCTTATCTATAGAACCATAAGGCGTTAAAGAGCCGTAAAGTCCTTCTCTTGAAGTGGGTGATATTTGATTTTTAGTAAGACCATACACTTGGTTGTCCATACAAAGTACCGTGATATCTATGTTTCTTCTAGCCGCATGTGGGTTATGGCCAGAACCTATAGAGAATAAATCCCCGTCTCCAGCTTCTACTAAGACGGTGAGATCTGGATTTGCAATTTTTACACCTATAGCTGTAGGTATAGCTCTACCATGAAGTACATGCATACTGTAGTTTTTCAAAAACAAAGGTGCTCTAGAGGAGCATCCTATACCAGATACAGATACTACGTTTTCTGGTCTTATTTTAAGCTCTGAAAGAGCTTTTGTAATGGCGCTTATAACACCAAAATCCCCACATCCTGGACACCATGTGGGTTCTATATCGCTTCTATAATCCGCTGGTTGAAGCTCCAACTGTTGTTCCATAAAACCTCCTTTAAATTAATCCGTAAGCTTTTTCGCCGTAAATATGCTCAGGAGTAAATCTTCCTTCTGTTATCTCCTGATTTTCCATCAAAAAGTCCACTATATCTTCTATCTCTTTTGGTATAAAAGGCTCTCCTCTATAAATGTTGTAAGATATAGGTCTTATATGGGTTCTATCTTTTACGATAGTAGCCAATTGTCCATAGTAGTTGGTTTCCGGTATCAATATACGTTTTGAGCTTTTAGCAAAAAATTCAAAAACGTCTTCTTTTACTGGCCATAAAAGCCTTGGATACATGGCATTTATCTTTAGACCTCTACTTCTCAATCTTTGTACTGCTTCTTTTGTTATGGATGCTGTAAGACCCCAAGTGATGATACCTATATCAGCATCTTTGTAAGGAGCATCTATTTCTATAAACCTATCGTAATCTTCTTCCAAGAGTTTCTCGAGCTTTTTAAAACGTTTGTTCATTTGATAGGTTCTTATGTCTGGTCTGTTTCTTGGATCCGAATTTTCTTGTCTTTCAAGACCTGTTATAGCGTGTATGGCGTTTGGGTCCCCTGGTATACCCATAGGTGTGATACCATCTTCGGTAAAAAGAGCATACCTTAAAAATCTTCCATGTCTTATAAACTTTTGCTCTTTATCTTCTTCTGAGTTATAGATAAGTCTATTTACAATGTTCAATTTGGATAAGTCTGGAGTTGGGAAAGCCTCAGCCCTTAAGCTCATAGCAGCGTCTGTAAGCATGATAACTGGCATTTGATATTTTTCTGCCAAGTTAAAAGCCTCAACAGACATATAAAAGCTATCTTCCACAGATATTGGAGCTAAAACAGCCCTTGGTATCTCACCGTGAGAACCATAAACGGCGTGGTATAGATCTCCTTGTTCATGCTTTGTGGGCATACCTGTAGCTGGGCCTACCCTTTGTACATCTACTATTACCACAGGAGTCTCTGTCATACCAGCATAACCTATAAGTTCTGACATGAGTGAAAGACCAGGACCAGAAGTGGCTGTCATAGCTTTTGCACCGGCAAAAGAAGCACCTATGGCCATAGCCAAAGACGCTATTTCATCCTCTGCTTGATAGAGCCAGCCATCTTTTCTTATTAGATCCTCCACTATATAGTTTCCAACGGACGTAGCAGGTGTTATAGGGTAAGCTGCGTAAAACTGACATCCAGCAGCCACACAACCCTTTGCCACAGCTTGATTACCTTCCATAATTACTACATCTTTTAAGCCTATAGGCGGTGGGAACTCAAAGCCATCTTTTTTAACAAGATTTTCTTTTACATAGTTTATACCGGCTTCTAGAGCTTGATAGTTCATAGAAACTATCTTCTCACCCTTTCTTGAAAATTTTGCTTTTATAGAGTCTTTTAAAGACTCAACAGGTAAATTAAACAAGCCAGTGAGAGCCCCAAGAGCTACTATGTTTTTTGTAATATATGCCTTAATCTGATTTTTTGCTATATCAGAAAGAGGCACCGGGTACATGATTACACCTTCATGCTCTTCTGGTTCAAAATCTGAAGAATCGTAAACAAGCACGGTACCAGGTTTAAGATGCTTTTTGTTGTAAGCGTAAGCTTCAGCGTTAAAACAGCATAGAATATCAAATCCATCGCCCGTGCTATAGAGTTTCTCATCTGATATTCTCACAGTGGAATTTGCATAACCGCCTTTTATCTCAGCGGGAAAGCTCTTGAAATTCACCACGTGATAACCAGACCTAACAGCGGCTTCTGTCAAAAAATCCCCAGCAGAGATTACACCTTCTCCACCTTCTCCACCAATCTTGATAACAAGACTAAAAGCCATAAACACCTCCTAAATTAGTTAGCACTTAAAAACAATAAATACATACTTCACAAAATAAATATATACTTACAATTCATCTTAAAAAGATCTTCAATCATAAAGCGCGCCATAATATATGGCGCGCCAAGCAATATTAAGCTGGTTCTATCCTTACGATAACTTCGTCAGGTGTAATATTCTCACCGGGTTGAGCGTATATTCCCTTTACAATACCGCTTATAGGTGCATGTATTTCGTTTTCCATCTTCATAGCTTCTACTATAGCCACCGTTTGACCTTTTTCTACCTTGTCCCCTTCTTTTACTAAAATTTTTGAAACTTTGCCCGGCATAGGTGGTACTGCATCGCCTTCTTTCTCTGGTCTTGGTCTTGTACTACCAGAGCTTTGAGCAGCTCCACTTTGTTTAGCCTGACCAGAAACAAGAGCTTCTGCTATAGGATAAAGCTGTATCTCTTCAAGCTTTCCGTTCACTCTTATGTAATATTTTTTAGGTTTTCCAGGCTCTTGACTTGGAGCTACACCTTCTACTTTGACTTTAAATTTATCACCGTGATAAGTAATATCAAACTCCACTGGTGCTGCGTTTTCAACGGTACCTGGTTTCGTTTCCACTATATCAGTGGTATCTATGGCTATATCGGGGGTTAGCTCGCCGTTTTCTCTGGCTTTTAAAAACTCCATAGCCTGCATTGGGAATAGTACGTAAAGAAGTATATCTTCTTCAGACTTTGCTAAAGGACCAAGCTCTTGCACAGCCTTATCCCAATCGTTTGGATCTGCTAAATCACCAGCCCTTATATCAAACTTAGGCTCTTTTCCAGGTCCTAATATCTTTTCCACAAGCTCTTTGGCTATTGGACCTGGTGGTCTTCCGTATTTGCCTTCTACATAATCTCTAACTTCTTTTGTGATGGTTTTATATCTTTCACCGGTGATGACATTTAAAACTGCTTGCACACCTACTATCTGAGAAGATGGAGTAAGAAGTGGTGGATAACCAAGATCTGCTTCTACGTGAGGTACTTCTTCCAAAGCCTCTTCCATCTTATCTGCAGCGTTTGCTTCTATTAGCTGGGCCACCATATTTGATATCATACCACCAGGTATTTTGTGTATAAGCACTTTTGCATTGACCCCAGCGTACTCAGTTTCATATTTTCTATATTTTCTCTTTATTTGTCTTGTGATTTCAGCAAGCTCGTCCAAGATTTTAAGATCTATACCAGTGTCGTACGGCGTACCTTGTAGGGCTGCTACTACGCTCTCTGTGGCTGGGTGCGATGAACCAAAAGCCAGTGGCGATAAAACAGTATCAAGCATATCAACACCAGCCAACACTGCCATCATATGGTTCATAATGGCGGTACCACTCATATCGTGGTTGTGAAGAAGCACTTTTATCTTATCGCCGACTTTTTTCTTTATACCTCTTATAATGTTGTAGGTATCCAGTGGCATTAGTATACCTGTAGCATCTTTGAAAGATATCCAATCTGGTTCTAAATCTATTAGCTCATCGGCGTAAGACATCCATTTTTCAAGCGTATGAACTGGGCTTTTGGTATAGCTAATCTCAGCGTGCACTTCACCACCAAACTCTTTTATAGCTTTGCAAGCCACTTCGATGTTTCTGTTGTCGTTTAAAGAGTCAAATACCCTAAACACCGTTATGCCGTTTTTTATGGCTTTTTCTACAAACTTTTTGACGACTTTATCAGATTTTGGTTTATAGCCTACTATATTTTGGCCTCTAAAAAGCATTTGAAGTTTTGTGTTGGGCATCACTTCTTTTATACGTCTTAATCTTTCCCACGGATCTTCTTTTAGATATCTAAGACAAACGTCGTAAGTGGCGCCTCCCCATACTTCTACAGCGTAAAAACCAGCTTTATCCATCTTTTCACAAAGAGGAAGCAAATCATCGGTTCTTACCCTCGTGGCAAGCTTACACTGTTGACCATCTCTTGGTGTAAGGTCTGTAATGAGAATTTTCTTTGGTGGTGCCACTTCAAGGTTTTGTTCTTGCAACATTTGTTCGATAAGTTTCATAATTTAACCTCCTTATAACCCGTGATATGAAGCTATAGCTGCACTTATAAAAGCTACAAAATCTTCTTTGTCTTTTGGCTCTTCGTAATTAAACACCTCTTGGTGCTCTTCCAAATACTTGGTGGTAAAGTATCCATTTCTAAAATCTTTTTCTTCTACAATCTTCTTAAGAAGAGGTATCGTGGTTTTAACACCCTTTATCTCATAAGTGTCTAAAGCTGCCTTTGTCCTTGAGAGTGCCTCTTCCCAAGTTCTACCCCAGCATATAAGTTTTGCTATCAAAGAGTCATAATATGGCGTAACTTCGTAACCTACAGAAGCCGCACTTTCTATCCTAATACCAAAACCACCAGGTACGTAATAACGCTCTATAGTACCTATGCTTGGAGCAAAGTTTTTCTTTGGATCTTCTGCATTTATACGACATTCTATAGCGTATCCGTTGAAGGTTACATCCTCTTGTTTTATCTCAAGCTTATGACCTGCGGCTATCTTTATTTGCTCTTTTACTATATCAACACCGGTCACTCTTTCTGTTACAGGGTGTTCCACTTGAATACGGGTATTCATCTCTATAAAGTATATGTTACCTTCTAAGTCAGATACAAATTCCATGGTACCGGCGCTGTAATAACCTATCTCTTTTGCAGCTTTTGCCACTATTTCACCGTAGTGCTTTCTCTTTGCTTCGTTTAGTACCAAAGAAGGAGCTATTTCTATAAGTTTTTGATTTCTTCTTTGGACAGAACAATCCCTTTCCCCTAAATGTATAACGTTTCCATATTTATCACCTAATACTTGAAACTCTATGTGTTTTGGATTTTGAATGTATTTTTCTAAAAGCAAATCACCTCTTCCAAAGGCTTTTTGAGCCTCAGAGTAAGCGGCTTCATAGTTTCTTTTAAGCTCTTCTTCGTCTTTACATATTCTAATACCTCTACCACCACCTCCAGCTGAGGCTTTTAAAAGCACCGGATACCCTATTTCTTTTGCTATTTCAATAGCCTCTTCTACAGATTTTAATATGCCATCGCTTCCGGGCACCGTAGGAACACCCGCTTTTTTCATCACCTCTTTGGATCTTGCCTTATCACCCATAAGGGCTATTACTTCGGCAGAAGGACCTATAAAGGTTATACCATTTTTTTCACAAAGCTCTGCAAATCCTTCGTTTTCTGCCAAAAACCCATATCCTGGATGTATGGCATCTGCCCCCACAGACTTTGCCAAATCCACTATGAGTTGAGCGTTTAGGTATGTGTCAAGAGGATTTGCACCTATCATATAAGCTTCATCTGCCATCTTCACGTGTCTGGCGGTAGGCTCTACTTCAGAGTATATTGCTACTGTGGGTATATCAAGTTCTTTTGCAGCTCTTATAATTCTACAAGCTATTTCACCTCTGTTTGCCACCAATATCTTTTTAAACATAGACTTACCCCTTTTCTATTTTGAAAGTATAAGATATAGGTGCTACTTGGTTTATCATATAAGCTATACTGCAGGTTTTGTTAAGAGCTGTCTCTATAGCCTCTTTTACATCTTGCTCTGAGAGGTCTTTACCTTTTATCGTAAAATCCAAATAAATTTTTGTAAAGACTTTTGGATACGTGTCTTTTCTCTCACTGTCTGTGTTTACAACAATGTCTTCTACGTGTTTACCGGCTTTATGAAGAGCTTCGTATACATGAATACCCATACACCCAGCTATAGAGTGAAACAAAAGTTCTGGAGGCCTTACACCTCTTCCTTTACCACCTACATAACCAGCGGCATCTATGGGGACTTCTATGCCAGATTCCCCTTTACCCACAAAATGAAAATCTTCCTTTTGCCTTACGGTAAGCTTCATCTATCACCTCTCAAATCAAAGTTTATCAATCTCATCAACGATAGCATCACCAAACTGAGACGTAGTTAAGGATATAGCTTCTACGCCCATCTTTTTAAAACCATTAGCTATATCTGGTGTACCTTTTCTTTGGTTTATTACGCTTTTAATAGCTTTATAAACAAGATCAGCAGCTTCATAAAAGCCTAAATACTCAAGCATCATAGCGCCAGAAAGCGTTATAGAAAGTGGGTTTGCCATGCCTTTACCAGCTATATCGTAAGCGGTACCATGGGTGCTTTCAAAAAGCGCATAGCCATCGCCTATGTTACCACTGGGTACATAACCGGGACCACCCACCAAAGCAGAGGCCAAATCAGAGATATAATCGCCGTTTAAATTTTGCGTGATAATCACATCGTAATAATCTGGGTTTAATACAAGTTGCATAAGCATTTGGTCTGTGATAACTTTGTAGAGTTTGGCTTGACCTTCTTTTGGCTCTCCTTCTGTGATTATTTTACCTTCAAACTCTGGTTCTTTTGCCACTTCAAAAGCCCAGTTCATAAACATACCTTCGGTGGCTTTCATTATGTTACCTTTACCCGCTACCGCTATATGCTTTTTACCGTTTTGAAGAGCGTATCTAAAGGCCTTTCTTACGTGTCTTTTGGTTTTAAACTCAGACATTGGCTTTACCGTAATACCTGCATCTTCTGGTATAGCATCTTCTGATACGCTCATTTCTTTTACAAAAAACTCCCTTACTTTTTTAAAGCCATCTGTTTTTGGCATATACTCTATAGCCATGTATACATCGTCGGAGTTTTCTCTAAACACCGCCACATTTACCCTTTGAGGGTTTGGTATGGGGGATGGCTGGCCCATCCAATAAACGGGTCTTATGGCAGAATAAAAATCCATAGATTGACGCAAAATGGCATTCAAAGATTTTCCACCTTTGCCCACTGGTGTACCAAGAGGACCTTTTATACTAACGATACTTTGTTTTAAAAGCTCCAGAGTCTCCTTTGGCATCCTCTCAAGGCCTTTTTGCTCTGCCATGTCTCCAGCCAAAACCTCTACCCAGTATATCACTTTAGAGCCGTTGTAGGCTTTTGACATAGCCTTGTTGATTACCTTTATCATCTGAGGTGTTATTTCAGGGCCTATACCATCCCCTTGGATAAAAGGTATGATGGGGTTATTTGGTACTTCCAATGTTTTATCGGCTTTTAATTTGATAAAAGAACCCTCTTTGGGTATACTAATCTTAGAATCGTACCAGCATACGTTTTCCATCAAACGCTCCTTAAAAAGTTGTCATAAAATATTAAATAATCTTATAAAAAAAGTCAAGTATTTTATACGAATTTCATCTTTTCGTAAGCCCTTACAAGATAAGGCTTCTCTATTTCATCCGGGTAAGGAACTGGTCTATTCACCTCTCTAAAGAAGTTTACGTTGTACAAGAATGCTATGTTAGCCTCTCCTATGATAGCTTTTATCTGCTCGTCTGTTAAGTCTAATGTGTCCAAAGAAGCTCTGTAATTTCTTTTAAACTCCATTATATCTTTTATTTTATCAAACTCGTAAAACCTTGTGCCCTCACTGTTTTGCAAGTTTAAAGCGTTTCTTATCATATCTTTTATCATCTGCCCACCAGACAAATCCCCCATATACCTAACATAAGCATGGGCTATAAGAAGCATAGGTTCATGTTTTGCTACATAGCTAATCCTAGATATATAAAGCAAGATGGCTACCGTTGGATATATCTGCTCAAGGTAGTTCTCTCCAAAGTAAAACTTCAAATCTTCTACTATATGCTCTCTTCTAAAAAGCTCCGGATAATATATTTTTGATACGTAAGGGTTATCTTTGTTTTGTTCTATGGCATCTTCTAACGTGTTGTATATATAGTAAAGACCTGCGGTTATCTTTTTCATATCCTCAAACGTGGTTTTGGCTTCTTGCATATCTTGGGCTACGGTAGAGCTATCCGCCATGCTATGTATATCCCAAATTCCTTCTCTTAAAAGCTTAGAAAATCCCATAATATCAATCCTCGTCTTTATAAATTTCTACCAAAAGCTGGTCTTTCAACTCTTGTACCACAATTATATGAGTATTGTAAATAAGAGGTTCTTTTTGTATTACATCAAGTTTTTTGTTGGCATAATAAACAGTAGCACCTTCTGGGACAACACCTTTAAACTCTTTCATAGGATATGTTTTTACCATACCAGGTTTGCCTTTGTATCCATAAGCAAGGCCCATTATAAAACTGGCAAACTTAGACATTTTACCACTAGAACCACTAGGCGGCATTATCATAGATAATATTATAATACGCTTTAAAATAAGTTGTATGTATAAGTTCACTAAATCGTAAATGCATTTTTGCTAACAACTATCACGTATGGCTTTTCAAAGCTAGCATTTCAAGAATATAATTTTAAGTCAGAAATCAATAAGATAAATAGTTTATTAAGATAAGTTTATTATGGATTATGGGTTTAAAGGTATGATTAAAAAGAAAGAATTAGAAAATTAGTTTAACAGGAGGGGAATTTATATGATGTGGTTGGCGCAGTATTTGCTAATATCAGCTGTAATATTTGCATAGATGGGAGGTAGACTTTATGAACTCAGAAATTAACGGTTTAGATGGTTTTCGTGCAATTTTGGTGTTTTCTGTGATGGTTTTTCACTCGATACTGATATTTACTCCAACTCATATTGAGCTTTTTCAAGGTGGATTTTTTGCAGTGGAATCTTTTTTTGTTTTATCGGGTTTTTTTATTACAAAGTCTTTGATATCTAAGTACAAATCCAGCAAAACATCCATAGAAGCATTCAAAAAATTCATAAAAGCAAGGATATTAAGACTAACACCTGCTTTTGTTTTTCTTTCTTTAATACAGCTTCTAACTATACTTATTTTATTTCTCAAAAAAGTTTACTTATTTACACAAGAGCTTTTTTACAGTAGTTTAAATCTATACAATATCTGGCTTTTAATAAGACATATTCCTTACTTTCAAAAATTTACACAGATACTATTTTACAATCATTTTTGGTCGCTGTCGTTAGAATGGCAATTTTACATAGTTTGGGGCATTTTGTTTGCACTGCTTTTTAGGATAAACAAGAAATATATCATAATATTGGCTGTAATTATAGCTGCTTTATCAATGGTAGACATGTATTACATGGCAAGGTTAAACGAAGATATAAACAGGGTTTATTATGGAACCGATTCAAGGTTTTTCCCTTTTATGCTTGGAGCTTTACTTGCTTTTTTTGAACAGAAAATCCCAAAACACAATTATATGTTTTTCATAACAGGCTTAACTTCTTTAGCGCTTTTGATATTTGGCTATTTTAAATTTAACGAATACTCTTCAATAACCTATTCTTTTGTTTTTATTTTAGTAGACGTTCTCACTTTAATATTTATAGTATCTGTTTTAAAATCTCCTATATTTGATAAACTTATGTCTATTAAACCACTTCATTATTTTGGAATTAGGAGTTATTCGCTATATATATGGCATTATCCTATTTTTACAATATTGACTCTAATCTATAAAAATGATATACTGACATCTATTATGATGGGATTTATTTTAACTATTTTGGCAGCGGATATATCTTATACTTTTATCGAAGAACCTTTTAGAAGGTGGAATTTTGATGCTTATAAAGATTTTAAAACAAAGTTTAGCTTAGTATTAAACTCCTTTTTAATCATAGTTACTTGTTCTTATGTGGGTTTTTCACATACCAATCAACAATTAAACCAGATACCACAAAATCGTTATACTTACGCATGGCACCCTAGTGTTAATGATGAAAATAGCAGTTACAAAAAGCATGAAAACAAATCTAATTTATCTAACCTGAGGGTTGCAGTCATAGGAGATTCCGTAATCCTCGATGTGAAACCTTATTTAGAACGTTATTTACCTCATGTATATGTAAATGGCAAAGTCAGCAGACAATTCTATAGGGTTTTTGATGTATTAAAACGTATAAACTTAAATGATTACAATGTGTTTGTCATTGAACTTGGAACAAATGGTTATGTTAGACCTAGTGATTTGAAAAGGCTTATAAAATTGCTTTCTAACAAGAAGGTTTATCTCATAACGACGAAAATGCCTGATCCATGGCAAAACGAAGTCAACAATCTATATTTTGAAGCTAGCAAAAAGTATCCTAACGTAAAAGTAATAGATTGGTATAGTTTTAGCAAAGATCATCCTGAATTTTTCTGGAATGACAAAACGCATCTAAGACCCTATGGAGCCAAAGAGTACGCTAAGCTTATAGTAAAAAATTTAGAGCATTAAATCCAAAAGATATACTAAAAAGTTTTTGAATAAGATATTGACAAGATTGTTTTTATTTGATATAATTTAGCTTTAACTTAGCTAGCGTAGCTCAGTCGGCAGAGCACGTGATTTGTAATCACGAGGTCGTGGGTTCGACCCCCACCGCTAGCTTTTTGATTTTTTAGTGGCATTTACCACATTTTTTCGCCTTTGATTTTTGGCTTTTAATAAGATAAAAAATACCAAAAGTTAAAAGAAGTATTACAAAAGCCCAATCAAAAAACATGAAGCACCATACTTAGTCTATATATCACAAAAGCTACCGCCCATCCTAAAACGAAGCTGTATGTCAAAAAAAGCATGGCAAATTTTGTTCCAAACTCTGATTTTAAAATAGACACCGTAGCTATACAAGAGGTATACAAAAGCACAAACACCATAAAAGATAAAGCTCCGTAAGGGCTTAAGCTATCTCTTATGGCTTTTATGGTAGAAGAATCAGTGCTTTCTTTTGTAAAAACATTTGAAAACCCAGGGGATACAAAGGCTATGGCGGTGTTTTTTAAAGCGTTTTCAAGGGATATCATTTGTTCTTTAAAAGACTTTTCTATATTAAAATTTGAATAATCTTCTTTGGCAGAGGCTGAGTATATAGCACCCATAGAACTTATTATGATCTCTCTTGCCAAAAAAGCTGGTACCAGCGATGTGGTGGCTCTCCAGTCTTCTATACCTATTGGTTTAAACACATATACCAAAGCACCACCTATTTTACCAGCTACAGTATCTTTTACATTTGTATTTGGGGGGATATGTAAAAAAGCCCAAACCACTACCGTAGAAGCAAATATAAAAGTACCGGCTCTTTTTAAAAATCCTTTTAATTCTACAAAGGCTATGTTTAAGACTATCTTTAATGGGGGTTTTCTATAAGGAGGAAGCTCTAATATCATTGGTAAGCTTTCTGTTTTTGGTAAAACCTTGTTCATAACTATAGCCGTTAGTATGCTAAAAAATATACCAAGTAAGTATAAAAATAAGATTATAGGAGCAGGGTTTTTGAAAAATATTGCTCCAAAAAAAGCAAACACCACAAACCTCGCTGGGCAACTGGTAAATGGTATCATCGCTGCCACTATAAGCTTTGAGCGTTTATCTTCTAATATTTTAAGTGCCATAATAGCGGGTACATTGCAACCAAAACCAAGCATAAAAGGAAGTATCCCACGTCCATCTACTCCAAACTTAGATACAAACCTATCAAAAATAATAGGTACTCTTGGAAGATAGCCAGATAGCTCCAACACAGAAAGCCCAACAAACAAAGCCCCCACAAGGGGTGCAAAGCTTATTACAAAACCAACACCGTCTAATATTGCACCTGATACAAAACTTTTTACTATGTATGGAGCTTTTGGGAAAAGCTTATAAACCAAAGGATGTAAAAACGAGCTTTCAAAATCTCCTATCCAGTTTGATATAGGATAGCTCACATCAAAAGATAGTTTAAACATTAGATACATCACTACTACAAATATCAAAAGCCCAAAAAAAGGATGAAGAGCAAACTTATCGAGGATTTCCGTTAATTCTATCTCGTCTTTAAAGCTTCTTTTTACAACGCTTGAACTTATAAAGTGAGCAACACCGTATATATCTTTTTTAAGTATATCGTAGATATTTTCCTTCAAATCGTTTTCAAGTTTTAATATGATTTCGTTGCAACAATCGCAGGGGATTATACGCTCGAGTATCTTCATGGCAAAAAATCTAGGTGGTATATTTTTATTGGGTGGTACGGCACAGAAAGATAAGATATCGTTTATGGCTTTTTCTGTGATATCTGAGTATCTTAGGTCTTTTGGTATTTTCTTTTGTTCATAAGTAGATACTATACTTTCTAAAAGTCTGTCTTTTAAATCCTCTTTCGTACCTATGGCACTTATTACATCAACGCCTATGAGTTCTGAGAGCTTTTTTATATTTATATCTATCCCAAGTTTTAACGCTTCATCCCACATATTTAGCACTATTACCATAGGTATTTTTAGCTCTATCAACTCAGCAGTCAATATTAGAGAACGTTCCAAGTTTGTGGCTTCTATGATATTTACTATTATATCAGGAGGGTTGTTTATCAAAAAATCTGTGGTAACAGCCACATCTTCTGATGTATAATCCAAAGAGTAAGTGCCTGGTAAATCTATGATATGAAATTCATAATCTTTATAGAGCAATGTAGCTTCTGTCTTTCTTACGGTGACGCCCGGCCAATTGCCAACTTTTAATGAGGTTTTTGCTACGTTGTTTATTATGGTGGATTTTCCAACGTTTGGATTGCCAACAAAAGCCAGCTCTATTTTTTTCATTCTACTTCAACTTTATCCGCAAGGCAGTTACATATAGATATCCTTGAATTGTAGACTTTTAGTATCATATTTCTGTCGTCTTTTCTAAGGATTTTTACGCTTACTCCAGGTACTATACCCATGCTTATGAGCTTTCTCTTCCAGCCTGGATTTTCGTTGTGACCTTTTACAACGTATCCCTTTATCTTTAGCTCTTTATCTTGTGTAGCTTCAACTAACCTCATAGATTTTAATATGAAATCTCAATTTAATTTATACAATGAGAAATATCATGGCTCTTAAAAGCCAAATACTTATCTTATTAAAAGGAGGTTTTAATATGAATATATCAAACGCTATTTTTAACTTAAGCGCTTTGCAAAACAACGTACAACCTCAGCCAAAAGCCCAGCAAGCGGGTATGGTAGATGGCGTTCTACCTTTTGGACTTTTTATGGGAGAACCGGTATCACCTGCTGAAAAATCCAAACAAGAAAACCAGCAAGCTACCACAGGTATAAACTCTTTTGAATCAGCCCTTTACAATTTCATGAACAACATGATAACCCAAAGCGTACAAAACACTCAAAACAGCGGTTTAAACAGCTTTTAATTATTTTTAGGCTTTTAGTATGTAAATATAAAATGATATGGAAACTTATTATGATTTTCTTACGGGAAGAGGGGTTAGGTATAGAGAATTCGTAAGTTTTTCTACAAAAATATGTGGGCTTCTTGGTATAAATCCAAATGAAATAAACAATATATTAGAAGCTCTAAAACAAAAGCCGAGGATACCGGTTTTGTGGTTTCATGGACTTGAATGCTCATGCTGTTCTGAGTCTTTGATGAGAAGCTCATCACCGGTGTTTAGCGATATAGTATCGTTGATATCTTTAGAATACGATGATTTGATATCTGCTTCTTGTGGTGAAAATCTATTAAACTATAAAAAGAAAATAATAGAACAATACAAAGGAAACTACATACTTGCCATAGAAGGAAGCATTACGGAGTTTGAAAATGGGGCTTGCTGCATGGTGGGAGGAAGACCCTTCAACGAAGAGCTTTTGGAAGCTGCCGAAGGTGCAAAAGCTATTATAGCTTGGGGTTCATGTGCATCTTTTGGCTGTGTACAAGCGGCTTATCCAAATCCTACAAAATCATCTTCTGTAGATACCATCATCAAAAATAAACCCATCGTAAAAGTACCCGGATGCCCTCCTATACCAGAGATAATGGCAGGTGTGATCGTTTATATGCTTTTAAAAGACGAACTACCTCCTCTTGATAGCAAGTTAAGACCAAAGATGTTTTATGGTATGACAATCCACGACACTTGCTATAGGAAGAACTTTTACAACGCCAACAAGTTTGCCGAACGCTTTGACGATGAAGGTGCAAAAGCCGGTTATTGCCTTTATAAACTTGGATGCAAAGGTCCAAGCACCTACAACGCCTGCAGTTCCATTGGCTGGTACAACGGCCTATCTTTCCCCATAAGATCAGGCCATGGTTGCATCGGCTGCTCCCAAGAAGGCTTTTGGGACAAAACCATGTACAAAGAAGAAGCACCTATAACACCTCAGAATTTTGATATATTTAGCTTTTAAGATATAATAATTTAATGGATAGAGCGATACCATCGCATTTCAACTCTGAGGAACAAACAATGCCACTCAAGAGAACATAAAAATGCTAAAGCACTCTCCTCAAAATTTTATAACAAATAGCGGTAATAAAAGTTTACAAAGTAGGCTAAAAGAGCTTGTTGGTATAAGCAAAGAGCTAAAGTTTCTTGTGGGATTTTTCTATTTTTCTGGTATAAAAGAGCTTTATGAGACTTTAAAAGAGCTGTATGAAAATGGAAAGCTTCAAGATGAACATATTAAGATACTTGTAGGTCTAAACGTAGATAAGGGAAATTTTGGTTTATATGAGGCTTCTAAAAGCATAGAAAACAAAGAAGAAACCATAAGAGATTTTATAGAATCTATAAAAATTGCATTTACAAATGAAAAACTCGATAAGAAAGAGATTTATGAACAAGCTGAGTTTTTTGTGGAGCTTTTAGAAAAAAGAAAGCTTGTAATAAGAAAAACTAAAGATCCAAACCATGCAAAGCTTTATTTGTTTAAAACCACTGAAACTGGGGCTCCTGAGCTTTTTATAACAGGAAGTAGCAACTTAACGCTTGCTGGTATCGAAAGCCAAAACGAGTTTAACGTCGAGATAAAAGATTATGGTTTTAAAGATGCAGAAGAGTACTTTGACGCTAATTGGGAAATGGCTATAGAGTTATCGGCTGAAGACGTTGTAAACGCCATGAGAAGAAATACATTTTTAAGATATATAGATCCTTTTGTGGCATATGTTTATCTTATTAAAAACTATCTTGACACTTACCAAGCTAAAGATATAGGTAAAGAGCTTATAAGCCTTATGGAAAAAAAGGGATATAGGCCTTACTCTTATCAAATTGAGGCTGTATCTCAAGCAATAGCCAGCTGTGAAGCGCATGGAGGGGTTATCCTTGCCGATGTGGTGGGACTTGGAAAGTCAATCGTTGCTTGTATGGTAGGTAAGGCAATGGGTAAAAGGGGTATTGTTTTATCGCCTCCTCATTTGATAGGGGATGATGCTAAAACGATAGGATGGAAAAAATATTTGGAAGATTTTGAGCTTTACGGATGGGAAGTGTGGTCTATTGGAAAGCTCGATGAGGCGCTTCAGTTTGTAAAAAACTCAGACAATATAGATATTGTTGTTATAGACGAAGCCCATAGGTTTAGAAACGAAGACACCGCTAGTTATAATCAGCTAAAAGAGATATGTAGAGGTAGAACTGTTATGCTTCTTACCGCTACACCTTTTAACAACAAACCATCTGATATATTTTCACTTCTTAAGCTTTTTACGATACCAAAAAAATCTACGATACTCCTTGATGAAAATCTAAAGGCAAAATTTGATGAATATGAGGATCTGTTTAATGAGCTCTCTTATATCAAGAAACACTACAACTCATCAAACGCTGAAAGACGAAAAAAAGCCAAAAAATATTACAAAGAGATCTTTGGAGAAGATACTGTAAATATTGAAAAAGTAAGGGATAAGTCTAAGATGTTGGCAAGGCGTATAAAAGCCATCGTAGAACCTGTTTTAATAAGAAGAAATAGACTTGATTTAAAGCATTATAAGGAAAAGATAGATCTTCCTATTGTAAGAGATCCAATAGAGTGGTTTTATGAATTAACACCAAAGCAATCAAAATTTTACGATGAGGTGATAAGAGCTTTTGACGATGATAGTAAGGGCGGATATTTCAAGGGTGCTATATATATGCCTATTAAATACGAGAAAGGTATAACAAATGAAGATAGCAAACTTTCTGAAGATGATAGGTTTATATTTGTTTATCAGAAAAATTTATACGATTTCATGAGAAGGCTTCTTGTGAAAAGATTTGAAAGTAGTTTTGGATCTTTTTATGAGAGTATTAAAAGCTTTAAACGTATAAATGAAACAGCTTTAAAGTTTATTGAGAAATCAGGTAAGTTTATACTTGATAGAAAACTCATGGAAGATATCGTTACAGCAGATCCAGATGAGATTTTAAAAGAGCTCGCAGATTATGAAGATCGTTTAAAAAACGAAAAACTAAACAGCAACTATTACAAAGTTTATGATTTATCTACGTTTAAACTAAAAGATAAATTTATAGAAGATATACAAAGTGATATTGATCTTTTTGATGATTTTATAAGAAAGATAAAAGAGCTAAACCTTACAGAGAATGATCCTAAAGCAGATAGGCTTATATCTGGTATCGAGGCTTTTATAAAAGAAAATAGAAAAGTGGTTATATTTACCGAATACATAGATACGGCAAAACACTTAGACAGTATATTAAAAGCTAAATTTGGAAATATATTGCTTAGTGCTTATGGCAACATAGGGAAAACCAAATTTGAGGAGATAGCCAAAAATTTTGACGCCCAAAACAAAGAACAAGAAGATAAGTACAGCATACTTCTTGCCACTGATAAACTATCTGAAGGTTATAACCTCAACAGAGCTGGTGTGGTGATAAATTACGATATACCTTGGAATCCTGTTAGGGTTATACAAAGGGTGGGACGTATAAATAGAATAGGTAAAAAGGTTTACGATGAGATCTACATAGTCAATTTCTTTCCCACTGAAAAAGGATCTGATATAGTAAGATCAAGGGAGATAGCCCAAAACAAAATGTTTATGATTCACAATATCCTTGGAGAAGATGCCAAAATCTTTGATGAGTCTGAAGAACCCACCGAGTCAAAGCTATACAAAAGGTTAAACACCTATCAAGAGGGTGAAGAAGAAAGCTTTTTTACAAAGCTAAGGGATGAGTTTGAAAATATAAAAAATTCTTATCCAGATATACTAAATCAAATTGAAGATATGCCAAAAAGGGTTAAAACCGCCAAAAAAGGGCAAAAAGATGAACTTTTTGTTTTCATTAGAAAAGGAAAAGATATGTTTGTGGGCTACAAAGATTATCAAGAAAGACAGCCAAAATCCATAAGCTTTGAAGAAGCTTACGAGAAAATAAAAGCAAACAAGGGTGAAAAATCTTTAAGATTGTCAGATAAATTTTGGAAGAATTATGAAATAGTGCTAGACAAAGATGCTTATATAAGAAGAAGATCAAACTCAAGCTCTTTGGAATCAAAAGCTCTAAACCTTTTACAAAGTTTGTTGAATACACAAGATGAATATCTAAAACCTTTTAGAGCTTTTATTATCGATCTTAAAAAAGATATAGAATATTATGGAAGTCTTTCGGATTATATATTAAGAAAAATTGTGGAAATAGAAAAAGATCTAAAAGATATCAAAAATGTATGTTCTAAATTAGAGGAGATAAAAAACGAAATAGGAGAAGATTTTTTAAGAAAAATAGAAGATCAGCTAAAATTTTTAAATCTATCCAACGAAGATGTTATAATAAGTGTAGAAAATCAAGAGAGTGCTTAAAAATGGTAGAGATATTAGAAAACCTCACAAAAGCGTTTTCTTTGGAAGATTTTCAAAATTATCTTTATGATAACAATTTTACCGTTTCTCCAAGACAAGTATACGATTATGAAAACCATGAAGAGTTGATAGAGGAAATAACATATTTAGGACATATAAAGTTAGAAGACCGGGAAGCTGATTTGGTAGTTTTTGCTGTGAAGGTCAAAAATCTTACTGAAAGAACCAGCAAGAAAAAACAGTTTGATATTGCAAAAGAGCTTTTGAACAAAGAAAACAAATATTACGGGTTGTTTTTATTTTACTCTGATAGATCGTTTAGACTTTCATTTGTATTTAAAAATACCTATGGCATAAAAGCCCAATACAGTTATTACAAAAGGTTTACGTTTTATATAGATCCGAAACTTCCAAACAAAACCTTCATAAATCAGCTTAAAGACTGCAATTTTAAAAATTTAGAATCTATAAAAAACGCCTTTAGTGTGGAACCAGTAACCAAAGAATTTTACAACGAGCTTCAAAATTGGTATTTCTATGCGATGGATAAAGTCAAGTTTTCTGAATATTCAGAAAAAGATAAAGAGATTAGAAATGCTCAAAGTTTAATTAGGCTTCTTACAAGATTGATTTTTATATGGTTTTTAAAAGAAAAAGGATTGGTACCAAATGATTTGTTTGATGAACAAAAGCTAAAAAACATCGTAAAAGATTTTGGTAAGAGCAACAACTATTACAATGCAATTTTACAAAATCTATTTTTTGCAACACTAAACACACCAATAGACCAAAGAGCTTGGGCAAAAAACGAAGGTTACCCAGCAAACAGAAAAGACTTTGGAGTAAAAATCAAATATAGATATGAAGATAAATTTTTGATAAATGAAGAAGAGGCGAAAAAGCTTTTTTCAAGCATTCCTTTTATAAACGGCGGGCTTTTTGACTGCCTTGATAAAGACAGTATTTATATAGACGGATTTACAAGAAATGAGAAAAAGCAGGCTAAAATCGATGATGAATTGTTTTTTAGCAGTAAAGAGAAAACAGTTGATTTATCTAAATATGAATTGAGTGCAAACGCAAAAGTTAGAGGGCTCATAGATATTCTTAAGTCCTACAACTTTACCACAGATGAGGCAACACCGATAGACCAAGAAATAGCCCTTGACCCTGAGCTTCTTGGCAAGGTATTTGAAAATCTACTAGCAAGCTACAATCCAGAGACTAATACCACCGCAAGAAAAGCAACGGGTAGCTACTACACACCAAGAGAGATAGTAGATTACATGGTAGAAGAGAGTTTAAGAGAGTATTTAAAGACAAAAGTACCACAAGCTGAAGAAATACTTGATAACTTATTTTCTTACTCTAATGAAAATATAGATTTACCAGAAAATCTAAAAAAAGAGCTAATCTATGCAATAGACCAGATAAAGATAATAGACCCAGCCTGTGGATCTGGGGCTTTTCCTATGGGAATATTGCATAAACTTGTTTATCTTCTTCAAAAGCTTGATCCGGCCAATAAAGTCTGGTATGAAATACAAGTAGATAGGATCAACAAAGAAAGTAAAGAAGTATTAGAAATGGCAAAAGATGAAAACGCTCTGAAAGAGCTTTTAAATGAGGTAAAAGAGCATTTTAACGAAAGCATAAACTACCCAGACTATGCAAGAAAGCTGTATTTGATAGAAAACTGCATATATGGGGTAGACATACAACCCATAGCTATTCAGATCAGTAAATTGAGATTTTTTATTTCTTTGATATTGGATCAAAAAGCAGATAAAACTAAACCAAACTTTGGTATTTTAACTTTGCCAAACCTTGAAACAAAGTTTATCTCTGCAAATGCTTTGATAGGATTGGAAAATACACCTCAAAGACGCATTAGAAACCCAGAGATAGTTAAATTGGAAAAACACTTAAAATCATTAAGGCATAGATATTTTAGAATTAGATCAAGAAAAGAGAAAATACAACTACAAGAAGAAGACAAAAAGATAAGAGAGCAAATAAAAGAGCTTCTAATCAAAAATAGATGGCCTGCTGAAACAGCCGATAAAATAGCTCATTTTGATATCTTCGATCCAAACGCCTCCGCAGATTGGTTTGATCCAGAGTGGATGTTTGGAGTGGTTGATGGTTTTGATATCGTGATTGGAAACCCGCCATATGTAAGACATGAAAAAATAAAAGCCATTAAACCGATCCTTGAAAGACAAAACTACGAAGTTTTCACATCAACGGCAGACCTTTATGTGTATTTTTACGAAAAAGGCTATCAGCTTTTAAAAGATCAAGGGATTTTGGCATATATAACAAGCAACAAATGGATGAGGGCAAAGTACGGAGAGAAGTTAAGAAAGTTTTTAAAAGAAAAAACAGCTATTTTAGAGATTATAGATTTTAGTGGTTATAGCGTTTTTGAGCAAACAGTGGATACCAATATTTTGATCTTTAGAAAGCAGAAACCAAGGAAAGAGCATATTTTTAGATTTTTAGAGGTTAAAAGTGATATTGAAGATATTGAAGAGTATTTAAGAAAAGACAAATCCAAGTTGATTGAGCAAGCTACTGAGAAAGGAGTTGAGCGTTTAAATAGTTGGTCTCAGGTAGATACATGGCAAGAGCTTAGAACATGGCAAACGATGTATCAAAATAAGCTTTCTGATAACGCTTGGACGCTTGGAGATGAAAGTGTTTTGAGTTTAAAAGATAAGATTGAAAAAGTAGGAAAACCTTTAAAAGATTGGGATGTAAAGATTTATTATGGAATAAAAACAGGATTTAATGAAGCTTTTATTATTGATAGTGAGAAAAGAAATGAGATTTTAAGAAATTGTAAAACTGAAGAAGAGAGAAAAAGAACAGAGGAAATTATAAAACCAGTTTTAAGAGGTAGAGATATTGAGAAATACAGGTATAAGTGGGCGGGCTTGTGGATAATTGGGACTTTTCCAGCAAAACATCTGAATATTAACGATTATCCAGCTTTAAAAGATTATTTAGCAAGCTTTGGAGATAGGTTATTACAAGACGGAAAGCCAGGTCATCGCAAAAAGACATCAAATAAATGGTTTGAGACACAAGATAACATAGCATACTATCAAGAATTTGAAAAAGAAAAGATAGTGTGGCAAGAAATAGTAAGAGAGCCAAGTTTTGCATATGACAATTCAGGTATGTATGTTGAGGCTACAGCTTTCTTAATGACAGGAAAAAATTTAAAATACATAATTGGACTTTTAAACTCAAAACCAGTGGCATTTTTCTTTAAAACTTTCTATGCAGGTGGCGGATTAGGAGAAGATGGATACAGATATAAGAAAGCGTTTTTAGAACAGCTACCCCTTCCCCCAATCACAAAAGAAAACCAACCCATAGCAGACCAAATAATCCAAAAAGTAGAACAAATCCTCACGCTTACCCAATCTGAAGATTATGAAACAAATCAAGAAAAACAAGAACATGTGAAAAGGCTTGAGCATGAGATAGATAAGATAGTTTACAAGCTTTACGGATTAACGGAAGAGGAGATAAAAATAATTTAGCGTGGCATACTTGTAGAGGGAAGTTGATCTCTTACAAAATCTCTTCAATCTTGCCAGCCAGTATAACCCTTTTTAACATATCATCTAAAATCTGTATATCATCCGTACTTTCTATCTTCTCTTCAACCTCTTTTGGCAATACTCCAAACTTGACAAGAATAACACTCTTGATGTCATCTTTTTTAGCCTTAATTAATCCTTTTTCTAATCCTTCTTGCAATCCTTCTTGCAATCCTTCTTGCTTACCTTTTTCCAATCCTTCCATAATCCACTTTTCTATCAGTGTCATAGCTTTCTTATCACCTCCTATAAGTTCTTTCAAGGCGTTTTCTGCCTCTTTGGTATCACCTTTCACATATGAAATATAGTTAAATGAGAAAAATAAACAATGATATCCTTCTTCATCTTCATGAATTTGAACGTATTCCACCAATGGCCTAAATACTGCTTTAATCTTTTCTATATTCTCATGTACATGCTTCATTGCAATAACAGCAGATGTAAAGCAAAAATCTATGTAGGCTTCTTTTATTAGCTCATCATCAGATATTTTATTTAGATCTATAAGTATATAGTTTAGCTTAGATACGTATTTTTCTAAGTTTTGGTCTTCTAATACCGGTAAAGATGTAGGTATGTTCCATTCACCTTTTCCATGATAAAAAACAATGTTGATAATAGGAGGGTAATAATCTTTCTCTTTTATAGCCTCTTCCCAAATAGCACTGTTGTAGTATAGAAGCTGAATAGGTAATTCTTTATCAAGATAAGATTTATGTTCAAGTACAATCCTTATATAAGCATCTTGATCTTTTACCTTGCAGCTAAAAAGTAGATCAAGCATAAACTTTTGAGATTTTGAAGAAAACTTTTCTGTATTAACAGGTGTTATAGAATGTATACTTTTAGATACATCTTTACCAAAGATATCAAGAAGCAATTTTACTCTCTTAGGATTAGAAAATATTTGCTTAAAAAATGAATCGTGTGGTTGTATATCCATAGGTTTATTTTAATACAAACAAGGGGCAGAGGTTATACTTTTTAGCTTTAAGAGTTTTTTATGTATTTGGTATAATATCTGTAGGGATTATAACATGATACTCTCTTTAGACGTAGGGGCTACTCATATAAAATCTGGGATAGTGGAAAATGGTAGTATAAAAAATAGGCTTGATTTTGGGACACCAAAAGATTTTGAAGGGTTTTTGGGGCTTTTAGAAAAAATAATATCTCATTATAAGGATATAGATACACTTTCTATAGCAATAGCTGGTCAAGTGGATATGAAAAAAGGTATTTTAAAACATGCACCAAACTTAGGCTGGAAAAATATAAATTTTGTAGAGCTTGTGCAAAATAGATTAAAAAAAAGGACTATCTTAATAAACGACGTTAGAGCTATCACTTACGGAGAATACATATACGGCGGGTTAAAAGATGTAGAAAACGGGGCTTGTGTTTTTGTGGGTACAGGTATAGGTGGTGGGCTTATCATAGATAAAGAGCTTAGGTTTGGCTGTGATTCAAACTTAGGTGAGATAGGGCATATAAAACTAAAACCAAATGGGCTAAAATGCACCTGCGGTAAAAGGGGCTGTTTTGAAGCTTACGCCGGGGGTTTGTCTTTGGAGAGATATTTAAAAAAATTAGGTTATAATAAAAGCTTAAAAGATTTGGTTAGTGAAAAAGACTCAGAAGTTGCAAAAAAGGTTTTTGATAGGTTTGTTTTGTACATGTCTTATGGGCTTGCTAGTTTGATAAATATGTTAAATCCATGTAAGATAGTTTTAGGGGGTGGTGTTATGATGGGATTTAACTTTTTGTTTGAAGAGATAAAAAATAAAGCTATTTCACTATCTATAGACCCAAGCGTTGAGCATATAGATATCACACTTTCAGAGCTTGGAAACGATGCTGGGATTTTGGGAGCCCACGCTTTTGCCATGAAGCATATATGAAGATTTTGGTTTTATCCCTTCATAGGGGTTATGGGGATCTTCTTTACAACGCTTTGCTATTTAAAGCTATAAAAATCCACCAAAAAGATGCAATAGTAGAGGTTTTTACCACAAAACAAGGTTTAGAGCTTTTTGAAAAAAACCCTTATATAGATTTTATGAATGATAAACTTGGTTCTTTTGAAGGCTCTTACGATTTTTTAGTAGATACTTCCTTTAAAGGTATTTCTTATATTTATAGTTTTCTCTTAAAAGCCAAATACAAAATAGCTTTGTATAAAAAAGACAAAGAAAAGTTTTTATCTTTTATATACAACAAGCTCACTCCTTTTAGTCCAAAAGATAATGAGATAAAAAATACCCTTCAGATACTAAGCCCTGTTTTTGGTAAAGAGGTTGATGTAGAGCCTTATTTTTGGATTTTCAAAGAAAACCCTCTAAAGGGTAAAACCTATGTAGTAATATCTCCTACAGCACCTGTGCCCACAAAAGTCCCAAGTATAGATATATTTAACGAAGTGGCGAAGTTTATACATGCTAAAGGCTACGATGTGGTGTTTGCTTATCCAAAATCTGAATTTTGCCACATACATATCTACAGATATACATACTTACGCAAGCATTTTAAAAGATGCAAAAGCTCTTGTTTCTTGTGAGACATTTAGCTATCATCTTGCTACGTTTTTGAATGTGCCTTCTTTGGTGCTTTTGGGAGCATACCCCATATGGAAAGTAAGCCCTTTACAGCATTATGTAAGCCTTAATCTTGAATGTCAATACTGCGGATCTAAAACCTGCAAAAGAGGCGATGTGGCATGCCTTAATATAGATTATAAAGATGTAATAAAAGAGTTTCAAAAGCTTTTATGAAAGAAAATTTTGTAGAACTGATAGGTCTTGTGGCAGGGGCGCTTACTACATCTGGTTATATTCCCCAAATTTATTCTGTGATAAAACACAATAGTGCCGAAGGGTTATCTGGGCTTTTCTTAATTATAATGACGATTGGTATAAGCTTGTGGCTTTTATACGGGATTATACAAAACTCGTTGGCTCTTATTTTTGCAAACGCTTTTAGCTTGTTTTGTCTTCTTGTATTGGGTTTTTATAAAATTAAAGATTATTATCGTAAAAACCAGCAATAATGTGTTTTTTATTAGTGAAAAAATAAAAAATATATATATATTTTTATCCTATGTTAGCGACATCATCAAGGATTTACACGTTAAAAGATTATCTTAAGCAAAAGTATGGAAGAAGGGTGCAAAAGATAACGGTAGCCCTTCCCTTTACATGTCCAAACATAGACGGCACAAAGGCCACTGGTGGATGTACCTATTGTCTTACTGGCACAAGACCAGCCCACATATCACCTTTGATGGATTTAAGAGAGCAAATATCTTCAGGTATAGCCCAAGCTAAAAGAAGATACGGTGATAACATATATTTTTACATATACTACCAGTCTTATTCAAACACATACGGAGATTTAGATTTTCTAAAATCTGTATACGATGTGGCGCTGGAATTTGAAAACGTTGTGGGTATAGATATTGGCACAAGACCAGACTGCGTACCAGAAGACGTATTGGAGCTTATACAAACCTATACAGACAAATTGGATGTATGGATAGAATACGGCCTTCAAAGCTCTCACTTTAGTACCTTAAGATGGATAAATAGAGCTCATGGAGCATCTGATTTTGTAGATGCTGTTTTAAGAACAAGGAAATACAAAGGTATAAACATATGCGCTCACCTTATAGTGGGTTTTCCTCAAGAAGATTTGGAAGACAACTTAGAAACTGCAAAGCTAATAGCCGCTTTAAACGTAGACGGTGTAAAAATACATCCACTTCACATCATCAAAAATACGAAAATGGCAAGAGAATATCTGGAGAACCCTTTTAAGCTTTTAACCTTAGAAGAGTATGCATATAGAGCTGCCAGAATCATAGAGATACTTCCACAAACGATGGTCATACACAGATTAACCGGCGAAGTAGAACCAGATAGGTTGATAGCCCCAGATTACTGTACATTTTCAAGAAAGTTAGAGGTAAGGGAAAAGATAGAGCAAGAGCTTGAAAAGATGGACTCTTACCAAGGGAAAGTTTGTCCATTTAATAGATAAGATAGGCTTTTAAAAATTTAGTAAAATTAAATAGATGAAAAAGTATCACTGGAGTATAATATCAATCTTTTTGATGCTCCTACTGGCTATTATAAAGCTGGGGGTGGGTTTTTTGTCTAAAAGCGTAGCACTTAAAGCAGAAGGTATACACTCTTTATCGGATAGCTTAGCTTCTTTCATAGGTTTTATTTCTATATACATGTCTGAAAAAAAGCATGAAAAGTTTCCCTATGGACTTTACAAACTGGAAAATATAGGTGCGATGTTTATATCGTTTTTCCTATTTTTCGCCGCCTATGATATGTTTATGGATGTGCTCTTTGGTCACTATAAAATAGATAGGCAATATATATCATGGGGCTTAGGTGTAGGTATCATATCAATGCTTATAACCTTTGGGTTTTCAGTATTAGAAAGAATAGCCGCCAAGAAGCACAACTCCCCAGCTTTAATGGCAGATAGCGAGCACATGTTGGTGGATGGGTTTGGCTCTTTTGTTATAACGTTAAACTTCTTATCGCTGGAGTTTAATATAAATTTAGATAAAATATTTGCAAGCGTAATAATACTCCTTATAATTTATACGGGTTTTCATATATTGAAAGAACAAATCTTTGTTATATTGGATGCTTCAGTGGATTCAAAAATGATAGAGCATATAAAAGAGATAATACTGCAAGATCCTAGGGTAAAATCTATAAAAAGGTTGTTGGTAAGAAAATCCGGTGATAAGATTTTTATAGATGCTGCTATCTCAATCAAATCTCACAACTTCAACCAATCCCACGCCGTTGCTGACGATATAGAAGAGGCAATAACAAGGGTTTTTCCCCAAACGGAAATGGTTTTTATACACTACGAACCAGACGAAAGTCCTGAAAATACAAGAATAGCAGTTTTGACATTTCAAGATGAAGTTTCAGATTTTAAAAATGTAGACATGATACATATTTACGACAATTTTGTATTAACCTTTGTATTAAAAGCTAAAGACGATAAAGAGAAAAAAGAAGATATAACCGCCACAGATATAGCTCAAGTAAAATCAGACTTTGTTATAGCTACAAACCATCCAAAAAGCAACCGTGCCAAATGGATACTTCACAAATACGGGGTTTTTATATGGGAAACAGAAAACAAAGACATCCAAAAAGCCCTTGATGAGATAAAAGCTTTTTCAAAAGATTAATTAAACATAGCCAAAGCGCTTTCTTGTTTTTCAAAGAATGTTTTTTCATCTTCTAAAGAAGTTTCATGATCGTATCCTATCAAATGCACAATACCATGCACAAGAAGCCTTGTTAACTCTTGCTCCAAAGAAACACCGTACTCTATAGCTTGTTTCAAAGCGGTATCGTAAGATATCACTATTTCACCAAGGTAATATATATTTCCGATATTTTCATTTATATTAAAAGACAAAACATCTGTAGGCTTATCTTTTTGCCTGTAAGTAGAATTTAAATGCTTTATCTCTTCGTCATCTGTAATATAAATGTCCAGCATTGAGTTTTTAAAACCAAAAAACTTTAACGTATGGTTTGCTCTTTTTTTTAAAAGATACTTTAACTCTTTTGGTATTTCAAGCTTCTTGTAGGTCTTTAGATTGATTTTGTTCATAAACTTCGTAGGCTTTGACAATCTTTTGAACTATAGGGTGTCTTACCACATCTTTCTCATCAAAAAACACAAAATCTATACCCTTTATATTTTTAAGCACATGAATTGCTTCTTTTAGCCCAGATTGTTCTTTCCTTGGCAAATCCACCTGCGTCATATCTCCGGTGATCACAACTTTTGAGCCAAAGCCAATTCTTGTAAGAAACATCTTCATCTGTTCTTTTGTAGAGTTTTGGGCTTCATCAAGTATGATAAAAGCATCGTTTAAGGTTCTACCCCTCATAAATGCAAGAGGTGCAATCTCAATGACGTTTTTTTCCAACAAATAAGCAGATTTCTCGTAATCTACCATATCAAAAAGGGCATCGTAAAGAGGTCTAAGATAAGGATCTACCTTTTCAGCTATTGACCCTGGCAAAAACCCAAGCTTTTCTCCGGCTTCTACGGCTGGCCTTGTAAGAATGATTTTGTTTATCTTTTGAGCTTTTAGATAAGATATAGCCATTGCCATAGCAAGATAAGTTTTACCAGTACCAGCAGGACCTATCCCAAATACAATATCGTTTTGTTTTATAGAGTTTACATACAAATATTGATTTTTCGTCTTTGGAGTTATGGCTTTTTTGCGATGTGTAATAAGTATTGTCTCATATTCTTCTTTGGATTCTTTTTCATCTTCCTCTTCTTCTTTGTTGGTATAAGATACAGCCATATTTAAAACATCTTTAGAAGATAGAGGGGTTTTGGCATACTCTTTTGTTATATAGTTTAGAAACTCTATAAAGTTTTCAACCTTAGAAGGTTCACCTTTTATATGTAGTTCTTGGCCTCTTGCTACTATCTTTATTTCAAAAAGCTCCACAAACTTTTTAAGGTTTTCATCCGCCCTTCCTACTATGGCATAAAACCTTTCGTCTATATCGCCTATATCAAATATTTCTTCTATTATATGGTTTTGCATTCGTATACGTACCAACCCCTCGACTCTAAAGCCATTTTAATCTTATCACTTAGCTTACCAAACACATAAACGCTTGAACCGCTCCCAGACATATACGGCTTGTATCCAACGCTTTCTAAAAATCTTATGAGTTCTCCTATTTCTTTGTATATTTCAATAGCGGTTTCTTGTAAGTGATTTTCGATAATATTTTCTATATTGTTTTCTTCTAAAAGCCTTAAAATATCTTCCAACGACAAAACTTCTTCAGTTTGTTTTGTAAAAGCACCGTAAACTTTGGAAGTAGAAGCTTCTACATTTGGATACACTATTGTTATTTCTCTGGAAATAGGTTCTAAAGCTTTTACTTGGTCACCGGTGCCGTAAACCAAAGCACATCCACCTTTTAAGAAAAATGGTGCATCCTTGCTAAAAGAAGATAGAAACTCTGCAAGCTCTTGTTCTTCCATAGGGTTTTCAAGCTCTTCGTTTAAATAGCTAATAACAGCTGCCAAATCAGAACTAGCACCGCCCAGTCCAGCACCCACAGGTATATTTTTTTCAATTACTATCTTATAATCAAAGTTTTTACCAGTTAGTCTTGAAAATGCTAAAACTCCTTCGTAAACTATGTTGTCTTTTAGATTTTTAGAAAAAGGACCAACGCTAAGCACTTCTAGAGTATAATGGGGCTCTATGTATATTCTATCGTACAAATCTATCGTATGGATTATGCTAAATATATCGTGATAACCGTCTGTTCTCTTGCCTTTTACCCAAAGTCCAAAATTTACCTTTGCTGGCGCTAAAATAACCTTTACACCATCTTCCAAAATAATCAAATTATCTTTTTTATTCATCCTTATAAATATTATAATCTAAAATTAAAAATTTTACATGATATAATGTATGTATGTATAGAGTAGGTATAGCAGGTTATGGTACCGTTGGTACCGGTGTAGCAGAACTTCTTATCACCCATAAAAATCTCATCAAAGAGAAAACAGGCTTGGAGCTTGAGTTAAGCGCTGTTTTAGATAAAGATTGGCAAAGGGAAAGACCTTTCAAGATAGATGATTCTTTGAAAGTAAGCTCATTAAAAGAGCTTTTAGATAGGTCAGATATAGTTGTAGAATTAATAGGTGGAGTTGGTTTTGCAAAAGAACTTATAGAAAAAGCCATAGAAAATAAAAAGCACGTTGTAAGCGCCAACAAACATCTTATAGCTATACATGGAAAAGAAATCTTTGAAAAAGCCAAAGAGCACAACGTAAGCATAGAATTTGAAGCATCTGTTGGTGGGGGAATACCTATTATAAAAGCTTTAAAAGAAGGCTTAGTGGCCAACAAAATAAATTATATACACGGCATATTAAACGGCACTACAAACTACATTTTAACAAGCATGCTAGATGAGGGCAAAAGCTTTGAAGAAGCCCTCAAGGAAGCTAAAGCGCTAGGATATGCTGAGCAAGACCCAACTTTTGACATAGAAGGTATAGACGCAGCTCATAAAATAGCGATACTTAGCTCTATTGCCTACGGTGGTTATATAGACTTTAACGATATATACATAGAGGGCATATCAAACATAGATCTTCTTGACGTGGAGCTCGGTAAAGAGCTTGGATACACTATAAAACTTTTGGCTATTGCAAAAGCTATAGACGGTGAGCTTGAGGTAAGGGTGCATCCAACTTTTATAAATCATCAAGAGCAACTAGCCAAAGTATCCGGTGTATACAATGCAATCTTAATAGATGGTGATTTTGTGGGCAAAAGCATGCTGTATGGAAAAGGTGCTGGCTCAAAACCAACCGCCTCAGCAGTAGTATCAGATATCATAGATATAGCAAAAAATACCCAAAAACGTTTTCAAGCTTTTAATACCGATAAAAGCCTTAAACTAAACAAAAATTTTAACACAAGATACTATATTAGGTTTGAAGTGGAAGACAAAATAGGTGTGTTGGCATCTATTGCAAACGTATTCGCAAAATACGGTATAAGCATAGCGTCTGTGTTGCAAAAGGAGATGGTCTGCAAAGTGGCGAAAAAAGAAAACAGCTTGGTAGTCCCGCTTGTAATACTGACCCATAAAGCATACGAAAAAGATATAAAAAAAGCTTTAAAAGATATAGAAGAGCTTTCTGTGGTAAAAGAAAAACCTATTTTAATAAGACTTGAAGAAGAATGAGAAAATATTTTACAAATTACAATTATTTTTATATAATATTTGATATGAAAAGAAAAATATTTAAGAGGATAAAAACGTGAAATCTATAGTTGGATTAGATATAGGTACGAGCAAAATAGTAGCTCTGGTGGCTGAGATAGACAACTACGGAGATACACACATAGTGGGAATAGGCGAGGCTAAATCTCAGGGCATAGACAAAGGTTCTGTAACAAAGCTTGATTCAGCTTCAAAAGCTATACAAAAAGCCTTAAAAGAAGCTGAAGAGATGTCGGGGCATAGGATAGATGGTGTTTTTATATCGATATCTGGAGTGCATATTAAAAGCCAAAACGAAAGAGATACCATAAGCATATCACCGCAGCCTTCTGATGTAGATGAGCAAATAGTTGAGAGGCTTTTAGAAAGGGCTGTGGCAAAAGCCAAAGAAGAATCTTACGATATATTACATACAATACCAAGAAATTTTATATTAGATGATCAAGAGGGCATATTGGACCCAATAGGTCTTACCGGTTCAAGGCTAGAATGTGATGTACATATTATAAAAGCAGGTGTATCGCTTTTAAGAAACGTAGAAAGAACTGTAAGCGTTGCTGGGTATAAACTTTTCGGCAGAGTATTCGCTGGGTTAGCATCGGCAGAATCTTCTCTTACAGAAGAGGAAAAGTTAGAGGGTGTCTTGCTTATAGACATAGGTCATTCTGTAACAAACTTTGTTTTATACAACAACGGCCAACCGGCGGTATCAGGTACAGTACCCATCGGAGGATACAACATTACGAGGGATTTGGCTCATTTTCTTAAAATATCTACAGAAGAAGCCGAACGTATAAAATTAGAAAGCGGTGTAGCTTTTATAGAGCTTGTAGATGAGATAGAAAAGGTAAAGATAAAACCACGCGGAGAAGATAAAGAGGCGATGGTCCCGAGAAGACAACTAGCAGAGGTTATACAAATAAGGTTAGAAGAGCTAATGGATAAAATAGTAGAAAAGATAAACAACTCAAGCATAAAACTTGAGAATATAAACGCAGGTGCTGTCATAACAGGAGGTACAGCAAAGCTAAACGGTATAAAGGATTTTACAGAACACTACCTTGATATGGCGGTAAGAATAGGATATCCTCTGAATATAACTGGCCTAAAAGAAAAGCTACAAGATCCTTCTTACGCATGCGTATGTGGCATAATAAAGATAGCTCAAAACATGAAAGATATAAGCTATACAGCACCGCAAAGACCCATACAAAGGCAGATCCAATCAAGAAACACCAGCTTTTTGCAAAAGATTGTGAATTTCTTTAAAGATTTAATATGAAGAAAAATATAGCATACATATTGGCGCTTGTTCTTTTTATAGTGGCAGCTTATTACGGATTTTACGACAAAGATTCAGCTCAAGCGATATCTTATCAAAAACCAAGCCCTATACCTCAGTTTAGCGTAAGGTTAGTATACGAAAATGGTGTGCCCACAAACAAGGTGGTAAGCATAAACAACTTTAAAGGACATTATACGCTGGTGAACTTTTTTGCTTCTTGGTGCCCACCTTGTAAAGCAGAACTACCCTTGTTTGAACAAGCCTATCAAAAATTCTCCCCCTATGGATTTAGAATTCTTGCTATTAGCATGGATGATAACGAAAACGCTTTAATGTCTTTTTTAAAAGATAAGCACTATACATTCGATATAGCAATACACAGTCCTGGGCTTGGTTCAAAGTTCAACATAACAGGTCTTCCAACTTCTTATCTTTTAGACCCTAAAGGTAATATAATAAAAGTTGTATACGGAGAATACACCACTATAAACCAAGACCTTTCCAACATATACTTTAACCTTAATGAGCCTCGTTAGAAAAATTACATTGTACATAAGCGTTATATCGCTGATTTCATACTTAGCTGTGGTAATAGGTAACAAAGTCATAACAAAGAAAGAAATAGACACCAGAGTCATGAAAGAGTACTACGATACATACAAAATATACAAAGCTGCAGTGGACGAGTACAAAGATATGTTAAAAAATGGTATTGTTAACCCAGATATTGTATTAAAAGCCAAAAACCAAGATTATTGCAAACAAGATAATTCCGATGCAATATTGGGAAGATACCTCTCTTTAGGTATCTATAAATACATAGGAGACACCTGTGATTATATAGGTATATACGCTTACAAGCCCCTTGATTACCTATCTAGATTAGAAGACATAAGCTGGGTTGTGATACTTCACACAGGTGTTATAAAAAAACTATATAACCAACAGAGCTTTTGGGACAACTACGTAGGTGGAAAGATCATTACCAAAAAATACATAGTAGATTCTTATAAAGATAACAACGCCCTTAGTATATTTTTATACTCCAAAAAATCAAAAATAATATCTTACAAGGTGGAAAACATAGGAGAAGATTATTACCTCATAATGGAAATACCTATAATAAATATATCTGGTATAGAACTTGGCAATATATACCTTATAAAAAACATATCTTGGATATACAAACAAGAGCACAGACAATTCTTAGTTCTAACTGTATACGGAATAATATTTACATCTATTCTTCTTATTATCATTATATTTATAGTATCGCAGATTATAAAAGACATAAACAATCTCTTAAGGGTGGCTTTAAAACTAAAAGAAAAAGATTTTCTTCACTTAGACGAAGTTGAGAAAGACCCAATATTAGAAAAAGATATATCAAAGTTAAACGAGATTTCTAAGCTTAAAAAAATAACCTATATGATGGCCATAGAGATAAAAAATCTTGTTAGCGAACTTCAAAAAGATAAAGAGAAGTTTCAAGATATGGCTTACAAAGATGCCCTTACAGGTATATACAACAGAAGATTTTTCTTTGAAAATGTGAGTATATTGATAGAGCAAGCAAAAAGAACAAACACACCCACGTGTATCGTTATGTACGATATAGATAACTTCAAAAAGGTAAACGATACCTACGGCCACGACATGGGAGATGTAGTGCTAAAAGATTTTGCCAATGTCATAGTAAGCTCTATAAGAAAATCAGACATAGCTGCAAGACTTGGAGGTGAGGAGTTTACCGTATTCTTATACAACACAGACGTAGAAAATGGATTTAAAGTGGCAGATAAAATAAGGCAACGCTTTGAAAACTCAACTCACACACTAAACGATATCACCATTAAATGTACCTGTAGCGGTGGTATTTACCAAATACAGCAAGAGGACGATATAGATAACGCTCTAAAAAAAGCGGACGAAGCCCTTTATGTGGCAAAGCGTACCACAAAAAATAGGATTGTAATATATAAAGAGGGTATTGAAGATGAGCTCAAAAATACTTAACGTAAGCCTTTGTCAGATAAACACCACAGTAGGGGCTTTTGAAAAAAACTTTGAGAAAATTTGCGATTTTATATCAAAAGCCAAAAACTCACACATAATAGTTTTTCCAGAGCTATCTTTGTGTGGTTATATGCCTCAGGATATTATCTATAGTTCAAAGTTTTTAGATTTAAACAAACGTTACTTTGAAAAGCTAAAAGAATATTCAAAAAATATAGACAGCGTTATAGTGGTGGGTTTTGTAAGAGAGGAAAAAGCTATTTACAACTCCTTAGGGGTTTTGTTTAAAGGTGAGGTATTGGGCTTTTACGACAAAAGGTTTTTGCCAAATTACAACGTGTTTGATGAAAAAAGATATTTTAAAAGCGGTGAAAAGGATTTAACCATAGACATAAACGATATAAGGTGTGGTTTTTCCATATGTGAAGATATATGGTACCCAGATGGCACCGAAAGACAAGACGCTTTAAAAGGTGCGGAAGTGCTTATAAATATAAATGCCTCTCCATACGCTTTAAAAAAACAAGATTTTAAAGAAAATTTCCTAAAAGCAAGAGCTTCTGATAACTTATGCTTTTTGGTTTATACAAACTTGGTAGGGGCAAACGATGAGCTTGTGTTTAACGGCGAGAGCCTGGTCATCGGTCCTAAGGGGGATACAATAGCAAAGGCAAAAGCTTTTGAGGAAGATATTTTACATGTAAGCTTAGATATAAAAGAGGTTTTTACAAAAAGACGTACAGATTTAAGATGGCAAGAGGTGTGTAGACCTATTAACTCCAATATAAGTATTAATATATCAAAAAATCAAAGATACGATAATACTATACATCTTAGTCTTTCGAAGGAAGAAGAGCTAATAAAAGCGATAACACTTTCTATAAAAGATTTTTTTGAAAAGCAGGGTTTTTCTAAGGCGATACTAGGGCTATCCGGCGGGATAGACTCTGCCTTGGTGCTTTATCTAGCGGTTTTAGCCCTTGGAAAAGAGAATGTAAAGGCTGTTTATATGCCTACTGTGTTTAACAAAGAAGAGTCTTATAAAGACGCAAAAGCCCTTTGTGAAAATTTAGGTGTAGAGTTAAGTGTTTTCCCTATAGAAGATATAAGAAATATATACAATAAAACACTTTCATACGGTAATTTTGATATAGCCGATGAAAACCTCCAGGCAAGAATCAGGGCAAACATACTTTTTTACATATCAAACAAAGAAAATAGAATAGTGTTATCCACTTCAAACAAATCAGAATCAGCAGTAGGCTATACAACCATATATGGAGATATGGCAGGTGGATTTTCACCTATAAAAGATTTGTACAAAACAGAAGTTTATGAGATAGCTTATTTTATCAACAAAGACAAAGAGATAATACCAAAAAATATAATAGAAAGACCGCCCTCTGCAGAACTAAAACCCAATCAAAAAGATCAAGATACTTTACCACCTTATGATGTATTAGATAAAATTTTATGGCTTTTAATAGAAGAATGTAAAGACAAAGAAGATATAACAGAGTTTGATAAAGAAATTGTAGAAAAAGTTTATGATATGCTTTTAAAAGCCGAGTACAAAAGAAAACAGGCCCCCATAGGGCCTAAACTTCACGAAAGAGCTTTCGGGATAGGTTGGAGATACCCTATTGTAAGAGATAAAAATATTTAATACATTTTACCAGGTGGGCCACCAACTTCAGAACGAGGTCCGTGTTCAAATTTTTCGTTTCCCATTGGATTGCTGGCTGGTTGACAGTTTGCTACCATTCCCTTTTTAGCAAGTCCTGGTGGCATACCGTTTATAAAACCTACTTTTCTACCTCTTTGCCATCCAGGCGGTATGTTGCATTGGTTGTAATTATTGTAAGTGTTTGAATAAGCACCACCGCCATTTAACGCGTTTCCAAGGTTTGATATGGTGTTTCCTATATTTTGAAGCTCATCACCAAGTGTAATACCAAAGCTTACGTTTGCTAAAAGCGCCAAAACACCTATATATTTCAGCATATAAACCTCCTTTTAATATAAATATCCAATATAGCAGTTTTACATGAAAATTGGATGAATAATAGCTGATAAAAATCTTCTTTACAAAGAAGATAAGAGAATATATTTAAAATATGAAAGTTTTGGATATTGGAAAAAGGATAGACGAGCAAACAGCCAAAGAGCTCTTTGAAGAGCTTGATTTAAATACGCTTGGTTTTTTGGCAGATAAAAAAAGAAGAGAGTTTCATGAAGACAACATTGTAACATTTGTTATAGATAGAAACGTAAATTATTCAAATGCCTGTGTGGCATCTTGTAAGTTTTGTGCTTTTTATAGAAAACCAAAAGACGAAGAAGCTTACGTATTGCCAAAAGACGAGATATTGAAAAAGGTAAGAGAATTAAAAGAAAGAGGCGGAACTACACTTCTTATGCAAGGTGGATTAAATCCAGAATTAGGTCTTGATTATTTTAAAGATCTTATAAGCTCAATACATCAAGAATTTCCAGATATAGATATACACTCATTATCGGCTCCTGAGATAGTTTATCTTGCCAAGATTGAGAAGATGAGCATAAAAGATGTAATAAGAGAATTAAAACAATCAGGATTAAAATCTATACCCGGTGGTGGTGCAGAGGTGCTATCTCCAAACGTAAGATCTGTCATAAGTAAAGGCAAATGCAGCACAGATGAGTGGATAGAAGTGCACAAAAGCGCTCACGAGCTTGGAATGACTACAACAGCCACAATGATGTTTGGCCATATAGAAACTATAGAGGATATACTCTACCATCTTTCTCTTATAAGAGATTTGCAAGATAAAACCGGTGGTTTTACAGCTTTTATACCGTGGACATTTCAAAAGGGTAACACTGAGCTTGATTATGTAGAACCAGCTTCAAGCGTATATTATCTAAAGGTTTTGGCAATAAGCAGGTTGTTTTTAGACAACTTTAAGAATATCCAAGCCTCTCACGTAACTCAAACCATGCAAATAGGTACCGTGGCTCTTCACTATGGGGCTAACGATCTTGGTAGTGTGATGCTTGAAGAAAACGTTATATCTTCAACGGAGTTTAAAGTGAGGATACCAGCTGTTGAAGATATGATAAAAAATATTAAAAAAGCAGGTTTTATACCGGCAAAAAGAGATACGTATTACAATATATTAGAAATATACAACTAAAGGAGGTATTATGGAAAAAGCACCGGATTTTTGCTTACAAGGTATCGATGAAAACGGCAATGAAAAAGAGTTTTGTTTAAAGGATTTTAAAGGTAAAAAGATAGTGCTTTATTTTTATCCAAAAGACGATACCCCAGGATGCACGAAAGAGGCTTGCGGATTCCAAGAAAATTTAAATCCCATAAAAGCAATGGGTGTGGAAGTGATAGGAGTGAGTCCAGACAGTATAGCTTCTCATAAAAAGTTTAAAGAAAAATACGGTTTAAACTTCATACTCTTATCAGACCCAGATAAAAAGGTGGCTGAAGCCTACGGAGCTTATGGTGAGAAAAAGATGTATGGCAAAGTTACAAAAGGCATTATAAGATCAACGTTTGTAATAAACGAAAACGGCGAGATAGAAAAAGCTTGGAAAAATGTAAAAGTAGATGGGCATGTTCAAGCTGTATTAGATTATCTTAAAAGCCAAAAAACTTAGATTATATATTTTATAGCCTCTTCTAAAGGCATAGGTTTCGCAAAAAGATAGCCTTGAGCTATATCACACCCTATTTCTTTTAAAAGCTCATATTGCTCCTCATTTTCAACACCTTCTGCTATTGTTTTAATGTTTAATGCTTTGGCAAGGTTTATTATGGCTTTTACCACCGCCAAACTTCTTTTATCAAAAACTATATCCTTTACAAAGGATATATCTATCTTTATAATATCAAGCTCAATATTTTTAATATAGGAAAGAGAAGAGTAATAAGTGCCAAAGTCATCCAAAGCAACTTTACTACCAACTGATCTTATATTTCTCAAGATTTCTTTTGCCTTTTCAAAATCTGATAGCAACATCCTTTCTGTAATCTCTATTACAAGCTTATCTTCAAACTCATGACAAAGGCCTATAAGCTTTGACATGAACATATCATCTTTGAAGCTGTTTGCAGATATGTTGAAAGCAGAGCTAAAATGTGATTTAGCTTTTGAAATAAACGTATTCATATCCTTTTCAACCATCTTTAAAAATACCTCTTGAAATCTATTTAAAAAATACGAAGAAGATTCGAGGTAATCTATAAACTTGTAGGGAGATATTGCACTGCCATCTTCATCTATTATTCTCATGAGGGCTTCAAAACCTACAAAGTCTTTTGTTTTAATGTCAAAGTAAGGCTGATAGAAAAATTTAAACAACCCTTTGTCCAGAGCTCTTTCTAAAAGCTCTTGAGCCTCTTTATACTTCTTGAGGGATGAACTTATATCTTCGTTGTAAAACCTGTATGTGCCCGGTCCTTCTTTCTTGGCCTCTTGTAAAGCAATGTTGGCTTTTTCGCGAAGCACTTCAAAAGAGTCACCGTCTTTATCGTAAAAAGACACACCTATATTGATAAAGATGTCAATACCAAGCTCTTTTGAAACAAGCAATTCGTTTATTTTGTTTATAAAATCGTTAATTTTAGAAGTGATGTCCTCTTGAGAACACTCTACGAACATACCAAACTCATCTGGCCCAACTCTCGATAGCACAACATCATCTCCAAACTGGGATTTTGAAACGCTATTTAGCATATTAGCAAAATCTTTCAACAATTTATCCATATGTGAAAAGCCGTGAATCTGGTTTAACTCAGAAAAACCATATATATCAATAAGCAAAACGGCTCCTTTGTCTGAAGTTTTAGAGCTTTTAAGATAAGAAATCCTATCGTTTATAGCTTTAGAAAAACCAGCCATGTTTAAAAGGCCTGTAAGATCATCTATAAGTCTAAAGCGTTCTAAACGCTCTTGAAGCTCTATTTCTTTTGTTATATCTTTTGCTATAGTAATATACCTTACAGTTCCATCTTTGAGCTTTACCGGTATTATCATCTCTTCTAAAACAAAGATATCACCGTTTTTAGCTTTGTTGTAAAAAATCCCTTCAAAGATATCACCAGATTTTATAGTATCCCAAAGTCTTTTGTAGAATGTATCATCGTGATAACCAGATTTAAATATGCTTGGTTTTCTCCCTATTACCTCTTCGCAAGAGTACAAAGATATTTTACATACCGTTTGATTTGCATATAGGATATAGCCATCTTCATCCGTTATAAGCACCCAACCTTTAGAGTTTTCTACGGCTTTTCTTAATATGAGGCTATTTTGCTCTTCCAAGATTTTTTTCAGAGCAAAAGATACGTCTTTCTCAAGCTCTTCAAGTATGCTAACAATATGATAATTATCAAAGAATTGAAATTCTTTTTTATATATGCTAATAATATAAACAACTTCATTTTCGTTGTGAGAAAGTATTGGTGTAGATGCCTTAGAATACGTAGGTTTAGATTGTAAAGCGATAGATTTGCTAAGCAAAGCTCTTTTTTCCTCTTCTAAGCTGATATCTTCAATAGGTGTTCCAGATTTTAACATAAGTTCAAGATTGTCTTTTTGTTTTACTTTAAATATCTCAACGTAGTCAAAATCAAACATTATAATGGTCTCTGCTATGCCGCTTAATAGTTCGCTCTCTAGTTCCACACTTACCAGTATAGTGTTTATCTTTTTTAACATATCAAAAAGTTTGGCCAACAACACTTTCTCAGAAATATCAAATACTGTATATAAGATGTATGTTTTATCTTCCATACTTAGCTTGTTTACATAAACTTCTACGTTTATCTTTTTGCCGCTTTTAGAAACATGAATAAATTCAAAACGTTTTAAATCACCCTGTATTATATTTGTTAGCAATCTTTCCGATTCCTCTTTTGGCCCTCCTTCAAGTTCATATATATACATATTTTGAATTTCTTCTTTAGAATAGCCGTATAACTTTGACGCTGGTTCATTTGCCTTTAGAATTTTTCCATTTTCATCTATGAGGAGTAACGGAAGAGAATATTTATCAAACAACACCTCGTAAAAGTATTTTTCCTGATTCAAAAGATATTCATTTTTGGTCTTCTTGATTATAAAAGCTATAAAACCAAGTATGACAACACCAAATATAAACCAAGACAAAAAGACGGCTCTTAAATTGGTGTAATAACCTTTTAATACAAAAGGAATAGAAGCAGATACATAAGGATATATAACTTTACCAACCACAAGATCAAGTCTTGTGATAGCTGCAAGTTTTGGCTCACCATCTATAGGAGATTTGTATCTTACAAGGGCGAAACTTAGGTTTTTATGAGATGTTATAAAATAATAAAGAGGTTTGTGTATTCGGCTTTTAGACAAAATAGGTATATGAGCGTTTATGACACCGTTTGGAAGCAAAACCCCATAAGAAAAACCTGTTGTAGAAGAAGCGTATATGTAAAGAGGAGGTTTATGTATTTGTAGAAGATATAGGCTGTCTTTTATAGGTAAAAGCGTAAATATAAAGTAGTGCTTATCTATTTTAAAAGCCGGTGTAAAACAGTATTTATGAGAAGAGATGCATTTGTAAATTGCATTTTTTATATTTTGATTTGATATAGCATCTTCATAAATAGATAGCTCATCTTCTTTATAACCTTTACCAACAACCTTAAGATTTTTATCTATTATAAGAAATAGGCTATTATCGTTGTCAAAGTTCTTTTGCAAAATATAAGAGGCTCTATGCATATCAGATTTTGTTATTATGTATCTGATATTTTTCATAAGATAATACTCTAACTTGTTTTGGTTAGCTATATGATGTTTTAATGTATATAGATTGTTTCTTAGATCTGCTTTTGTATATTCTATAGCATCTTTTTTATACTTACTTATATAAAACAAGTTAAGACCTAAGCCGAATGTTATAAAGATAAAAGCTAAAACAAAAAAGAAGAATTTACTTTTGTTCTTCAACGTCTCTTATCTAATCTTTTATTTGATCATGAATAGCTTGCTTTATCTCGTGTATAAGGGCTGCTGGGGTTTTGATAGGGTAGTGTATTAGCTTTATTATCTCTTCTGTATTAACATTCTTAATCTTTACGTTTTTTAGCTTTTCTTGTAAAACATTGCCATCTGTTATTGGATATTTTATACCTTTGGTATTTTTAAGCACAAGATAAGCCCACGGTACATCCAAATCTCTTACGATATCCTGAGCTATCAAAGAACAGTAATGCACGAGGCTTTGGGCATCCTGGCCGTCTTTTACAAACTTGTAAGCTAATTTCGCAATACCACCAGCTGTATGAACCTTCATTTCCTTAGATTCTTCTTTTGTAAGCTCCTCTAACTTTTTTATCTTTTCCATGGCAAGGGTTGGATCGGCCCTTAATATATTTTTTACAGTGTTCTTGGTAAGTCCTACCTTAGCAGCTATCTCTTCTTCTGGTTTTATGTACTCTTCTTTTAAAACAATCACATAAGAGGCTCTAGCCAAAGAAGGAAGCCATGTTAGAGTCCTAAACTCAGAAAGCTTAGAAAGACCTCCAAGAAGGTCTATGGCTTTTAAGAAAACTCTTTCCACCAACCTTTCCAAGTCTTGCTCGTTTTCAAAAGCACCGTTTAGCGTAATCATATCTATACCTGGTCAACCAAACTGTACAAAACTGTAGAGCGATGCAATCGCATTTCGAATCTAAGAAACATTCAAAGCCACTCCAAAGCTCAGAGAAATGCTTACAGCACACTATTGCTCTGTACAGCTTGAGTTGGGGTATTTGTATTCCGCCATTTCAGACACTTCCGACCCCAACAGGCGGTATTTTGGAAGTGTCATAGTCCCTATACCAAGTACAGGAACTAACCTATTAGCCACTGCTATCCAATCCTTTGAAATTATAACACGTTTTAAAGGAGAAAAATCTCTGTAAGATTTTTCAAGACAGCAGAAAGCAAGGACTGTGAAAAGAACTTGCCAGTTTTTGTGTCCCGCATAAGCGGAACCTCTCACCCGTTCCTTCCGTCGGTTTACAGGTTGTTGAGAAACTGACTTACTCTTTTCACTTTCTATAATAAGCGACAAATGTTTTTGTAGTGCTTTAAGTTCTTTTCTTAATTTACTTAGCTTACTTTTTAATTTGTTTCTTTTGTACTGATTTCTTTCTTCTTTTATCTCTTTCTTAAGTTTTGCAATTCTGCCATCAATACTGGCTTCACTAAACAAAAGAAAATCTTTATCATTTAATAATCCTTTGTAGTTTTTAGGTAGTTTTTCCTTATATCCTAATCCTCTTCTTGCTATTACAAATGCTGCTGCAATATCTTTGTCTATGTTAAACTGCGGTGCATATTTTAATTTGCCTATTAAAGATGTATATGCTGGATTTACTTTTCTAATTTCTATTCCATTTCTTCTTGCTGTAATCTCTATTTTATTTAATAATCTCTTGTATATCCACTTTTGCAATTTCTGTCTTAGTTTAGCAAACCCATCTCCTCTTTTACCTTTTGGTAGTTTATCTAAGTTTTCTATTGCAATAGCTTTGTTTTCCTTCTTAGCAATTTCTATTATTTGATGTGCTATTTGCCATTCTAAATATTGTCTTTTTTCTGAGCTAACATCCAATAACTCATGCAAGCTTATCGCTTGATAGTTTTCCAGATTTCCATCTTTTGACACTGTTACTAATGCTAAATGAAATGGATAAGCGTTTATATCTATGCCTATTATTCCATTATCTTTTTTAATTGTAACAGGTGGTAATTTTTCTTCCACAGATATGAAAGCATATACATTACCGTTTTTTACTTTTAATCTAACGCTATATGGAAACCAATCACTTGTCTGATATGCCTTTTCTAATATAAACATAAACTCTATCCATTTATCTTTTTCTCTTTTAACACTTCTAATTACCTTTGCATAGATATACTGTCTATCTCCTGTGTTTATTCTTAAATAAAGTTTATCATTTATCCACTCAAATCTTAAATTCAAATTACCTTGTTTTGTTTTATCTCCTCTTGAATATAAATTCCCTTGTCTGCTTTCTTTCCATTTTGTCTTTAGCTGTTTTCTTCTTTTACCTGTTAAATGGTTTTTCTTTAATTGCTCAAATGCTTTTCTTGAGCCAAATATGAGCTTTTTTGGGTTTTGTTCTCTCTCTTTGCATGATGTAATCATCGATTGTGCTAAAAATATAGCATCATCTGAGTATCTTGTGTTTATGTTAAATAATCTTGATAAATGTTTTTTTAAATCTTTTCTTTTTTTCACCTTCTAACAACCTTTTGTATGCATATCTCATTGCAGATGAAAATCTACGCATCAAATCTAATACAATCTCTTTATCTTTTTCATTTTCAAATTCAAGCAAACATTGAAATGTTAACATTTCTTTTTAAATCCTCTTTTTCCGTATATACTACATAAATATACACTTTTGTGTAAGATTTGTCAACTGTTGTTAGCCTCCTCTTCGGATTTTACATTTTTACCTATGGGCTCTTTTATCACTACGAGCCCTGTTTCTGTGATATCCAAAAAATGCGTCTTTGTGTCGTGCCCAGACATCCTGCAACCATCTATTCTAAAAAGCCTTACTATATCACCTATTTCTTTTTTATAAAGCCTCGCCTTGTAAGTAGAATCCACTAACTCCTTTGCCAGCACCATAGTACCATCTACTATATGACCTACAGCATAGCCTCCAGCCGCTTCAGCGGTAAGCTCTTCATGACCGCTTCTTTTCTGGGATACAAAAAGAGCCGTCTGATACCATTTTTTCATAAAGTTGAACATCCTTCTTACTATTGCTCTTGCCATCATCTCTTTGTTTTCAAATAGCCCAGTGATAGAATCCACTACAGTGAAGTTTATTTTGTAGGTTTTTATAGCGTAAGCCAGAGTTGCTAGTAAATCAGGTATATTTTCTCTAAGCCTATCCGAAGAAGCAGCATCTATAAGTATTATGTTGTTTTCAAAATCTTCAAACTTATACCCCATAGCTGAAGCTCTTAGCTTTAGAGAAGCCGCTACAAAGTTAGCTGGGGCTTCTACGCTTATAAAGGCTACTTTTTTACCCTTTTGAGCCTGATATACGCTGAATTGCTCAGCCATGAGAGATTTACCTGTATCTGATACACCAGTTATATTCATTACCGAATAAGCTGGTATACCTTTTAGACTCTTTTTTACAATTTTGCCTTTTTCTGATTCTACTACGAAAAACAAATCATCAAGCCCCTCAACACCAGTTTCAACGCCGTATATTTTTGGTGCTTTCTCAAGCGCTTCTTTGCCAACGTATATAGCGCTTAGATCTGGCTTAGGTTTTTCCTGTCCTTGAACCTCTTCCTTGTCAAAATTTTCTTCCATAAATTTATTATAACTTAACTTTTTTCTAAAAAGCTGATAAAACAAATACTTAAGATAATATTTACTTTCTACTTTAAAGTATTTGGCTTTTAGTATGTTATAAATATACTAAAAAAACTTGACAAAATTATACTTAAGTTTTATTATAATAGTATATTAAAGTAGGAGGTAAAAACGTATGGCAGAAAAAGTATTGGGTATAGACCTTGGAACTACAAACTCTGTTGTAGCTGTAATGATAGGTGGTGAACCAGTGGTTATAGCAAACCAAGAAGGGGCTAGGTTGACTCCTTCGATAGTTTCATATACAAAAGAAAAGGAAGTTTTGGTGGGTGATCCAGCCAAAAGAAGAGCAGTACTAGACCCAGAAAACACTATATACGAATCCAAAAGGTTTATAGGTAGAAAATACGAAGAGGTTTTAGACGAAGCAAAAAGGGTATCTTACAAAGTGGTTCCAGATGACAAACAAGATGCAGCTTTTGAGATACCAAACATTGGAAGAAAGGTAAGACCCGAAGAAATAGGAGCTCAAGTGCTTAAAAAACTAAAAGAAGCAGCCGAAGCTTATCTTGGTGAAAAGATAACAAAAGCCGTTATAACAGTACCAGCATATTTTAACGAGCGTCAACGTCAAGCTACAAAAGACGCAGGAGCTATAGCAGGTTTAGAGGTCCAAAGAATATTAAATGAACCAACAGCGGCAGCTCTGGCCTATGGGCTTGACAAACAGTCTGATGTTAAAATCTTAGTATATGACTTTGGTGGTGGTACTTTTGACGTATCTATCCTAGAAGGTGGAGACGGTGTTATAGAGGTAAAAGCCACAAACGGCGATACACATTTGGGAGGTGCAAACATAGATGAGCGCATAATGGAATGGCTTATCTCTGAGTTTAAAAAAGAAACCAATATCGATCTTAAAAACGATAAAACAGCACTCCAACGCCTAAAAGAAGCTTCAGAACAAGCTAAAAAAGAGCTTTCTTTTAAGATGGAAACGGAAATAAACCTACCATTTATAACCATAGACCCAGATACCAAACAACCTATGCACCTACAGAAAAAACTCACCAGAGCGAGATTAGAAGAGATGATAAAAGACCTCATAGATAGAACTATGGAAATAGTAAAAAGGGCCTTAGAAGATGCAAAGCTAACTCCAAAAGATATAAACGAAGTGGTATTAGTGGGTGGTTCTACACGTATACCTCTAGTTCAACAAAAGATAAAAGAGTTCTTTGGCAAAGAACCTCACAAAGGTGTAAACCCAGATGAAGTAGTGGCAGTGGGTGCTGCTATACAAGCTGGTGTTATAACTGGTGAAGTAAAAGACATATTGCTTGTAGATGTAACACCGCTTTCTTTGGGTCTTGAAACGTTGGGTGGAGTGATGACTACCCTTATACCAAGAAATACGCCTATACCTTACAAAAAATGCGAAGTATTTACCACAGCTTCAGACAATCAAACAGAAGTAGAAATCCATGTGCTACAAGGTGAAAGACCAATGGCCAAAGACAACAAATCTCTTGGAAGATTTACCCTAACTGGTATACCACCAGCACCAAGAGGAGTACCACAAATAGAAGTATGCTTTGACATAGACGTTGATGGCATACTTCATGTGACTGCTAAAGACAAAGCTACAGGCAAAGAACAATCTATAAAGATACAAGCCTCCGGTGGACTCTCCAAAGAAGACATAGAAAAGATGGTAAAAGAAGCAGAAATGCACGCTGAAGAAGATAGAAAGAACAAAGAACTCATAGAAGCAAGAAATAGGCTAGACTCTTTGATTTACAACCTTGAGAAGCTTTTAAACGAACATAAAGACAAGATACCTCAAGATCTTGCCCAAGAAGCCGAAGCTGAGATATCAAAAGGCAAACAAGCACTAAATTCCGCCGATAAGAACGTTATAGAAGAAGCTTACAACAAAATAACAAATATATCCAACAAGATAGCTACAAGCTTATACTCTTCTGGTCAAACCCCACCACCAAACGATCAAAACCCACCAGATGACGGTTTTAACGCAAGACCAGTATAACTATACCAAAAGCCCCTTTTGGGGCTTTTATAAAAATTAAAAGTGAATATGTATATCTTGGGGTATCTCTATATCTTTTAGCAAATTTTTGATATATTCGCTTGTGGTAGATGGGTAAACTTTGGCTTTTTCTTCTAAATCTTTTTGTTCCATACACAAAAACGACTGGGTATTTGCTACACAAGAAAGTCCCTGTATCCAAAAAGCGTTTTCATGCTTTTAAAGCCATATATATATTTTCTGATATGTAGGGCTCGTAGTAGTCTAAGTCGTTGTCTAAAACGCCTTCATAGTATAAAAACACTATGCCCCCTATCGAACCAATCATAGTAGAAAAAGCTGTGAAAAATTCTTGATTTCTAAGCTCTCCTTTTTCAACGCCATCTGAAAGCAGTATCATAGTTTCCGTAACAATCTCTTTCACACAGGTAAAACCTTCGCATCCGTCTTTGAAAACTTCTCTATTCACCAAGAAAACCTTTAAAAAATAACTCATAAGCTGAGGTTCATGTTTTGCAATGTCAAAGAAATTCCTAACAAATAAGCTTATTTTTTCTTTAACGCTCACGTTCAAAGAGTTTATATAAGAGAGTTTTTCACCTACAAGTTTAGACACAGTTAGCATCGTTTCTTTTGCTAGCTCTTCCTTTGACTCAAAATAGTTATAAAGGTTGCCTACACTCATGCCCGAAGCGTTTGCAATATCTGGCATTGTTGTGTTATAATAACCACTTTTAGCAAAAAGCTCACAGGCTACTTTTATAATCTGGTTTTTCTTCTCATCTTTGCTATTTGGCATAGTAATATAATATAATGAGAAAGATGGACAAATCAAAGGTTGAAAGGATATGTATAACAATACCAAAAGAGCTTGTAGATTTTATAGACAAAAAAGTAGAGCAATCTTACGCATCAAGATCTGAGTTTATAAGAGATTTGGTAAGAGAGGCCATTGTAGAAGATGAATGGGAAGATGAAAACAATGAGCTTATAGGGGTTTTGGTGATAATATATGATCATCATAAAAGAGAGCTTACACAAAAGTTGCTCGATATACAGCACAACCATTATATAAACATTCTATGTACTACGCATATACATATAGATCATAACAATTGCTTAGAAACCATAATGATAAAAGGTCCTAGTCAAACGATAGTAGAAACTGTAAACATCATATCAGGTCTCAACGGCGTTAAATTTGCTAAGTTGGTAAAAGCTTCAAAACTATAATATATATCATATTACTTTTTTTAAAAAAATATTATCATAAATGATAATTCATTCAGGAGAAGATACAGAATGAAAAGTGCAAAACTTATGCTTTTTGGGCTTTTGGTGTTCAACACTCTGGTATGGAGTTTATTCGTAACAAGCTTTTACAATATACCAGGGCTTTTGGCTATAGGAGGTATGGCGTATCTTTTTGGACTAAGACATGCATTTGATGCGGATCATATAGCAGCCATAGACAACACCACAAGAAAATTGGTTCAGGATGGTAAAAATGCCAACAGCGTAGGTTTTTTCTTCTCCCTTGGACATTCAAGCGTTGTTATAGGGTTGTCGGTAGCTCTTATATTTGCCACAAAGGCCGTAAAAAACTCTATACCCACTTTGCAAAACATGGGAAACATAGTAGGCACTCTCATATCAGCTTTATTTTTAACGCTCATAGGTATTATCAACATATTCATATTTAAAGCCCTATACGATATATATAAAATGTATAGAGAATCTTCTTCTGAATATCAAGAAGAACTAAACAAGATATTTCAAGAGCTTTTAAACAAAAGAGGTTTTATGGGAAGGTTTTTTAGCTTTTTGTATAAAAAAATAGATGCCCCTTACAAAATGTATATAGTAGGATTTTTGTTTGGTCTTGGGTTTGATACGGCTACAGAAATTGCTATACTTGGTATATCTGTGGCTTTGGCAAAGACAAGTATGAATATATGGAGCATACTGTTGTTTCCACTGCTTTTCACAGCAGGTATGACGTTAATGGATTCTTTTGATTCTTTTATCATGAACAACATATATGCTTGGACCAACAACGACCCTATAAGAAGACTATCTTTTAACCTTGTTATCACTGGTGCTAGTATTTTTATAGCCCTTTTTATAGGCATGCTGGAGTTTTTGCAAATTATAACACAAGAGTTTATGCCAAAAGCTTACTTTACAAATTTAGTTAACAGTATTCCCCTTGGTAAAGTTGGTATATTTATTGTGCTTTTTATGATATTTATATTTTTAGGAGCGTTTATTTTCTATGGAAAAGCTATAAAACAAGATATGTATCATACAAGAAATATAAATTAAAAATATAGCGAGGTTAAGTATCATGGAGGTAAAAATTTTTTTTATGAGAAAAACTTTGTTTTTGGTGTTTTTTTCCTTGCGCTTTAGCCTTTGGCGAAAACCTTCCCCCTTGGTTTCCTCAATTCTTAGGTATGAAAGCAACATTTGTGGGTCAATACTCTACAAACTTCAACTCCCCTTACGAAGGACCTATGACCTTTGGTAATCCATATAAAAACAACGGTGGTGGAAGATCCGAAGAGGTAACCCAGTCTTATGGTTTATACACAGGAGCACAGCTTACAAAAGATATCCAAGCTTATCTTGATATACAGCTTTTTAAAGGAAACGGCGTAGGTTATGGTCAAGGAATAGGTGGTTATCCAAACTTCCTTTACATAAGGGCAGGGTCATCTGATCTTGGCAAAAACCCATATATAGCAAGAGCTTATATTATATACACAAAAGCCCTATCTCAATCTTTGGAGTATGAAGGAAGAGCTCCAGATCAGCTTCCAGGGTACTATCCAAAAGAATATTTTTATATCAAGATAGGAAAGTTTTCCCTAGCAGATGATTTTGATAACAACCGATATGCTAACTCTCCAAGAACTCAGTTTTTAAACTATGATTTTAACGACAACGTAGCTTGGGATTACGGAGCAGATACAAGAGGATACACAGTAGGTGTAGAATCTGGTGTTGTTAAGAAACACTATTCTTTTAAAATAGCTTTAGGGGCAGAACCTACCATGGCAAACGGCAACACCTACGATCAGTCTGGAGCTTACAGTCTAAACACACAGCTTTCTCTAAGACCAAACGACATAGGAACTGTGATAAGGCTTCTTGGCATGCTAAACTACGGTAGGATGGGAAGCTATACTGAGGCTATGGATAATTTTAGCTATTATTATTCTCCAAATAGCCCTTGTTATTACACAAAATTTGGACCAAATGGAGCTTTGGCAGGATATGATTACCCTGTTATATGCACAGAGTCAAAAGATCACAAAAGATACAAATGGGGATTTTTCCTAAACTTAGAACAACCTATAGCAGATGATGGTAAAACAGGACTCTTTTTAAGAGCTGGTTTTAACAACGGACAAACAGAAGATTTTGCCTACACCGATGCAGATAGAGACATAGCAGGCGGTATTTCTATAAACGGCGTTCATTGGAAAAGGCCCAAAGATCAACTTGGTATAGGCCTTGCCATAAACGCCCTTTCAAACACCCACAAAAGATATTTGGAATCAGGTACCATCAACGAACCATCATCTTCATTCTTTGTAGGCTCAGGTCAAAACGGACAATTTAACTATGGCTATGAAGAAATAATGGAAGCTTACTACAAGTATCAACTAAACAAGTATATATCTATATCTCCAGATGCTCAATACATAAGACATCCAGGGTATGATAAGAATAGAGGTCCTTTGTGGGTTTATGGGCTTAGAGTAAATGCACAGTTTTAGAGCTTTTATCATGCCAAAAGCCTATAAATTTTATAAATTATTAAAAAACCTTTTTAAGGAGGCGATATGTTTAAACACGTATTCGTATGCGTAAATCAAAGACCACCAGGCCATCCTATGGGTTCTTGTGCAGAAAAAGGAAGTAGGGACGTTTATACAGCCTTTGCGGATGCCCTTCAACAAGACCCTCAGCTTATGATGACAGTGGTGGTAACACCAACAGGTTGCCTTGGACCTTGCGGTATGGGACCAACGGTGGTGGTATATCCAGAAGGCATATGGTATGGCGGTGTAAAAAAAGAAGATGTAAACGAAATCATTGAAAGTCATCTAAAGGAAGACAAACCAGTAGAAAGACTTATCATATCTAAAGGAAAACCACCAGGCATGCTTTGATGAAAGCTCTAATACTAAGGCATGTTCAGATAGAGCATGCCGGTGTTTTTAACTACATACTATCATCAAAAGGTATAGATATTAGATATGTAGACCAGGCAAAAGAACTTCCACAAGAAGAGTTTGATATACTTTTTGTGCTTGGTGGTTATATGGGCGTTTACGAAGAGAGCCAATATCCATTTTTAAGTAGAGAGTTTAGAATAATAGAGCATTTTTTAAAAGCCAAAAAACCAATATTAGGTATATGCCTTGGGGCTCAGATGCTTGCACATGTGTTAGGGGAGAAAGTCTACAAAGGACAAAACGGCAAAGAGATAGGATGGTATGAGATAAGAAAAGAAAACGACCATAAATTTTTTAAGGGTTTTCCAGATAAACTTATGGTTTTTCAATGGCATCAAGATACTTTTGACCTACCAAAAAACGCTTTAAGAATATACAGCTCAGATAAGTATCAAAACCAAGCTTTTGTTTATGAAAATGCCGTAGGTCTTCAATTTCATATAGAGCTAACAAAAGACATGATAAAAGAGTGGATAGAAGCCTATGAAGAAGATTTAAAACAAGAAAATATAGAAAAAGACACCCTTATAAAAGAAGATTATATAAAAACCACAAATGAACTATCCTACAAACTAATAGAAAATATGTTCCAATGATAAACTTATTGGAAGATTACTTTGAACTACAAGAAAAATTAAACTTAGAAAAGTATAGAATATCTCAAATTAAATCTTGGGCTTTTAAGAAAAAAATAACCGATATAAACCTCATGACAGATATTCCTAAAAGCCTAAGACAAGAACTAAGAATAGATTTTCACGTGCTAAGCTTAGATTCTTTTGTAGAAGGGGAGGATTCCACAAAGTTTGTTTTTAAAACAAAAGATGGGCACTTTATAGAAAGTGTACTGATAAAAGAAAAAGACCATTATACACTTTGCATATCTACACAAGTTGGCTGTGCGGTGGGGTGTAAGTTTTGCGTTAGCACCATAGGAGGACTTTTGAGAAATTTAAGCTTTTCAGAGATAGTAGATCAGTATTTTTACATATCTATACTAAGAAGTATCTTTATAAGAAATATCGTTTTTATGGGCATGGGAGAGCCTCTTGCAAACTTTGAAAATCTAAAAAAAGCATCTTTTATCTTCCTAAAAGAGTTTGAACTTTCCAAAAGACATATAACTATATCCACAAGCGCCTATACAAACTATATCAAAAAACTAAAAGAAGACAGTTTTTTAAACAAACTAAACCTAGCCATATCATTAAACGCCTCAGATGATGAAACAAGAAAAGCGCTTATGCCCAATGTAATAGGATCTTTAAAAGAACTTTTTGAGATTTTAAAAACATACCCATTAGAACCAAGAAGGCGCATCACAATAGAGTATGTACTTATAAAAGATATAAACAGCTCTTTAAAAGATGCCAAAAACCTTGTAAATCTTCTTAAAAACCTAAAACATAAAATAAAGGTAAATTTAATACCTTACAACGAAAGCCCTATATTACAATTTGAAAGACCAAGCGAAAGCCAAATATACAGATTTCAGCAAGAGCTTTTGAAAAATGATGTATCCTGCACAATAAGATGGAGTAAAGGTTTAGAGCTAGCTGCCGCTTGCGGACATCTAAGTAGAATAAGGACTTTTGATATGATAAATATACAATGAGATTTAGCTTTTACGTTAAAGAAGATAAAACGGCCAAAGAATTTGTAGAATACATTGAAAACCAGCTTAAGACTATGGGACAGAAGGTAGTGACAATTGAAGAGGCGGATATATTGGTAGTAGTAGGAGGGGATGGAACTTTTTTAAGTGCTGCTAGAAAGTTTTCGGCTTTTCAAAAACCAATAGTAGGTATAAACTTAGGAAGGCTTGGATTTTTGACGGAGATACCAAAGCAAGATGCTATACGTATGCTAAAACTCATAATAGAAGGCAAATACAAAGTAATAGATAGGATGATGATAGATGTTTATCTAAACAATAAATACTTAGGAGCATACCTAAACGATGCTGTATTGGCAAGGTCTTATCTTTCAAGGCTTATAGATATAGAAGTTTATCAACAAGAACACATGATAGCAAAACTAAGGGCAGACGGGGTTATAATATCAACTCCAACGGGTTCTACCGCTTACGCTCTTTCAGCTGGGGGTCCTATACTTACCCCAGAGCTTCAAAACATCTTGCTGGTGCCTATATGCCCACATACAATCTCTATAAGACCCATGGTTTTGTCTTCTGATGCTCTTATAGGCCTAAAACTAGGAGATAAAACAAAAGAAGCATATCTTACACTTGATGGTCAAGAGTTCTTTAACATAACCCAAAAAGACAATATCTTTATAAAACGCTCAAACACAGTATGCAAAACTATATCTTTAGAACATGTAAGCTTTTTCGATGTAATAAGGGACAAACTTGGCTATGCTTAACCATCGTTTTATCATAATAAGAATATTAGAATATTCTTATATTCTTAATTTATAAATTTGTGATATTATATTATCTTCTATGCGGTTAGAATGTATTAATTATGCTAAATTATTTAATTAGGAGGCGATGATATGAGATTTATATACATGGCGTTTGCTCTGTTAATATTAGCAGATATATCTTTTTCTCAAAGCATAAGTATAGATTATGCCATAAAAGAGGCTCTTAAAAATAACCTAGCAATAAAAGCCAAAAGATACGATATAAAATCAAAAGAATATGAGTTAGAAAGCGTAAAAGGTATGCTATTCCCAAGGCTTAGCTTACAAACATCTTTTAACCGCACCAACATAGCCCCTTGGAGCATAATGAACAAAATGGATACAAGAAGCCTCAAATTTCCACAACCACCTCCTCAGTTTTTCCAAGCCCCATTTACTACACCCCAAATGGTAGGCGGTGCTTTCCAGTCCATGCAAGACTTTTTTAACAACCCAGGAGCTTCACAGCTTTATCAAACCCAACTAACTTTACAAATACCTATATGGATCGGTGGTAAAGTCCAAGCTTACGAAAGTGCATCTTATCACGCTCTTAAAAGCACCAAAAAAGAACTAAACCAAACAGAACAAGACATTGTTTACAACGTATACAAAGCATACCTTGGTGGGCTTTTGGCAAAAGAAGGTATAAAGCTTGCCACCCAAGCGGTAAACGATGCACAAAAACACGTAGATATGGCTGAGTCTTACTATAAAACTGGTATGGCGCTTTTCTCAGACACTCTAAGAGCAAAAGTATACCTTCATCAAGCAGAGCAAAAACTAGTAGAAGCCAAAAACAACTATAAGACTGCCAAAAGAGCGTTGTTTTTACTAATGGATGAACCCTATAAAGATGTGGATTTAAAAGGAAATCTCTATTGTCCAAGCCACATAGACAAAGAAGCTCTTGTAAAAGCTGTATACCAAAAACCCCAAATAAAATCTATGGAAGAAAAACTAAGAGCTTTAAAATCCATGAAAAGAGCCTACTTAGCAGATTACTTACCCCAAATAGGGGCCTTTGGTTCTTACTCGCTTTTTGATAACTCAACACCCTTTGGAGCCACTGCCAACGGTTATATGGTGGGAGTTGGTGTAAATTGGAATATCTTTGATGGTTTGACAGCTTTTAACAAGATAAGAAGTTTAAACGAACAAAAGCTTATGCTTAGTTCTTACATAGATTACATGGCAAAAGGTTCAATATTCAAAATAAACAAAGCTTTAGCTGATTATGAAAACGCACTGGCTATGATGAAATATGCAAAAAAAGAAGAAGAGGAAGCAAAAGCCACTCTAAAAGTTATGGACCAAAGGTATAAAGTGGGTCTTGCTAAGATTACAGATGTTATAGACGCTGAAACTCAATACGATAAAGCGAGGTTTGACTTTGCAAAAGCAATGTATGATTGTAATTTAGCCTATATTAAAAGCCTATATCAAGCTGGCCTATTAAACAAGGAGGTAAAGTAATATGAGCGCTCTCAAGAAGTACGTTCTTTATTTTATAATACCAATGGTTGTTATCATACTTTGGCTTGGTGGGTTTTTTGAGCATAAGATTTCTCCTGGTGAAAAGCCCCTAAAACCAAAGGTTATTTCAAATGTAAAAGTTATAACAGTATCCTCTTCCACACCTATAGAAGAAGAGTTTGACGGTGTAGTGAGCGCTAAAAACCACGCTGCTATCTCCACAAGGCTTATGAGCAAAGTGATAGGAGTATATGTAAAAGATGGGGATTGTGTAAAAAGAGGACAGCTTTTGGTAAAACTTGATACAAAAGATATATCAAGTATGGTAGCTGAAGCAAATTACGGAGCCAAACAAGCTGAGGACCAGATGAAAGCAGCCGAAGCTAACTTACAAGCTATCTCAAAAACCTATCAAAGATTTCAAAAGCTTATAAAAACAGGAGCAGTAACAGAGCAAGAGTACGATGAGGTAAAAGCTAAGTACGAAGCAGCAAAGGCTATGGTAGAACAAGCCAAAAACGCTATAATGGCTGCAAAAGCTGGAGCATCTGCCGCCGGGGCAAACTTAGCCTATGCAAATATAACAGCTCCTTTTTCAGGATGCATATACATGAAAAATGTAAACGTTGGAGATATAGCAGCCCCTGGTATGCCTCTTATGATGATAGATAAACCACCATACAGAGTAGATGTGGCATTACCAGAAAAGTATATAAACAAAATAACCCCAGGACAAACGTTAAAAGTATATATAGGTGGTATAGACAAAACAGTAGAAGGTACTGTAAAAGAAGTATCCAAAGCTTTAAACCCTATGTCTCATACGTTTGATGTAAAAATAGATATACCAAACCAAGATGGCATCACAAGCGGGCTTTACGCAAAAGTTTATATTCCTAAAAGCCAAGAAACTGTCGTTACTATACCAAAGGATGCACTGTTTAAATGGGATGATATAGATGCGGTATGGCTAGTAGACAAAAACAACATAACCCATATGCAGTTTGTAAAGCTTGGTCAAAAGGTAGGCGATAGCTACGTTGTACTATCTGGTTTAAAACCAGGGGATAGAATAGTGGAAGGAAACGTATACAACGTTTGCGATAAATGCAAGATAGGAGAGTAATATGTACGGGATAGCCGGAAGAATAGCAAAATACTTTATAGATTCCAAACTTACACCTATAATGATAATAGCGCTTTTGGCTCTTGGTATATTTGGGGTGGTTACCACTCCAAAAGAAGAAGACCCAGATATCGTAGTACCAATGATAGATATTATGATACCCTATCCAGGTGCTGCTCCAAGAGAAGTAGAAAAAAGAGTGGTTACACCGTTAGAGAAGAAGCTTTGGGAATTAAAAGATATATCTTACATTTACAGCGCATCTGGTGATGGTTATGGTCTTGTGACCGCAAGGTTTCACGTTGGCACAGACCCTATAAAAGCACTTGTGCAGTTAAATGCCAAAATGATGGCATCTTTAAACTTAGTACCACCAGGCGTTCAACTTCCACCTCTTATAAAACTAAAATCCATAGACGATGTGCCAATAATGACACTTACGTTGTGGGGAAAAGGCTATGACTATTATTCTCTAAGAAGGATTGCAGACACCTTAGATAACGAGCTAAAAACTGTACCAAACGTAGCTCAAGTAAAAATCTACGGTGGTCAACCAAGAAAATTAAGGGTACTGTTAGACCCAGCTAAAGAAGCGGCTTACGGTCTTTCTCCAGCTTATATAGTACATATCATCCAAGAGGCAAACCAAGAACTTCCAAGCGGTTATGTAAATCAAAACAACACACTTTACTATGTAAAAACCGGAAACTTTATCAGATCTAAACAAGATTTAGAAGATTTGGTGGTAGGATGGTACGGCGGAAAACCAGTTTATCTAAGAGATATAGCCACGATTACAGATGGTCCAGGCGGTATACACGATTACGTAACTATGGGCTTTGGCGCTGCTTCTAAACGCTATGGCTCTCCTATGTATCCCGCTGTTACTATCTCGATAGCAAAAAGAGCAGGTACAAACGCAGTAAATGTAGCAAACGATGTACTTAAAAAGATAGATTCTTTAAAAGGTACTGTCATTCCATCAAGATTACACATAACCGTTACAAGAAACTACGGAAAATCCGCTCAAAACAAAGCAAACGAACTTATAGAGCACTTATTTATAGCCACAGCGTCTGTTATACTTCTTATAGCGGTAGCTCTTGGTCTTAGAGAGTCTCTTATAGTAGCAATAGCTGTACCTGTAACCCTTGCATTTGCGTTATTCTTTAGCAAGCTTTACGGTTTTACTATAAACAGGGTTACGCTTTTTGCTCTTATATTCTCAATCGGCATATTGGTAGACGCTGCTATTGTAGTGGTAGAAAATATTCATAGATGGTTTGAGTTTTTCCCAGAACTTCCAAAACACGATGCCATAATAAGAGCCACTGACGAAGTAGGAAACCCTACCATACTTGCAACCCTTACCATCATAGCCGCTTTAATGCCTATGGCTTTTGTGGGTGGTCTTATGGGTCCTTATATGAGGCCAATACCGGTAAACGCTAGTGCAGCAATACTATTTTCTTTGTGGGTTGCTTTTACCATAACTCCTTGGGCAGCCTATAGACTTATAAAACATGGACACGAAAATCATGATAAAAGCGAAAAACCTGTAATAAACATAAAAGAAACTATATTTTGGAAACTATACTGCAAGATGGTAGAACCCCTTCTTATATCAAAATCAAAAAGAGTTTTATTCTATATAGCCGTTTGGTCTTTATTGGGTATATCTGTATTTCTTATACTAAGTAGAGCTGTTATAGTAAAAATGCTTCCTTTCGACAACAAATCAGAACTATCAGTAGTCTTAAACATGCCAGAAGATACCACGGTAGAGCAAACATATTTAGTGGCCAAAAAGATTGCAGATTACATAGCAAAACAAAAAGAGGTTAAATACTATCAAATATATGCAGGTTTGCCAAAACCCTATGGTTTTAACGGCCTTATAAGACACTACTATCTTAGGACAAGACCTTACTATGCACAAATAGCCATAGAGCTTGTGGGAAAAGACAAAAGAAAAATGGAATCCCACGCTTTTGCCCAATCCATAAGACCTATGGTACAAAAGATAGCTTACTCCATGGGAGCTTCTTATGTGGCTGTAGTAGAGACCCCACCAGGCCCACCAGTTTTAGACCCAATAGTGGCTCAGATATACGGCCCAACGCTTTCTTCTCAAAGAGCCTTTGCTATGCAAGTTTTAAAGCTTTTTAGAAAAGATAAAGAAATAACAGACAGCGGTATATACTTAGAATCAAACGCTCCCCAAATAGATTTTGTTATAGATCAAGCAAGGGCGGCACAGTTTGGGGTTTCAAAAAAGGATATAGTAAGGACTCTAAGAGTAGCAACCGCTGGTTATAATGCTGGTATCATCCAGTCCACAGACACCGAAGCAGTACCTATAGAAGTAAGGATAGCAAGACCCTATAGAACGCTTCAAAACCTTGAAAACTTAGAAATACCCAACAAACAAGGTCAGCTTATACCACTATCAAACCTCATCAAAATAGTAAAACACCCTATACACAAAACCATATATCACGAAAATTTAAGAAGAGTAGTATATGTGGTAGGAGATGTGGCAAAAGGTGCAGGTGCCCCGTTTTACAGCATATGGGACATAAGGAAAAAGGTTTTGAGTATACCTAACCCGTATGGCCATGTATCAGAGCTTTGGATGTCTTTCCCAAAGATTACAAATCATATATATGTAAGATGGGGTGGTGAGATGTATATTACTTTGCAAGTGTTTAGAGATCTTGGCATTGCTTTTGCAGGTGCTCTTTTTATCATCTATATCCTCATAGTAGGATGGTTTAAGGACTTCAAAACCCCTGGTATCATCATGTCTCCTATTCCACTAACTTTAGTTGGTATAGTCCCAGGACACTTTATACTACACGCTTTCTTTACAGCCACTTCTATGATAGGTTTTATAGCTTTAGCTGGTATAATCCTTAGAAACTCTATACTTCTTGTGGAATTTGCAGAACAACGTATAAGAGAAGGAGTACCTCTTCATGTGGCTGTGGTAGAAGCCGGTGTCATAAGAACAAGACCTGTACTTTTAACAGCAGCAGCCCTTATAGTAGGTGCTTTTGTTATCATATTTGACCCGATATTCAACGGTCTTGCCATATCCCTTATTTTTGGTACAATAGCCTCCACTGCTCTTAGCTTGGTGCTTATCCCAGTTATGTATTATGGGTCTAAAGTAAAAGGCCTTCCACCAGAAGCTTGCCCCTTGCCAGAAGACATAAGTAAAGATTTAAGAAGTTAATTAAGATCTTAGAGCCCTTCCAGGGGCTCTTTTATCTTATAATAAATATATGATTAAAATAGGGATATCTCTTATAGTCCTTGGATTTATAAGCATATTTTTATTTGATAAGGATATAACGTATTTTTTGTATGTCCATAGGGATAGTTTTTTGGCTTTTAAAAGCTTGATAAAACTTATTACAAAGCTTGGGCATTTTGACATTGTTTTTTATGCATGTACGGTGCTTATGCTGATTAGTTTTTATGTTAAAAGCCTAAGAAAGTATATACTCTTACTATCAGTTTGTCTTGTGCTTTCAGATAGCGCTATCATGCTGTTTAAGTTTATATTTGGTAAAGCAAGGCCTGAGCTTTTTTTGAAAAAAGATATATATGGGTTTTACTTTTTTAAAAGCAATAAAAATTACTCTTCTATACCTTCTGGGCATGTGCTTATAAACAGTTCTATAGCTTTTAGTATTTTTATTAAAAATAAAAAACTAGGGTTTTACCTTATACTTTGGTCAATGTTGGTGGGTATATCAAGGGTTTTACTTTTTATGCATTATCTTGGAGATGTGCTTGTGAGTTTTGGTATGGGATGTCTGATATCTATTTTGGTTATAAAGTTAGAAAAGCTTTATCTTTCTTCTTTGTAGTGTTCAAGCTTTAAAAATAATAAAGATAGTATACCAAGTATAGAAGAAGATAAAAGCAAAAACACATGGGTTATAAAGCCAAGATCCAAAGACGTTTTTAAAGATATATCAGTTAGCTTTGATGGTATAGAAAAACCAAACTCATAAGTGCCAAGGCCCATAACGCCGTTTATAGGCAATATAGAGCTAAGTTCTGATACCACATAAGAGGGCAATATATCAAAAAATCCCATAGGTATAATGTTTTTTGCCATCTCATAAAAGCCAAGAAACTTAAAAGCAAAAGATATCACAGAGATAAAGTAAAGCTTTATGGCGGTTTTGCTTTCAAAATGAGTAGAGAGATTTTGTTTTAGGGATTTTAAAATAAATATATTTGGTAAAATAGCTATAGTATGCTTTAGTAAAAACACCATTATAAGACCAAATACGACGATAAAAGCCGCAAAATAAAACTTAAAGAAAAAACCAAAGAAAAACCCAAGCAAAGCAAGTCCATCCATCAGTCTAGCCAAAGCAAATATCCAAAAGGATTTAGTAAGGTTTATACCACGCTTTTTAAGCATGTAAAAGAAACTAAACTCTCCAGTCCTAGCCGGTAGTATATTGTTTAAAAAAATATGGATGTTGTTTATAAGAAAAAAATCTTTCATGTTTATATCTTTTATCATTAGATGCCAGCGATAAGCTCTTAAGAAAGAACTAAAAACGTAAAGAGTAAAACCAACACCTATATAAAGGGGGTTTAAAGCTTCAAAGCCATTTTTAGCCTCTTTAAAACCAACGGTTTTATAAAAGATGTATAAAAATAATATGCTTAAAAGAAAAGAAACCAGTATTTTAATTTTCATCAATATTTTCTATATTTATTGCATCCTTTATCCTATAGGGTTTTATATCTTGAGATTCGTAGTAAGTTCTTATAATAACTTCTGCGATTATTCCAGTAGATATAAACTGAAGACCAGATATAATAAGAAGCACTGTCAAAAACAAAAGAGGTCTTTGTCCTATCTCTTGATTGTTTATAAGTTTATCGTAGGTAAGATAAAGCCCAGATAAAAATCCAAGGCTAAAAAGTATAAAACCTATACCGCCAAAAGCATAAAGGGGTTTGTTTATATACTCATTTAAAAACTTTACCAAGAATATATCAAGTATAACCCTTATAGTACGCCCTATACCGTATTTAGATTTACCGTAAAGTCTTGGATGATGACTCACAGGCACTTCTGTTATCTTAGCCCCTAACCCCTTAGCCAAAGCAGGCAAAAATCTATGCATATCTCCGTATAGCCTAAAGTTTTTAGCTATATCTTTTTTATAGGCTTTTAACGAACATCCATAATCATGAAGATAAACACCTGTGGCGTTTGAAATTATATAATTGGCAATTTTAGAAGGTAGTGTCCTTGAAAAAAACGGGTCTTTTCTGTCTTTACGCCAACCGCTTACCACATCGTATCCTTCGTTTATCTTTTCAATGAGGATCGGGATATCCGCTGGGTCGTTTTGAAGATCTGCATCCATAGTAATGACTACATCCCCAGAAGCGTGCTGAAAACCTGCAAACATGGCTGCCGTTTGTCCATAGTTTCTTTTAAAGCTTATTACCTTTAATCGCTTATCTTTTGAGGCTATTTCCTTTAACTTGTTAAAAGTGTTGTCGGTGCTTCCATCATCTACCGCTATTATCTCATAATCGTAGGGAAGCTTATTCATAGTGTCTACGATTTTTTCGTAAAGCGTTCCTACGCTTTCTTCTTCGTTGTAAATTGGTATTACTATAGAAATTTTCATATGATACCCGCTTTTTTAACAGAGTATTTTCCTTCAGAATGCATATAAACCGCTATGGCGTTATCTTCTTCTTGTATATCGCTTACCACAAAATCTAAAAAATTTATCTTTTTAAGTTCTTCTATGCTTTTTATATCTTTTTCAACTATATATCTCATTGTGTAAGCTTTTACCAAAGAACTATCTTTCATAGGTTTATCCTTTATCATGTATTTAAAGTTTACAACCTTTGTTTCTTTTGGTAAAAGCCTATCAAAAGAGCTTGGTAGAAAGTTAAACACAATAAAATCATCGTTAAGTATATATCTTTTTATATCTTCTTTCCAAAAACCCATAGACTTATACTGACAAGAAACATCCCATTTGCAAACTTTGTCCTCCGGTGATAGCATACCCATTATGGGATGTAACACTATCGTTCTTTCAAAAATTCTCTCTTTTACAGCTTTTGGCATGACATGCATATGAAGCCCTTCCCAAAACTTATCTTTGGATATTCTCCAAAGAGCCCCACCCTCTTTTGATTTTTTAGCTTTTAAAAGCTTAAACGCTTCATGCCTTTTTTCTTGCAAAAAAGAAAATTTTCCATCGGTAAACAAGTTTTCTTTACAATCCAAGTCATAATAAGCACTATACTTATTGGCACATCTTGTAAGATAAAGCACTCTCATAGCTTTCTCACCTCATAGCTTGTATTTTTCTTTAAAATTAGAAAGTATTTTAAGACCCACTTCTTGGCTTTTTTCTGGATGAAACTGCAAACCCACTACGTTCTCGTATTCTATAGAAGATGCAAAATCAACGCTATAATCGGTGTAAGTGGAGATTATATCTTTATCCTGAGGATTTACGTAATACGAATGCACAAAGTATACAAAAGCCCCGTTTTCTACACCTTTAAACACGCCATCATCTTTTTTTATCCAAAGCTGGTTCCAGCCTATATGAGGCACTTTCACCCCCACTGGAAAAAGCCTAACATCACCTTTAAATATAGAAAGCCCTTCGTGCTCGCCAAACTCATAGCTTTTTTCAAACAAAAGCTGGTATCCAAGACAAATACCTATAAAAGGTTTGCCTGATTTTATAAAAGCTATTATGTCATCTATGATATCTAAATTTTTAAGATTATCCATCGCATCTTTAAAAGCTCCAACACCCGGAAGACAAAGAGCATCAGAAGTTTTTATTTGGTCTTTGGTGTTTATTATCTGAGGGTTTAAACCCACTTTGTCAAAAGCCTTAAAAACGCTTCCAAGGTTTCCCATACCGTAATCTATTATACCTATCATAGGCTTTTGTTTATAACATAAACTATTTTTTCTAAATCCTCCTGAGAAAGATAAGGGTGCACTGGTATACTAAAAAGCTCCTTTATATATTTGTTGGCGTTATCAAGAGGAAGATGCAAAGCATCTCTTAAGCTTGCCAACGTATAAGTGTAATATACCCTTGCGTCTATATCCTCTTTTTTAAGAGATTCTATTATATGATCCCTATTTTTATGCCTTAACGTGTAAAGATGATAAACGTGATGGGAGTTTTCTCTTTGTTTTGGTTTTATGAGCTCATCGGATAGGTGCTTGTTGTAGTACTCTGCGTTTTTTATACGCTTATCGTTTTGTTCTTTTAGTCTCTGAAGTCCTAAAAATCCAAGGGCAGCCTGAAACTCTGTAATTCTTAAATTTAAGGCCGGTGAATCTCCAAAGTCTATAAGGGCGTTTACAGCTTTTAATATAGACTCATCAGAAGACGATATTGCACCACCCTCTCCCATTGGAACATTCTTAGAAGCGTAAAAACTAAAAGCCCCCACATGTCCTATAGCTCCAGCCATTTTACCCTTAAAAGATGCTCCGTGAGCTTGGGCTGCATCTTCTAAAACATATACGTTGTATTTATTTGCAAGCGACATAATTGAATCCATATCAGCCATGCCACCGTAAAGATGCACCGGTATTATACAAACTGGGTTGTATTTTTTTATAGCATCTTCTAGTTGATTTACATCCATTGTATAATACTCATCTACATCCACCACCACCGGTATACCACCTGCCAAAATCACCGTGTCTATCGTAGCCATAAAGCTAAGAGCTGGTACTACAACATGTTTACCTTCAACGTTTAAGGCTTTTAATATCACGTATAAAGCAGCGGTCCCAGAACAAACCGTATAAACTTTTTCTACACCTAAAAACTGTGCAAAAGCTTCAGAAAATTTTTTGGTCCATGGTCCTCTTGTTATATAACCAGAAAGCACTATCTCTGATAGGACTTTTGCATCTTCTTCCGTAAATCTAGGCTCAATTATCTTTATCATTCTAATATTTTACATGAGTTTGCTACAAAATTTCTATTTTTATAAAAAAATGTTATATAATATTTTACAAGGAGATGTTATGATTAAGAGCTATATACAAACTGCCAAGATATATCTATTTTTAATATTTATGAGCACGTTGGTAAGCGTGGGTTTATCAAGAGCAGAGCAGGTTTATGTAAAACCGGGTAATTTTTCTTACTTTGACGCATACATACCCATTTATATAACCGCTGGACAAAAAGTAACCTTTACCTTAAGACCAACGGATGCTTATGGAAACTTCATAAATAATTTCTCTTATTACGATAAGAAGTTTCTTGTAAGAAGCACAGGAGAGTTAGCAGTAGATCCAGCTTTATTTTCTTCAAAGGATTTCAAAGATGGTTCTTTTAGTATAACCATAGAAGACAATGAGGCGGGTGTGGCTACTTTATCAATACTGGAAGGCTCTTATCCAGTTCCTATAAAAAACGAAGCCACTGGCAGTATGATGCCTGTGGTTAGCATAAAAGTAGTCAATGGTCCTGTCTATAAGTTCGCTATAGAAGCGCCTTCTACAGTAGAAGCGGGTAGGGATTTTGTAGCTAAGGTTATCGCTTTAGACAAATATGGAAATGTGGTTAAAAATTATGCTTCAATAGGCTCTGACGTTGTAGTAGAACTTAAAACACCAAACGGCACACTTCCTTACACAGTTCATGCTTATAAGTTTAAAAACGGTATAGCTGATATCGTATTAAGATACGACACGCCTTCTAAAGTAGCTATAGACGCTTACGAAGTAAACAACCGTAAAATATCAAGCCAAGATTATTATGTAGATTTATATTCACCAAAACCATCCAGATTTAAAGTAGAGATTCCAGAAAGTACTATAAGTGCCGGTGAGCCCTTTGAAGTATACGTTACAGCATACGATCAAGATGGTCAAGTTATAAGAAATTACAATATAGTGGGTAAAACTGTTCACCTTGTGGCAAGTGGTACTGGCAAACTTATTCCAGATATAATACCCCCAGAGGATTTCATAAACGGCACAGCGAAGGTAAGCCTTATATATACGAAATCGGAGCCAATTACAATATCTGCATACATAGAGGGTATGGTACCCAAAAAACCGGCTCAAACTTTCCAAAAAGAAGTTACAAAGCTACAACCCAAAAGCATACCAAAGCCTAAGAAGAAAGAAGTGGTAAAACCACAAAAAAATATTTATAAAGAAGTGGCTTCTTTAGAGTTTCCGAAAGCTTATGGATCCATAAGAAAATACGATTACAGCACCAAGTTTGTGGACGGCAGAAGAATAGGTATAATAGATGTATTCTTCACAAGAAGAATAAAACATCCAATAGCCAGGACTGTAAAACCTTTATACTTTGGAAAAGAAGCTTTTGGCAGGTTAATAGTTCAAAACGGTAAAGATACCGTTGTTATTGTGCTTGTGCCGGAAAAAGAAGACCTATATGTAACAGATATAAAAAAGCACAACAACAGCATGGATATAACCATAGAAAGGCCAAGACCTTAAAGGAGTATTAGCATGTTTGATTTTACTGAAGAGCAAATTAAAAGATATGCAAGACATATAATATTACCAGAAGTAGGTGGTGTTGGACAAAAAAAGATAAGCCAAGCCAAAATTTTGGTAATAGGTGCCGGTGGGCTTGGATCACCAGCTATATATTACTTAGCGGCAGCTGGGGTTGGTACACTTGGCATTGTAGATTTTGATAAAGTAGACTATTCAAATCTCCAAAGGCAAATTATTCATACAGAAGATAGGGTAGGAATGCCTAAAGTTGAATCTGCCGCCATGACGGTAAAAGCCCTAAACAAAGATGTAAACGTCATCACTTACAACACTATGATAAACAAAGACAACGTAATGGATATTATAAAAGATTACGACATCATATTAGATGGTACCGACAACTTTCCCACAAGGTTTTTAATAAACGATGCTTGCTATTTCTTAGGTAAAAAGCTTGTATCAGCCGCGATGCTCAGATTCGAAGGTCAAATAACCGTATTTAACTACGAAGACAAGGAAAACTCTCCTTGTTATAGGTGTTTGTTCCCAGAACCACCGCCCCCGGGGCTTGTGCCCACTTGCCAAGAAGCTGGCATACTCGGTTCTATCGGTGGTATAATGGGTGCAATACAAGCCACAGAAGCTTTAAAACTTGTAATAGGCTGTGGAGAGCCCCTTATAGGTAAACTGCTTATCATGGATGCTTTGTCTATGGATTTTAGAAAAGTAAATCTAAGAAAAGATAAATCTTGCCCGCTTTGCGGAGAAAACGCTCATATAAAAGAGCTAATAGAATATGAACAAACCTGCGATGTTCATTTTTAGGAGGTTTAGATGGAAAAAAAATGGCGTACCGGTATCACTCTTCACAAAGGCGAAGACACCTATATAAGAGGTTACAAGCTATTAGACTTAGTAGGTAACCTTAGCTTTTCACAAGCGATATATCTAATATTAAAAGGTGAGCTGCCATCTGAAAAAGAAGCCAAGATGATGGATGCTATCTTTGTATCTGTAATAGACCACGGCATAGCTCCACCTTCTGTAATAGCTGCAAGAGCTGTAGCCTCTGGTGGCAACACGCTAAACGTAGGAGTAGCCGCTGGTGTTGCGACATTTGGTTCTGCTCACGGTGGGGCTTTGGAAGATGCGATGAAGTTTATGCAAGATAACATAAACAAAAATATAGAAGAGCTTGTAAAAGAATATCTTGAAAATAAAAAACCAATACCTGGTTTTGGACATAAATACTACAAAGAATTTGACCCAAGGACAAAGAGGCTGATGGATATAGCTAAATCTTTGGGCTTTTACGATAAGTATTGTGCTTTTGCAGAAAAAGTAGAAGAAGAGATACTTAAACAAAAGGGCAAAAAGCTCGTGTTAAACGTAGACGGTGCCATAGCTGCTGTTACATCGGAAATGGGGTTTGATTGGAGGCTTGGTAAAGGATTTTTCATAATAGGAAGGGTTCCTGGGCTTGTAGCTCACGTATACGAAGAACTTACCAAAGAAAAGCCTTTTAGCAAGAGATTAAACGAAAAGGAAGAAACTGAATACACCGGGATAGAACCAAGAGAGCTTCCTCAAGAGTTTAAAAAGTTTTAATGATTTTAAGGGTAAAAGTAAAACCAAACGCAAAAACCGTTTCGGTGGAGCAATTAGAAGACAAAAGCTTAAAAATAAGCATAAAAGCTCCGCCGGTGGACGGTAAAGCAAACGAAGAACTCATCAACGTTTTGTCGGAATTTCTAAAAGTATCAAAATCTAAGATACACATAAAAGCAGGAAAAAGCTCAAAAGAAAAACTTGTGGAAATATATGATTAAAAAGCTACTTATAGCAAATAGAGGCGAAATCGCCGTAAGAATTATAAGAACCGCCAAAGAGATGGGCATAAAAACCGTGGCCATATACTCCGAAGCAGATAAAAATTCCCTACACGTAGAAATGGCTGATGAAGCAATATGCATAGGCCCGCCGAAGGCAGCCGATAGCTACTTAAATATTCCTTCTATAATGGCAGCCGCAGAAGTTACAAAAGTAGACGCCATACACCCAGGATACGGCTTTTTGTCGGAAAATCCAACATTTGCAGAAATAGTTCAAGCTAGCAATATAAAGTTTGTGGGACCACCTTCAGAAGTTATAGAATTAAGCGGTGATAAGGTAAAGGCCAAGGAGATAGCAAAGAAAGCTGGAGTACCGGTAGTACCAGGAAGCGACGGTGAAGTAAGCTTTTTAGAAGCAAAGGAGATAGCTCACAAAATAGGATATCCAGTTGTGTTAAAAGCGGCAGCCGGTGGCGGTGGTAGAGGCATAAGGATAGTAAGAGACGATAAAGAGCTTCTTGAAGTGATGCAAACAGCTATGGCAGAAGCAAAAAATTCCTTTGGAGATGAAAGGATATATATAGAAAAATACCTTATAAACCCAAAACATATAGAAGTACAAATACTATCTGATGGGAAAAACGTAATAACCTTAGGAGAAAGAGAATGCTCTTTACAAAGAAGGCATCAAAAGATAATAGAAGAATCGCCTTCTGCTTCAATATCTGATTCTGAAAGAGAGCTGCTATACGAATACGCTATAAGGTTTGCAAAAGCTATAAACTACATAGGAGCTGGCACTGTAGAATTCCTCTACACAGAAGGGCAATTTTATTTCATAGAAATGAACGCTCGTATACAAGTAGAACATCCCGTAACCGAGATGACTACAGGAATAGACATAGTGTCTTATCAGCTTTTAATAGCGGATGAAGGTGAGCTTGATATAGACTCTATAAAACCACGAGGATTTGCTATAGAATGTAGAATAAATGCAGAAGACCCTATTACTTTCATACCATCTGTAGGTGTTGTTGAAAAACTAAGATTACCAGGCGGGTTTGGAGTAAGAGTAGATACCCATCTTTACCAAGGCTATAGCATACCCCAATATTACGACTCTCTTTTAGCCAAAATAATAGCTTATGGTAAAAATAAAGAAGAAGCTATAAATCGCATGAAAAGAGCTATTAACGAAACAAAGATAGAAGGAAAATCTCTAAAATCAAACTTAGATCTTCACAGAAAACTTTTAGACACAACAGAGTTCAAAAAAAATGAGCATCATGTAAGATTTTTAGAAAACATGATATAATTTGGAAAATGAAGTTTAAGAAGCTTGTTTTTTTAGCTTTTAACGTTATAATGCTTAGTTTATTGCTAAATAGCTGTGCTTCAACGCCTCATCACTTAAAATACTTACCCTATTCAACACCATCTCAAAATCTAAACTATGCATCAAAAGGTAGCCTGTACGTACCAGATAGTCCTATGGCTAATCTTTACAGCGACCAAAGGGCTTTTGCAGTGGGGGATTTGGTACACATCCTTGTTTCAGAAAGCGTAAACGCCGTAGAAAGTATATCAAATCAAACTCAACGTTCAAGCACATTCAACGACGCTATCTCCTCGTTTTTTGGACTTCCTTCAAGTACTCTTAGAAATTTAGGGGTTGGAGCAAACTCAAACGCACAGCAAAAAGCTCAAGGCACAGAATCTCAAAGCGGGGTTTTTACTACTACTATTACAGCTTATGTAAAAAGAGTTTACCCAAATGGCAACCTTCTCATAGAAGGTCATAAAATTATATATCTAAACAACGTAGAAAGGGTAATTACGTTAAGGGGTATCGTAAGACCTCAAGATATAGACAACACAGATACCGTCCCAAGCCAGGATATAGCAAACTTAGAGATTTTATACCAAGGCCATGGTTATCTAGTAAATGGCTCTCAACCAGGATGGCTAGCTAGATTTTTGGCAAAGATCCTCCCCTTTTAAAATAAAATCATTGACTTTTTTCATAAATCGCAATAATATGATATAGAAGGAGATTTTTTATGGGAATTTCTGAGATAGTAGGCGTGATAACGCTTATTGGTATAGTGGTGTATTTTATATGGATGTTTGTTTACGATCCAAATGATGAATCCGATAAAGTCTTAGATTACGATGAGCAAGAGAATGAAACATAAACTAAAGTTATGTTAAAATAAGCTTTGTGGAAAGTTACAAAGGCTTAACGGAAGATCAAGCTAAAGAAAATATAAAAAAGTATGGCTTTAACGAAATAAAAGAAAAAAAAGAATCAACCTTTGTCTTGTTTCTCAAAAAATTTTGGGGTCCTATACCTTGGCTTTTAGAATTTACAGGTATATTGACGTTTTTACTAAAAAAGTATCCTGATGCGATAGCTATTTTTGTATTGCTAATATTTAACGGGGTAGTATCTTTTTGGCATGAGCTAAGCGCTCAAAACGCTTTGGAGCTTTTAAAAAAACATCTAAGTGTAAAAGCTAAAGTACTAAGAGACGGCATTTGGAAAGAGATAGATGCAAAGTATATTACAATAGATGATATTGTACTTTTACAAAGTGGATTTGCAGTACCAGCTGATGTAGAGATTTTAGAAGGTGCGATATCGGTAGACCAATCAAGTATAACAGGAGAATCTCTTCCTAAAAGCCTAAAACCTAAAGATACAGCGTATATGGGTTCTTTTGTGGTAAGAGGAGAGGCTATAGGAAGGGTGATAAACATAGGAGAGCATACGTTTTTTGGAAAATCTGCAAAGCTAGTACAAGAGGCTAAAACCAAAACCCAGCTTGAAGTAGTGGTTTTTGAGCTGGTAAAATACTTATTTTTGTTTGGGGTCTTTCTCATAATAATATTGTTAGGTCTTTCCATATCAAAAGGTTTTTATTTAGGCGATGTTTTACCTGTTCTTGTGGTAATGCTCATTCCTATCATACCTGTAGCTTTGCCAGCGGCTTTCACACTCTCCACAGCGCTTGGAGCAAAAGAACTTGCTAAAAACGGTGTCCTCACCACAAAACTCTCAGCTATCGAATCTGCTGCATCGATGGATATACTTTGCACCGATAAAACAGGTACTATTACAAAAAACAAGATAACAGTAGATAAAATCCTCCCTGTAGGTAATTACCAAGAAAAAGATGTAATGTGTTACGGAGCCATATCTTCTGACCCAAAGCAAAAAGACCCCATAGAAGAGGCAATATTTAACTATTTAAAAGACGATTGCTACAAAATAGAAAAAGAAGATTTTGAGGCTTTTGATCCATCAAAAAAATACTCAACAGCAAAAATCAAAAAAGACAACGAAGAAATATATGTATTTAAAGGTTCGCCTAAAGTAGCTCCCATAGAAGATGAAAATCAAGAAAACCTTTACAAAGAAATGGCTAGCATGGGGCTAAGAGTTTTGGCGGTTTGGATAGAAAAAGACCACAAAAAAGAGTTGGTGGGTTTTATAGGCTTTTCTGATCCTCCAAGAGAAGACTCTAAAGAACTTATAGAAAAAATAAGGGACTTAGGTGTAGATGTAAAAATGATTACCGGTGATACCAAAGAAACTGCAAGTCATATAGCCTCTTTGGTAGGGATAGAAGGTGATGTTTGCGAAGCAAAAGATATAAGAGAAGCCTGCGGAGTGTTTGCCGGAGTATTACCAGAAGATAAATTTAAAATTGTAAAAACCTACCAAAAGATGGGTCATATAGTAGGTATGACCGGAGATGGCATCAACGATGCTCCAGCTTTAAAACAGGCAGACTTTGGTATAGCAGTCTCAAACGCCACAGATGTGGCAAAAGCGGCCGCTTCAGTGGTTTTAACAGAAGAGGGACTAATAAATATAGTTTCTGCCATAGTGGTATCAAGAAAAATATATCAAAGACTTCTAACATACGTATTCTCAAAGACCATAAGAGTTTTTGCCGTAGTGCTTACGATATTTGCATTTTTTATTATAGACAAAGATTTTGTACTCACTACAAAAATGATAATAGCCATGTTTTTTTACAACGATTTTCTTACGCTTTCTTTGGCCACAGACAACGTTGGCTATTCTCAAAAACCAGATAAATGGGATATAAAAAAGATATCTATAGCATCTTTGGCATTTGGTATTTTTAGTGTTTTATGGATTGTAGGTGGTATATACATCTTTGGTCATCTAGTATTCAAGCTTCCTCTTCAAAATATAAAAACTCTAACTTTTCTTGCCTTAGTCCTTACCATACCCGTCAGTATATTCTCAGTAAGAGAAAGAGACTTTGGTATAAAAAATATGCCTTCAAAAGCATTATTGTTTTCTATGCTTTTTGCAATAGTAGGTTCAAACCTTATGGCTTTATACGGTTTTCTAATGCCAAAGCTTCCAGTTTATATAGTACTCACAATGGACCTTTACATATTCTTAATGTTTATACCCTTTAATACATTAAAGATTTTTACTTTTAAAAGCCTCAAAATGATATAATAAGAATATGAGTATTAGCAAAGAAGAGGTTATAAAAATAGCAAAGCTTTCAAGGTTAGAGTTAAAAGAGGATGAAGTAGAGTTTTTCTCAGCTCAAATGAAAAACATACTTGATTTTGTAAACAAGCTAAATGAAGTAAAAGCCGAGCTCCTAGAAGAAGAGTATAGCAACTCTACACCTTTAAGAGAAGATGAACCAGAGGCTTCTTTAGAGGTGGACAAAGTCCTTCTAAACGCTCCAGCTAAGCGTTTAAACATGTTTGAAGTTCCAAAAATAGTAGATGCAAACTGACTGAGGTAGTTATGGATCAAGAAAAGAAAAAAGCCTTAGAGGCGACTCTTACACAAGTAGAAAAGAAATACGGCAAAGGTGCCGTTATGCCTATGAAGGCCGCCTACGAAAAACAAACCATAAACGTCATTCCTACAGGGATATTGTCTGTGGATAGAGCTACGGGAGTAGGTGGCTTACCAAGGGGTAAGATTATAGAAATATTTGGACCAGAATCTGCAGGCAAAACCACATTAGCCCTTTATGCTATAGCAGAAGCCCAAAAGCAAGGGGGTATAGCGCTTTTTATAGACGCAGAACACGCTTTGGACCCAAAGTACGCCGTAAAACTTGGGGTAAATCTTGATGCTATGTATATATCCCAGCCAGATTATGGAGAGCAAGCCCTTGAGATAGCGGATGCTTTTATAAACTCAAACACAGTGGATATTATAGTAGTAGACTCGGTGGCTGCTTTGGTACCAAAAGATGAATTAGAAGGCGAAATGGGTGATGCTCAAGTAGGTAAACAAGCAAGGCTTATGTCTCAGGCTTTAAGAAAACTAAAGGGAGCCACCAATAAATCCAATACAACCCTTATATTTATAAATCAAATAAGAGAAAAAATAGGTCAGATGTACGGAAACCCAGAAACCACACCGGGCGGAAGAGCTTTGAAGTTTTTTGCAGATATGAGGCTTGAAGTAAGAAAAACTGGAGATATAAAAGCCGGAGATAACAAAATAGGCTACAGTGCGAAGGTAAGGGTAGTAAAAAACAAATTAGCACCACCTTTCCAAGAGGGCGAATACGAAGTTTACTTTGGCGAAGGTGTATGTAAAATCTGTGATCTTGTAAACGTAGCAATAGAGATGGGTATAATTCAAAAAAGCGGTAGTTGGTACAGCTATCAAGATACAAAGATAGGCCAAGGCAAAGAACAAGTTAAGACATTTTTAACTGAAAACAAAGATATAGCAAAAGACATAGAAACCAAAATAAGACAAGCCATATATAGCTCCAACAACCCACCACCATCAGAAGAAAACAAAAAAGAGCAAAAAGCCCAAACCAAAAAAGAAGAAGCGTAGTTTTATGTTTTTAATGAACACGTATCCTCGTAAAGATATTGCTTTTGTAAGAGGAGAAAATTCTGTTTTATTTGACAAAAATGGTAAAAGGTACATAGATTTTTTATCAGGTATTGCTGTAAATACGCTAGGGTATTCACATCAAAAGCTTAAAAACGCTTTGAAAAATCAAATAGATGAGATAATCCATACTTCAAACCTATACGAAAACCCTTGGCAAGAAGAAGTAGCTTCAAAGTTAATAAGCTTTTATAAAGACAGGGGCAAAGTATTTTTTTGCAACAGCGGCACAGAAGCCAACGAAGCAGCCATAAAACTAACAAGAAAATACTTCAAGGACAAAGGAAAAGACAAATACCGTATCATCACATTTAAAGGCGGGTTTCACGGAAGGACTATGGGCTCTTTGTCGGCCACTCCCAGACCAAACCTGCACCAAGGTTTTGAACCGATGCTTGAGGGTTTTGATTACGCCGAGTTTAACGATATAAACTCCGTTAAAAGCCTAATGACGGATAAAACAGCAGGCATAATGATAGAAGCCATTCAAGGAGAAGGTGGTATAAACGAAGCAAACTTAGATTTTCTAAAAGAGCTTGAAATATTATGCAAAGAAAACGATATGCTTCTTATCTTGGATGAGGTCCAAGCTGGCATGGGAAGAACCGGTAAGTTTTTTGCATATCAATATGCAGATATAAAACCAGATATCGTTACGATGGCAAAAGGGCTTGGCTCTGGGCTTCCTATAGGAGCTGTTATTGCAAAAGATGAGATTTCAGAATCTTTTGGAGTGGGTACCCACGGGGCTACCTTTGGAGGAAACGCCCTTTCTTGCATGGCAGCATCTATTACCCTTGATGAGATACCAAATCTTATGAAAGACATACCTTCAAAAGAGGCAATATTTAGAAACGCTTTAGAAAGTTTTGGGCTTTTAAAAGGAAAAGGATTGATGCTTGGGCTTGATATAAAAAAAGATTGCAAAGAGATATCAAATGAACTTCACAAAAGAGGGCTTGTAATAAACTGCACCGCCAACAGCGTTTTAAGAATGCTTCCGCCTCTTGTTATCACAAAAGAAGAGATAGAAGAGGGATTAGATATATTGACATCTACGCTAAAAGATCTTTTATAAACCCCACATAGCGTAAGCTAAACCAAAAAGAAATATCATAGAAAAGACTTTTAAAAATCTATCTTTTATAAAAACTATAGATAGTAGCAAAAGTCCATCAAAAACCACTCCATAGTAAATAGGTATTTTAAAGTACATAGGTCTTAGATTTAGCTCATAAACGATATCTCCAAAATAATAGGCTATTTTATTTAAAGGTATATAAAATATAGGTATAGAAAAAACCGTTAATATGTTTAAAAGCCCCAAAACAAGGTATAATTCTACAACTAGAAGCAAAAACGGTACCACCAAAACAGCTAATATAGATATAGGCCCAAGCTTTGAAATCATTGGCATAGAACTAAGAATTGCCACCAAAGAAAGCTCCATAGAAAGCGCTATCTTACCAAAGAAGGTTTTAGGAGTTTCTACGCTTTTAAGATAAAAGAGTATATAAAATGTTATAACCATTGAAAGCCAAAAACCAATACTTTTATAAAAAGATATATTAAAACAAAGCGTAAGAATACCAGATATAAAAAATATTTTTATGTTGCTTGCGTATCTATAAAAGGTTTTTAGCAAAACACTCACTATAAGATAGCTAACAGCCCTTATTATAGGAGCCCCGTGTTCCATAAAAATACCGACATAGGTTATCAAAAGTAAAAGTGCAAAAACATCTTTATACTCACCAAAAAAGAGGTTTGATAGATTTTTAAATATAAGGTCTATATGTATCCCAGACATAATGAGCAAAAATATCAAAGAGTTTACCGAAAAACTTGTAAGAAGGTCCTCTGGAAGAGCCTTCACGCCCTCTCCAAACAAAAGCGCAAGGCCTATATCCTTTGACCAATCGTTTGAAGTGGTGCTTTTGAACCTATTTTTTAAAAATATCTTTAGTCTTTCTAAAAGCCCCAAATCACGGTTATTTGGTTTTGATATTTCCAAAAAATCTTTTGAAGTTTTTGCGATGCCGTTTTTTACCTTTATATAACCTTTTATATAGCTATCTTTTGGAAGTTTTATGTTTAGATGCAAGATATCGCCTTTTAGATAAGATGGGTTTAGTACCTTTACTTCAGAATTTGTCAATGCTTTAGCCTCTATTTTGTAAAAACCATTTTTTAGATGGGTTTTAGGGCTTTTAATATTATCTTTAAAAGTCAGAAAACCTAAAAGTATAAAAAATAAAAGTGGATATAAAAATACACTTTTAGGCCATAGATAGCTTTTCATTTACAACTTCATCTATGATTTCGCATAAAGTGTGTCCAAGTGTTATGTGACACTCTTGGATTCTTGCTGTATCGTAAGAGGGTACTACAAAACTATAATGGGCTATATCCACCACCTTGCCCCCTTGCTTACCGCTAAAAGCTATGGTAGTAGCTCCCATATCGTGAGCTTTCATAAGACCTTTTATTACGTTTGGAGAGTTCCCAGATGTAGATATACCAATAGCCACATCCCCAGGCATACAAAGGGCTTCTATCTGACGCTCAAAGATTACATCAAATCCATAATCGTTACCAACGGCTGTAAGTATAGAAGTATCTGTGGTAAGGGCTATAGAAGGAAGGCCTTTTCTTTCTTTTTTGTAGCGCCCCACAATCTCTGCGGCTAAATGCTGTGAGTCTGCTGCTGAGCCCCCATTTCCAAAAAACAAAATTTTATTACCATCCAAAAGAGCCTGAGCCATGATAAGTCCCACTTCTACTATCCTATCTTTATACATCTCCAAAAATGCCCTTTTGGTCTCTATGCTGTTTATAAAAGAGTCATTTACAATTTTTAACAAGTCTTCCATGTAAATATTATAAATTATCCTAAAAGCAAAGTCTTTAGATCATAAAATGATATAATAATTAAATGTCTTATAGGCCCACGTCTTCAATGGTGAAATTAGCTATATTCAACATAATTGGAGATATAGAGGGGCTCATGTTTTTAGAGCTTTTTGCTGGAAGCGCCACAATATCTTTGGAAGCAAAAAAGCGAGGTGCCATACCAACAGCGGTAGATATATCTAATAAAAACGTAAAAACCAAAGATGTAAAGTTTGTTAAAAGAGACGTTTTATCGTTTTTAAAAAGCTCAAAAGAGCAATTTGATATTGTATTTGCAGATCCTCCTTACAAATTTCAAGATTACGATAAGCTTCTTTTTTTGGTAAAAAATGTTTTGTCAGAAGGTGGGCTTTTTATACTAGAGCACAGTTCAAAACTTGATTTTGGCTCGAAAGACAAAAGAGTTTACGGGGACACGGCGATATCTTTTTGGTACAAGGAGGAGCTTTGATGCGCTTTGAAGGATACATATTTGATTTGGACGGCACTTTGATAGATTCTTTGGAAGACATAGCAAACGCTGCCAACAAAACACTAAGAGATTTAGGATTTGAGGAAAAATCAAAAGAAGAAATAAGAAAACACATAGGCTCAGGGGCAAGGGAACTTTTTAAAGGAATCTTACCAAGCGAATCTCACTTGGAAAAAGCTGTAGAAATATTTAAATCCTACTATGCCCAAGAACCTGTAAAACATACCAAATTGTTTGATGGTGCATTAGAGGTTTTAAAGCTTTTAAAATCAAAAAATAAGAAAATGGTCATAGTATCAAACAAACCTTTAGAACTTAGCAATATAATATTAAAAGCTCTAAACATAGAACATTATTTTGAATATATAGTAGGTCCAGAAACCTACAATGAAAGAAAACCTTCTCCTATACCCATAATAAAAACTTTAGATAAATTAAACATCGCTCCAGAAAAGTCAATAGTAATAGGAGATACGTATGTAGATATAGAGAGTGCAAAAAAATCAAATTGCAAAAGCGCATTGGCAAGCTGGGGCTATGTAAAATTGAAAGAAACAAAGCCAGATTTTGTCCTAAAAAGCTTTGAGGATTTGGTGTATATGATTTGAAGAAGTCATTGACTTAAAAGCCTTTTATATGATATTATAATAACTAGCCGAAGTGGTGGAATGGCAGACACAGGGGACTCAAAATCCCCCGCCCGCAAGGGCATGTGGGTTCAAGTCCCACCTTCGGCATTTTTATTTTATTTTTTAAGAGGTGGTTAAATGGAATACGCTTATTTTGAAGGAAACATAATACCAGTAGAACAAGCCAACATAAACATCAAAACCAACTCTATACACTACGGTACACTTGTTTTTGAAGGCATAAGAACATATTACAACGAAGAACACAAACAGCTTTACATACTTTTTTCCAACGAACATTATCTTAGGCTTTTGAAAAACGCAAAAGCCATGTTTATGAACATAAACAAAACCCCGGAAGAACTAACAGAAATTACAAAAGAAATTTTGAGAAAAAGCGAAATAAGGGAAGATACTTACATAAGACCGTTTGTATATTTTAAAGATTTGGCTCTAACACCAAAACTAAAAGATTTTACGCCAGAAATAGCTATATATACGTATAAATTCGGTAGATACTTAGACACTTCAAAAGGTATTCATGCAAAAGTATCTTCTTGGAAGAGAAACTCAGACAACTCTATACCTTCTCGTTGGAAAGTGGCTGGGGCTTATGTAAATAGCGCTTTAGCCAAAACAGAAGCTTTGATGTCTGGATATGATGAGGCTATACTTTTAAACGAACAAGGAAATATAGCTGAAGGCTCTGGTGAAAATATATTTATAATAAGAGGCAAAAAGCTTATCACACCATCTTTTAGCGAAGGCATATTAGAGGGTATCACAAGAAGAGCCGTCATAAAGCTTGCGAAAAACGAACTATTTTTAGAGGTAGAAGAAAGATCTATAGCCAGAAGCGAGCTTTATATGGCTGATGAGGTGTTTCTAACGGGCACAGCAGCAGAAATAACCCCAGTAATAGCTATAGACAATAGACCAATAGGAGATGGAGGTATAGGTCCCATAACTCAAAAGCTTCAAAAACTATACTTTGATGCGGTAAGAGGAAATATAGAAAGATATAGGCACTGGCTTACTCCAGTATATGACACATAAATTTTTAAAGGAGGTTTGCCAAGAGGTATCAAAATACCCAAGACCTGTAAATTCCTTAGGATCAACCTATACGAAAGATCTTGTAAAAGAGTTTGCCATAAAAAACAATCTACCATTAAGCATAGAAGAGCATAGATCTAAAACCACACCTACACATTTTTTTCTAAAAGCTAAAAAACTAGTAAAACTAAATATATTAAACGAATTCAAAGAGCATGTAGAGGGTAAAATTTTTATTGTTGAAATAGAAAAGTTAAAATATATAAACACCCTTCAAGATTATATTCCAATTTTGCTAATTAAAGATATAGTAGATATAGAACTTTATAAAGACAAAATAAACGACATAAAACCAAAAGCCGTTATATTTAGCCTAACAACCATAGACACAAACTTTTATCAAAGGGTTTTCAACTTCAACATGCCGGTGTTTTCTATTGGCTACAAAGACTTAGAATATATAGAAGAGTTAACATACATAACCTTAGAACCCATAAAAGAAGAACAGATAGAGATAGAAAATATATCTTTTGATATAGGAAGAGGTCCTATTGTATATGTTATTACCTCAATAAGTTCAAAAGATGACAGTTACGGATCTATATACAGTGCTTCATCAATAGCTTTGACACTTGGTATCGCACAATCCTTTTGTAAACATTACAACAGCGATTTTAAATTTAGGTTCTTTTTTACAGAAGAAGATAGCTACAACTTTGAAAGTATACAAAAGCATATTAGCAAAAATCTAAAACACGTTTATTATGCAATATCTGTTTTTAATATGGGTTGGACAAACAAAAGTTGTTTTTATGAAGACGCCCACGGGGATAATTCTCTTTATATGAGCGAAAAATTTTATAAATACGCAAAAAGCATAAATCAAAACATATTTTTCCTAAAGACAAAAACAATGTCTTTTTTGCATGCTCCTTTTAAAAATAAAGATGTAAAAACCCTCATGCTTGGTTCTTATCCTTGCATTGTATCAAATACAAAGTATGACAACATAGAAAGTGTTAGGTTTGAAGAGCTTTGCTCTTGGTTTGAAATATTGTCAGGATTTTTAAGGAGGTTTCATGCGCTTTAAATATATTTTAGTGATTATTTTGATGACATCTTTAGCTTTTGGCGAGGTAGTAGATAAGTTTTTAAATAATATAAAACATATGGAGCTTATAAAAATAGGCTTTCAACAAAAGTTTTACCCAATAGGCTACACTAAGCCTATTGTATCTTATGGTGAAGCGTATATTGAAAACAAACCACCTTTTAAAATAAAACTTACATATGAAAAGCCCAACAAGTTTGTTATACTATACAACGGTAAAAGCACCATACTCTACAACAAAAGCTCAAACTACACTTACTATATAAAAGGTAAAAGCGAAGAGATAAAAGGTATAAGCATATTAAACAAAGATATAACTAGCGTATTTAGACCTATACTTACCTCTTATCAGAATGGCTATTATGAGATACTCTTTATACCAAAATCAAAAATTGTAAAAGATGTATCCTACGTAATTCTAAAATTAACAAGAAATCTAACTCCAGATTCCTTTTACGTTTATATGCCGCAAAAAGGCGTTTTATACATAAAGGTATTGAGCTTTTACAATGAAAAAAACAACGAAGATTTATTTAAGATAAAGTAAATCAATGCTCTTCCTCATAACCAAGCTCATCTTCTGGTATTTCTTCTAAGGGCTCTTCTTCTAATATATCTGGTGAGTGTATTATACCTACTGAACCAGATTCTTCTCTTATTAGCTCTTCCAAATATTCTATATACTCCTCTGAAGACATAAGGTCTTCTACTTCAAGGGGATCTGACATTCTAATCTCCACAATCCAACCTTCTTCATAGGGATCTTCGTTTACTATACTAGGGTTGTCTTCTAAGTAAGAGTTTGTGTTTTCTACAGTGCCAGTAATAGGGGACAACACCTCAAACATTCCTTTAAGACCTTCTATCCTGCAAATTACATCTTGTGGTTCAAAGTAATCTCCTACGCTTGGAAGCTTTATCTCTTCTACGGTATCCACTTGAAATTGCGCGTAATCTGTCAGACCTATTTTAGCTACGCTTCCTTTTACCAAAACCCATACGTGATCTTTTGAATAGTAGTACTTTTGTGTTTTTACTATATACCTTCCTACCACCACTTCGTCTTTTCCTAAATCTTCCATATAAACCTCCAAATATCTATTATATATAATACTTATAAAAAGCAATATATATTATAAACCATTTACAAGCCTATCCACAACGTTTTCCATCTTCATGCCTCTAGAGCCTTTTACCAAAATCATTGTATTGGTATCGGTTTTTTGTTTTAGGCTTTTAACAAGATGAAAAGACAGCTCCTCTTGATTATCAAAGTAAAAAACTTCTTTGTTGGAAAGTTTTAAAACATCGTAAGCGTATTTCATATCGCTTCCATAAAGATACACATTGTTAATATGAGAAGACTTCAGCATAGCCCCTACCTTCTCGTGAAGAGCCTTTGAATACTCTCCCATCTCAAGCATATCTCCCAAAACTATTATCTTATTAAAATCTTTAAAACTATCTATAGTAAGAATGGCATTTCTTACAGAAACAGGATTTGCGTTGTAAGTATCGTCTATTATTCTAAAAGGTCCTTTTTTTATAAGTTGCATCCTTCCTTGCACACCTTTAAAACTCTCAAACCTATCTTTTAACTCCTTCCAATCTATACCAAAAGATGCAAGAACACCAACCGCTGCTGCCGCACTCTCTGCTATACCTATGCTAAGCACTGGTATAGTAAGCCTGATTCCCATTATCTCAAAATGTGTACCTTCTTCGTCTATATAGACATTTTTTACTCTTATATCAGCATCATCTCTAAATCTACAAAAACTAAGCCCATATTCTTTTTTATAAAAGCTATGAAACGCCTTAGGATAGACCCCAGACAAAAGATTCGGAGAGTCAAACACTTCAAAGTTTCCTTTTACCACGTTTTCAATAGAGCCAAAACTCTCAAGGTGCTCTTCTCCTATAGAAGATATAACCCCAACATGTTGTTTTGCAATATTTGTAAGCTTTTTTACATCTTCTAATGCGGTAGCTCCCATCTCCAACACAAGATAATCTATATCATTATCAGCTGTTATAACTACCTTTGGAAGCCCTATTTGAGAGTTAAAATTTTTGTAAGTTTTATGCACTTTACCAGGTAATACATGAGCTATAAGCTCTTTTGTAGTGGTCTTACCAGCAGAACCAGCTATCGCTACAACATTTGCTTTAAGACTAATCCTTTTCAAAGAGGCTATATCCTGCAAAGCCTTTATCGTATCTTTGGCTTTTAGACAAGATTTACCTTTTGCTAGTATCTCTTTACAGTCAAAATCTTCTCTTACCAAAAACCCTGCTATATTTTCATTAAGAAGGTTTTTTATATAAAGATGTCCATCGGTTTTTTCTCCTTTTATAGCTACAAACAAAGCATCTTTTACAGGCTCCCTTGAATCAAAAAATACATCTTTTATCAAAAAAGGTTTTCCCTCGTGTATCAAACCTAAGCTTTTAGAAACTTCTAAAGAGTTCATCCAAACACCCTTTTTACAGATTCTACACCTTTTATAGATTTTATCTCGTCAAAAGCTCTCTTTAAGTCTTTTGTGTTTCTTAATTGCACTTTAAAATCCATGTTTGCTATGTTTAGGTTGTTGGTTTTTGTGGAAGCTTCTACTATGTTTATGTTTGATTTTGTAAAAGCAGAAGACACTTCTGAAAGTATGCCTGGCCTATCTGAAGCTATTACTCTTACCCTCGTGGTGTATAGTTTGTCTTGATTTTTCCAGTCTATTTTTACCACCTTTTGAGGGATGTTTCTAATGGCGTATTGAAGGTTTGGGCATTTCTCATGATGTATAACAATACCGGCGTTTTTTGATATAACCCCCATCACCGGATCTCCTGGAATTGGCATACAGCATTTCGCTACACCAAAAAGCACGTTTGATACACTCTCAAGCTTCAAAGACCCCTCTTTGCCCTCATCTTTTATATGTTTTTGCTCTTTTTCTTTGGAAAATAGCTTTATTATCCTGTTTATTGGGATTTTACCAAAACCCACATTTGCAAAAAGATCTTGCTCGTTTATATCAAAATGCAAACTGAGTTTTTTTATCATATCTTCGAAGCTTACACTTAGTTTCTCTGAAAGCTTTAAAAGGGTTTTGTGACCCTCTTCTATAGCCATTTCTTTTTCTTTTGCTTTTAAGAAAAGCCTAATACGAGTTTTTGCTTTTTTTGTGGTTACAATCTTAAGCCATTCTATTTTTGGGCTTTGAGAGGGGTTTGTTATAATCTCTACCCTATCACCGCTTTGAAGCACATAAGAAAGAGGCACTATCTTGTTGTTTACTATAGCTCTTTGACAGTGGTTTCCTATATCTGTATGTATGTAGTATGCAAAATCAAGCACCGTTGCACCTTTTGGAAGCACTACAACGTCATCTTTTGGAGTAAATACAAATACCTCATCTTCGAAAAGCTCATCTTTAACAGCTTCTATGAGCTCATTGGCGTTTTTGGTTTTTATGCTGTTTAACACCTCTCTTAACCATGCAAATATGGAGTTGTCTTTTGTAGAGGAATTTTCTTTGTAAGCCCAGTGAGCTGCTATACCCTTTTCAGCTCTTTCGTGCATTTCGTAAGTCCTTATCTGTACCTCCACAACTCTTTTTTTTGGACCTTCCACGGCAGTATGAAGAGATTGGTACATGTTTGGTTTTGGAAGTGATATGTAATCATCAAAGCTTCCGGGTATAGGCCTAAAAATGCTATGAACTATGCCCAAAACAGTATAACACTCTGCCACATCCTCTACTATTACCCTTATACCAAGAATATCCTGTAAATCCTCCAAGCTTAGATTTTTTCGTTTTAGCTTTTGATATATGCTGTATATATGTTTTTGTCTATATTGTATGGTGTAGTTTGGTTTTTTATCTTTGAAAAAATCGTTTATGGCTTCTACCAATTTAGGTATGAAGTATTTTTTTAGATAAACCTCTGATTCTGCACTTATTTTTTGGACAAAATCTTTTATTTTTTCGTACTCTTCAGGATGCGTATATTTTAAGTAAAGGTCTTCTAGCTCTTTCTTTATGCTCCATATGCCAAGTCTATGAGCTATCGGAGCGTATATGTCTATGGTCTCATTGGCTATTTCAAGTTGTTTGTGTCTTGGCATGTAATCAAGGGTTCTCATATTGTGTAGTCTATCCGCTAACTTTATGACTATGACCCTTACATCCTTTGACATAGCAAAAAGCATTTTCCTATAGTTTTCAGCCTTTGCATGTTCTTTTGAAGAAAACTTATACTTGTCTATCTTGGTAAGGCCATCCACTAGGCTTGCGATCTGAGGGCCAAACTCCCTTTTTATCTCCTCAACGGTGGTATCGGTATCTTCTACTACGTCGTGTAAAAGCCCAGCTACAATACTATGATAATCCATCCCTATGGAAGCTAATATACTAGCTACAGCTATAGGATGGTTCACATAGGGTTCTCCAGATTTTCTTGTTTGGTTTTCATGCTTTTGATATATAAAATCTATAGCTTTGTTTATAATGTCCTCATGCTCTTTGTATTTGTTTAAAATATCTTCTATGAGTTTTTCGTTGGCTTTATCTAACGTTTTCATATCTTATCCCGGTGGAGGTGGTGGAGAATTTTGGGGTTGGTTTTGGTTTGGAGATTGACTGGAAGAAGGAGAAGATGCATTCTGATTTTGAGCTTGATTGTTGGCATTCATAATCTCTTTTTTCATGGCGTTTAGTTCTTTTTTGTGTGTCATAATATAATCAGTAACAAGGGCAGCTTTTTTAGGATCCATCGCTGAAAGTATATCTCCAGCTTTTCTAGAAGGTAGCATAACAAGAATCTTAGCCGCTATCTCAGGGTCTACATCGTTTAGCATAGCTCCCGCTTGGTCACTATCAGCAGCGGCTACTACTTTTACATACTTTTGTATTTCTTGTTCTTCTTGTTGTTTTTTCTTTTTAGCCTCTTCTTGCTTTTTCTTTTGAAGCTTTTGAAGTTCTTCTTGTTGTTTTATAAGGGCTTGAAGTTCTTTCTTTTCTTTTTCTAACTTCTGAAGTTTTTGGTCTAAAAGAAGGTTTAGGTTTTGTTCATCGGAGTTAATATTTTGTTCCACTTGAGTTTTGGCGTTTTGATACAAAGCCGGTGCTCCAAAGCTTTTCATACTAAAAGCCAAAAACAAGGCTATCAAAACTATGTAAAAATGTTTTAGGTTGTAGAAAAAACTAGCGTTCATCTCCTCTTGGTATAGTTCTTTCTTTATATACTCAATCTGTCTATTGTGTTTTATGATCTCCATAGCTTTAATATCTCTAACAATATCTTTTGCCTCCTCAGCCAAAGCCTCCTCTAACAGTCTTAACTCATCAAGCGTTTTTTCTATAGCTTTTAATCTTACATACAGCTTTTGATAAGCCACTAAGTTTGATATATATTCATCGTAAGAAGAAACATCTTTATTTAAAAGGTTCATAGCTTTCTCTATATCTTTTTTCTCGGTTTCTAAGGTGTTTATTTCGTCTTTTATTCTGTTTAGCTCGGATAGTTTTAGGTTTAGCTCTTGTTTTTTTATATCTATTATTTTATCCACTGCAAACCTCGCATCCACCAAGGGTCATAGATTTTATCCTCACAGTGGGCTGGGCATCTGAAACTGGTACCCCTTGACCATCTTTACCGCAGGTGCCTATGGCAAAACCCTCGTCGTAACCTACGGCATCTATATCTTCCAAAGCCTTAGGGCCGTTTCCTATGAGTGTTGCTCCTCTTATGGGATATGTAATTTGGCCATTTTCTATAATATAGCCTTCCATTACATCAAATACAAAATCTCCAGTGATGGTGTTTACTTGTCCACCGCCCATTTTCTTTACCAAAATACCCTTTTTGGTGTCTTTTATTATATCTTCTGGATTTGTTTTACCGCTTTTAATAAAGGTATTTGTCATACGCACCACCGGAGGATGGGCATAGCTTTGACGCCTTCCGTTGCCGGTGGATTTTACACCGTCTTTCATAGCCCTTAGCCTATCGTACATATAGCCCACCAGATAACCATCCTCTATAAGAACTTTCCTTTGAGCCTCAACCCCTTCATCGTCAAAGTTAAAAGAGCCGTTCATGCCTGGAATCGTAGCATCATCAATGACACTCACCAGCGAAGAAGCCACTTTTTGACCTATCCTATCTTTATAAACAGATTGGCCTTGCTGTACCAAATCTGCCTCAAGCCCATGACCCACTGCTTCGTGTACCATCGTCCCGCCTGCTTCTGAAGACATCACTATGGTAAAACTACCCGCTGGTGCTGGTTTTGCATCCAAAAGCATGATAGCCCTTCTTGCAGCTACACTTGCTATTTCCTCAGGAGATTTTCTTTCAAAAAGCTCAAAACCTACGTTGCCACCCATAGATTCGTATCCCCTTTGAAGGATGCCATCTTTGTAAGACACAACTTCCGTGTAGAAGACTGTTCTTGTCTGGATGTCTTCTACATGCTCTCCTAAAGAGTTTATTATCATTATTTGTCTTTTTTTGTCCATCAAAACTGCACTCACTTGTTTTACATATTCTCCAAAAGACCTAGCAGCATCATTAGCTCTGTTTAAAATCTCTATTTTCTTTGAAAGCTCTATTTGTTCTGGATCTATACCTATAGGCATATAAGCTTTAGCGTAGGCTTTTCCAACCTTTATAGGACCTTGAGAAGACGTGTTTGCTATGGTTTTGGCAAGCTCCACCAAAGAGTCTATATCAAACTCCGTAGAGTATCCGTAATATACCTTGTGATTCTTTATAAGCCTAAGACCTACACCCACATCAGACCCATGTTCTATCTTATCTACTTTGTTGTTTTCAAAAACAATACGTGTGTTTGAAGAGTCTTCAAAGAAAATCTCTCCGTATTCTCCGCCGTTTCCCATCAAAAACGATAGTATATAACCGGCCTTTTCCTGTAAAAGCTCTTTTACATCTATTGCTTCTAAAATCATAAAAACTCTCCTTTCCAAATATTCTAACTCTATTAATTTATCTTCAATCAAGGAGGTAGTCAAGCCAAAAAACTATTTTGTAAAATCTTTACGATGGCGTCGTATATTTTTGTAGATTTTTATACGATAATATCGTATAGTATTGAAAAGTTCCTGCAACTATAAACCATTATAATATACCTCATAAATCGTTTTTTGTTTTGATATAATTATATACCTATGGAAACTTCTGATTGTATATACAAAGAAAGTATAAAAAAATTGATAGATGATTACCTAGATACAGGGATTATAGATGAAGAAAGCATAAAAAAGATAGGTTATGAAGCTTACGATACAACTCATATAACTTATATAAAACACAATATAGAGAATATAAAAAATAGCTTTATAAAAGAATACTTCAAAAGCCACGAATTTACAGAGGAAGCTTACGATAAGATATACTCTTTCTTTAAAATTCTTGAAAAAAATATATCAAGAGCTTACGGTATAAGGTGTATAGAATATTCAGAAACGTTGGAATCTACTTTGTATACTGAGGATATATTACCAGAGCTTTTAAAACCAAGTGCACAATTTAAAGACGCTATAACAAAAGATTATGTTGAATTAAACGAAACCCCTTCCATAATATTGGATACAAAATCTTGCCCAGTCTACAAGGAAATAGAAAACTCAGCAATGCCAGAAGATGTTAAAAAAGATGTTCATAAAGCTCACGAGAGACTTCATTATACCGCTCAATACTTTTATAAGCTTATAAAAGAAAAAGACACAGAAAATCTATACGGTATATACTGGCACATGAGATATCTAAATATCTTAATAGTAACTGCTATATCAATATACAGCTTGAAATTTGAAAGGGAGTTTTACAAAACACTTTTAGAGGGCCATAGTATACCAATACTTTTGGTAGATCCAGATACTTACAGCATAGCAAACGCCAATCAGGCCGCTCTTGATTTTTATGGATACACAAAAGAAGAAATAACTACTTTGAAAAGTTGGGATATAAACACTTTAGGCGAAAAAGAAATAAAAGAACTCGCATCAAAAGCCAAAAACAAAGAGATAAACAGGTTTAGGTTCAAACACAGATTAAAATCTGGAGAGATAAGAGATGTGGAAGTTTACTCATCCCCTGTTGTTGTAGAAGGTAAAGAATATCTACTTTCTATAATATACGACACGACGAAAGAAGAAAGGGCTAAAAAATTTTTAGAAATCTTAAAAGAGATAGAGCGCCTTAGCAACATCTCTGACACAGAAGAAGAATTTATAGAAAATCTTTTTAGATTTTTAGAAAAAGAGGATATATCAAAAGATGTATGTTTTATAATAAACAAAGAAGGCAAAACCAAAATAAGTTCGTCATCAGAAAGCTGTATTCAAAACATAAAAGATAAAGAAGAAAATTTTCCCATATTTGAGGCTTTTTATCTTAAAATCCCTGTTTACCATGAAAATACAGAAGATATAAAAGATGAGTTTGTAAAAGAAAAGCTTTTAGAAAGAGGGGTCCTCTCATCCTTTGCAATACCCATATTAAAAGATGGTAAGCGTTACGGAGCCCTTTGCATATGTTCGAATATTAAAGGCTACTTTGAAGATTATGGGCTTTTCATCACACAGCTTAAAGAAAAGATAGAAAACGCATTAAAAAACATAAATCTTAGAAAAGAGTTAAACTATAGGAATGAACTTCTTAAAAACATAGTAGAGAATACTCAAATAGGTGTGATGGTATTTGATATAGACAATATTTATTACACAAACAGATACTTTCTTGAGCTCTTAGGATATGAAGAAGATACGATAAAAGAAATAAGCATATTTGATATATTTTCTTCAATACACACGAAAGATCTTATAGAAGCCTTCACAAACAAAAGATCAATACTTTTACAAGATTTTAATCTGATAAACAAAAACAAGCATCTTGTATACGTAAAGGGTTCTTTAACCCTAACAAAAGATTTAAGCGGTAAAGATATCGCTATATTTAGCTTTGTAGATACCACACAGGAAAAGCAACTAAGGGATATACTAACACGTGAGAAAAAAACATTAGAAAATATATTAGATAGAGCAAACTTTGGGGCTTTTATATTTAAACTAAAAAATTTAGAAAATCTAGAGATAGAAATTATATATAAAAATAAATATTTTGACAATATGATAGAAAATCAAGATATAAAAACCTGCGAGGATTTTCTTATATTTGATGATGATAAAAAAGAACTAATGAAGAGATATTTAAGGAAAATTACAGCAGACGAGAGCGGGATTTTTACTATAAACGATATTATTATGAAACAAGATAAAAATATCGTGCTAAAACTAAACATGAACCGAATAAGCCAAAACCATGAAACACTGATACTTTGTATACTTCAAGATATCACAGAAGAATCAATGATTATAAAATATTTCGAAGAGCTATCTATAAAAGACGGCCTAACTGGAATATGCAACAGAAGGTGTTTAGAAGATAAACTAGAAGAGTATCTAACCCTTGCCAAAAGATACAACAGACCTTTAAGCGTTATTATGTTTGACATAGATTTTTTCAAACACATAAATGACTTATATGGACACGATGTAGGAGACAAAGTGTTAAAAACTATAGCAAATATAGTCTTATCAAACATAAGAGCCACAGACATATTGGCAAGATACGGCGGTGAGGAGTTTGTTATAATAGCCCCGGAGACAGCTTTGGAGGATGCAAAAGCCTTGGCTGAAAAACTAAGAAAAGAAATAGAAAATTTTCTTTTTGAAGAAGGTTTTAGTATAACATGTTCCTTTGGCGTCACTTCGCTAAACCAAGAAGATACAAAAGAAACCATTTTAAAACGAGTAGACGAGGCCCTTTACAAAGCAAAGAGAGAAGGGAGAAACAGAGTAGTGGCCTGAAAGGCTTATTGAGATGCATGTACTTTGAAAGCAAAAGTGGCCTCGCAAGAGGCTTGTTAATATACTAATATATTAAACACTAACACATGGTATAATAACTTTATGAAAAAGATTATAGCTGCCAATTGGAAGATGCATAAGACCTATGAGGAAGCCATATCTTATATAAATGAACTTTTGAAGAAAAATATAGATTTTGAAAAAAAAGATGTGCTTATATACCCTCCATGCTTATATGTATGCGAGGTTTCTAAGCTTTTAGAAAAATCAAATATAAAAGTAGGAGCTCAAAACGTATACTATGAAAAGAAAGGGGCTTTCACTGGGGAAATCTCACCGGTGATGGTAAAATCCTGCGGGGCAGAGTATATACTCATAGGACATTCAGAAAGAAGGCACATATTCAAAGAATCTGATGAGTTAATAAGAAAAAAAGTGATATCTTCACTGGAAGAAGGTCTAAAGGTGATGCTTTGCGTAGGGGAAACCTTAGAAGAAAGGGAGTCTCAGCTTACTTTCAACGTTATAGAATCTCAGCTAAAGCTTGCACTGGCTGGTTTAGAAGAGTGGTTTGAGAATATAGAAATAGCTTACGAGCCTGTTTGGGCAATAGGCACCGGCAAATCGGCAAATCCAGAGGATGCTTCAAAGATACATAGCTTTATAAAAGACATATTAAAAGATATAGCAAAAAAAGATACAGATATAAGAGTTTTGTATGGTGGTAGCGTAAATCCGCAAAATGCTAAAGAGTTTTTAAAAGCTCCAAACGTAGATGGGCTTTTAGTAGGTGGTGCAAGCTTAGATCCAAACACGTTTTTAGAGATAGTAAACGCTTGCTAAAAATATTTAATTAAGGCTTTTCAAACACAAGCAATCCTACCATACCAAAGATAAAAAGCTTTTTGTTTATGAGTCTAAGACCATAGGATTCGCAAAGGTTTTTTATCTCTTCGGTGGATAGGCTGTTTTCCAAAGAGTGTATAAAAAAGTCCCAATTTTTGTTACCAAATATAGCCACACCAAGAGGTCTTAAAAACGTCTTTGAACCTTTAGCAAAAAAATCCATACCAATAAACTTCGTAGTATCAAGCACTATAAACTTACCGCCTTTTCTTAAAACTCTGTTTATTTCCTTTAACATAGAATCTTTGTCTATTATATGTCTAAAAACCAAAGACATGGATATATTATCAAAAACCCCATCTTTAAAAGGCATATGCTCAGCGGATGCTATAAACAAATAAGTGGGTTTTCCTTTTAGTTTTTGTTTGGCTATTTTAAGCATCTTTATAGACAAGTCTATACCAAAAGCAGTTTTTATCTTATTTTGCTCAAAAGCCCTAAAAATAACGTCCCCAGTAGCAGTACCAATATCCAGCAGGTTGCCAGGTTTTAACTCGTGGGCTATGCTTTTGTGCCATTTTTTGTTTTGGCCAAGACTTATAAATCCCACAAACTTATCGTAAGCTCCAGATATTGAATCAAAAATATTGGCAAGATTTTCCAAATTCATACAAATATGATATCATATTAATATGATAAAGATAAAAGGTATAACGCTACCTGTTGTGAGTTTGACGCTATCTTTGGAAGATACCACGAAAGAAAACCTTATAAATGAGCTTGTAGAAAAAATAAACTCAAACGTATTCTCAAACAGCTATTTTCTCATAGAAGTAGATGAAAGTATAGATAAAGAAACTCTAAAACAGATAGAAAAGCTGCTGGAAGAAAAAAATGTTAAAAGCATAAAAACAATGAGCGTTCAAACAGTAAGCGCACAAAAACCCACAAACGTATCTAGGCTTTTAATAGTAAATAAAAACCTTCGCTCAGGACAAACGGTAGAGCATAGCGGGGATGTTTTAATACTAGGTGATGTAAACGAAGGTGCGGAAGTTGTAGCCGCAGGGAATATAGTAGTTATGGGAACTTTAAGAGGTTATGCTCATGCTGGAGCTATAGGAGACGATAGCTCCGTGGTGGTAGCAAAGAAGATGATGCCTCAACAACTAAGGATAGGACATCATATAGCCATAAGAGGAGAAGACGAAGAAGAACCTCAAGAGGCTGAGATAGCAAAAGTTATAGATAATAAAATAATATTAGAACCTATAGGAGGTTTTTGATGAGCGATACAAAAGTTATCGTTATTACATCCGGCAAAGGCGGTGTTGGCAAAACTACGATGACTGCCAACATAAGCACCGCTTTGGCAAAATTAGGAAAAAGCGTGCTAGTAATAGATGCCGATATAGGCCTTAGGAATCTTGACATGATACTTGGGCTTGAAAATCGTATAGTTTATGACGTATTAGATGCAATAGAACAAAGAGTAAGCCCAGAAAAAGCCTTGGTAAAAGATAAAAGAGGATTGCCTTTATGGCTTTTACCGGCAAATCAAACAAAGAATAAAGACGCCATAGACCCAGTAAAATGGAACAAGCTTATAGAAGATTTTAAAGAATCTGGAAAATTCAACTACATAATAATAGACTCACCGGCTGGTATTGAACAAGGATTTAAAAATGCGGTAACTCCAGCAGATAGCGCCATAGTGGTGGTAAACCCAGAAGTATCATCGGTAAGAGATGCAGATAGGTCTATAGGCCTTATGGAAAGCATGGGCAAAAGCGATTATAAGATTGTCATAAATCGTATAAGATGGCACCAGGTTAAAAAGGGTGAGATGCTTTCTATGGAAGACATAGTAGAGGTTTTAAAAGTGCCTGTGCTCGGAGTTGTCCCAGAGGAAGAGAAGCTTGTAGATTTTACCAATAGAGGTGAACCTATAGTGCTCGATGAATCATACAATGCCTCAAAAGCAATAATGGATATAGCAAAAAGGATAACCGGTGAAAATGTACCTCTTACCCTTTACAACAAAGAGAAGGGTTTACTGGCAAAACTCTTCGGGAGGTAAAAATGGGTATATTAGACATATTTTTCAAAAATAAAAGCAAAGATGTTGCCAAGCAACGTCTTACTATGGTGCTTGCTTATGAAAGAAAAGGTTTAGCGCCCAATTTTATAGATTCTTTAAGAGATGATCTTATAGCGGTTTTCTCAAAATATTATCAGTTTGATGTAAACAACATAGAAGTTGAGCTAAAAAAAGACAACTCTGCAGAAGAGCTTTGGATAAGCATACCATTCAAACATTAAGCATAGTTTTTATAACAAATCATGATATTATATTAGTATGATATGTTTAACTCATTTAGAGGTTTGCCCGTATTGTTATCATGTAGCTCTAAAAGTTTGCGAGTTAGATGAGCCCTACCCAAGGGTAGAGGCTAACTGTCTTTGCTGTGGTTATACTATAAAAGACAAAATACCAAAGCATTACGACTTAGATTTTAAAAATATTTTAGAGCTTTTAAGCAAAAAACAAATAGGCCTTGTATGCGTTGACAACAATTGCGGCTCTAAAAACATAATAAGGCTTATAGACGAGGGAAATTACAAAGAGTTTAGATGTCTTGATTGCGGTGCAGAATGGAACAGCAAAGAACTTCAACATGCTATAAAAAACGTTAAAAAAGTATGGGAGTGTTTAAAGAAAGAAGAGCTAGAAGATTGCGTAAGGGCACAAGAAGGCGAGTGTCCCATATGCAAAAACGATATAGGGCATAAAAGAAATGGTTATCTTGTGGAGATTGTTTGCAGCTTATGTGGTTTTCACAACGTATACGAAGAGAAATTACCAAACATTGATGTATCTCAAATAGATTGCAAAGATTATCAAAAAGCGGAAACACCGGGTTAAAAGCGTGGCATACATTGAAGATCCTATAAAACCCCTTCAAAAGTATATAGACTTGTACGAAAAATATAAAGAAGCCACTAAAAACATACAAAACTACAAACAGGACTTTTTAAATCAGTCCACTGACGAAAGATTAGCCCTCGCCATAGCCTCAGCTATAATAGGGGGTATCGAGTCAAGGACAAAAGACGAAGAGGTAAGAAGATGGGCTATTTGGGGTGTAGATCAAACTATGAGGGTTTTCAACAACTTTCCGAAACTATCCGAAAATCAGCTTTCCTATCTTTTTTTTGTACTTGGAAGACACTTTATACCTATACTTCTTCATGAAAAAGGCATAAAATCGGACTCTTTTAAAGCCTTAAAAGAAGAAGAGCAAATAAAAGCCGTTATGGACGTGCTAGATATAAACTTTGAAAATGTGGTCATTAGATGCCTTCAAGCTATAGACTTTCTTCACATAGAGTAGATGGATATCGCAATAAAAGTAAGAAATCTTACAAAGGTAATAAACAATAGGACGATACTAAAAAATATATCTTTTGATGTTTATAAGAAAGAGGTATTTACCATAATAGGCGGTAGCGGTAGCGGTAAGACATCTATTACAAAACATATCATAGGACTTTGGCAACCCACCGAAGGAGACATAGAGATTGAAGGTAAATCTATAGTAAACCTAAATAAAGATGAACTAAACAAAATAAGGATGAAGATGGGATACGTCTTTCAAGAAGGGGCTTTGTTTGATAGCCTTAGGGTTTGGGAAAACGTAGGCTTTTACTATTTAGAGCATACAAACAAACCCAAAGACGAGATAATAAAAATAGCCATAGAAAAGCTAAAAGAGGTAAACCTAGACGAGTCTATACTCTATCTTATGCCGTCGGAGCTTTCTGGAGGTATGAGAAAAAGAGTAAGTTTAGCAAGAGCCCTCGCCACAGACCCCGAGATTATCATCTACGATGAACCTACCTCTGGACTTGATCCAATTACAAGCCGCATAATAGACAAACTTATATTGGATTTAAAAATTAGATTAGGTATAACGTCCATCGTAGTAACCCACGATATGGTAAGTGCTCTTGGTATTAGCGATAGAATAATGGTGCTAGACAAAGGAGAGCAAAAATTTTTAGGTACCAAAGAAGAGTTCCTAAATTCAAAGGAACCATCTGTTAGAATGTTTTTAGAAAATGCGGTCCTAAAAATCTAAAAAAATTTTTTTAAAAATATGACAGAAGTTAATATAATATAGAAGGAGGATTTTATAGCAAATATATTAAAAGCTGAAAGTGTACCAACGCAAACGGCTACTCAAAGAGGTAAGAAAGCTCAAGCGAATATATTGGAGTTTTTGGCTATTTACTTAGAGAGTGAGCTTATGGGGATACCCCTTACAAAAGTGATAGAAATAACAAAAATGAGGGATATAGTACCAGTACCTTTTTCGAAAAGCCATATAAGAGGAGTAATCAATATACGCGGTGAAATAATGGCTATAGTCTCTTTGAAAGAGACGCTTGGGTTAAACGAAACTAGGGAATCTCAAAGGATAGTAATATTGGAGACAAGGTTTAGAAAGATTGGTATCATAGTGGATGAGATTTACGGTGTTATAAAGGTAAGAGAAGATGATTTAGAACCAAATCCAATGGTAGGAAGATATAGCGAATACGTAAAAAATATAGCCCAGATAGACAACGGATATCAGAATCTATGAAGTTTTTTGGCTTAGAAGAGCTTGATGAAGACAGATTAAAAAAAGCCTATAGAAAAATGATGAAAGAATATCACCCTGATAAGGTAAAAGATAAAAAAATATCGCATGAGAAAACTGTACTTATAAACTACCATTACCAAGTCTTACTTAGCTATATAAACGGACTAAAATCATAAGAGTAAATCTTCTAACTCCTTTTGAAATTTTACCGTAGCATAGATATATTCTTTTGGCAAGGTAGTGTTTTCTTCGTTGTAAAAATTGCAGTGTATATAATACACATAGGGCTTGTAAGAGTCGTTGTAATGCTTCGTCATCATTATATCGCTTATAGTATCTCCAATATAGACTCCACCTTTTTTACAAATCGCATCTACACAATACTTTAAAGCTTCTTTGCTTGGTTTTCTCTTGGTTTTATCATCTGTGTAATCGTCATCCACTACAAAATCAAATATATCCTCAATACCAAAAAGCTTCAAAGAAAATATCAAATCATCTTTAGGTCTTCCGGTCACTATACCAGTTTTATAGTTTTTTTTCAGAGCTTTTAAAAAGCTTTTATCCAAAAGAAGTATTTCGTTTTCTCTAAATTTTCTATAAAAAGCCTCAAAAACATCTACAAGCTCGTTGTAATCAAAGTAAGGATTGTTAAAAATCTTTTGCTGGATATAGGTTTGATTTGTGGTGTACTGTAAAGCTTCTTCTTTGGTTATATATCCAAGCGCCATCAATATCAAAACAGAACTACTTTCCCAGTCGTTGTTTATACCAGCTTTCTTTTTTACAAATATAAAATCTTCTTCTTTCAAATCCTTACCGGTGTAATGCTTAAAAGTCTCGTATATGGCTTTGTGATAAGAAGGTCTTACGTCTATCAAAACGCCATCTACATCAAATATAACAGCGTCTATTTTATCCTTAAGATTGAAATCCAACAGCTTCTCCAAGAGCCTCTTTGTTGGCAAGAAGAAATTTTATAAATTTATCCACGAGGGCTGATTTTGTAAAATCGGTATAATATATTACGTTAAAAACTTTGTAAGCGCTGAAGTTTCTAATCTTAACAGGCACAAGATCGCCTTCTTCAATATCTTTTTGTATTGAGTTTCTAGGGAAAAATGAAGCGCCGTATCCAGATTTTACGATATTCATAATAGATCTTATAGAGTTTGTTTCTATTTTTATGTTTAAAAGCTCAAAATTTATACCCATGGCTTCCAGCGTTTCTTTTACGGTTTTCCTAGTACAAGAATACGCCTCTCTCATTACAAGGTCTATAGTATAAAGATCTTCTGGTTCTATGATATCTTTTTTTGCAAGCTCGTGATTTTTCCCCACACAAAGCACCAGCTCGTCTCTAAAAAGTTCAACGCTGTTTATTTTAGAATCGGCTTCTTTATCAACCACACCTACGTTTATTAGTCCATTTACTATACTATCTTCGATCTTTTTAGAGGTATCTACGTAGAGCTTTACTGTAATGCCCGGATAAAGTTTCTGAAACTCCACTATAAGTTTTGGCAACCTATACTCACCAAAGGTAGGGCTAGAACCTATATAAAGCGTATCTTTTATATCTTTTTTTAGCTGAGACATCTCTTTTACAAGGTTGTCGTAGCTTTCTAAAAGAAGTTTTGCTTTTTGGTAAAGCCTTTCCCCTTCCTCTGTTAAAACTATTTTACCCCCTTGTCTTCTTAAAAGCTTACAACCAATGGTTTTTTCCAAAGATTTTATCTGTTGGGTTATAGCTGGCTGAGTGACATAAAGCACATCTGAAGATTTTGAGAAACTTCCAAGATCCGCTACGGTTATAAACGTTTTAAGCTTAACAATATCTATCATCCAACCACTCTTAACTATATATTATAGCACTATAAATAAAATTTATACTTAATCAGTATCATAAAGACATTGAAAAAACATTTTTAAACGGGGCAGCAAAGGCCCCATAGAAAAGATTGTAAGATAGATTATTTTTTAGATTTTACGTAGTTATCCCAGTTTGACCTGTCAAAAGGAGATATTTCCCTTAACTTTTTGATGACTTTGGGAAACTCTCTTGCCACATAATCTATATCTTCATCGGTATTGTCTCTTCCAAAGCTAAACACCAAAGAACCGTTTGATACTTCTTTTGGTATACCTATGGCAGCTATAACATGAGATTGTTTTAAAGCTGTAGATACACAGGCAGAACCTGAAGCTGTTTCTATACCTTGTAGATCCAATCTAAGAAGCATAGCCTCACCTTCTATAAGATGAACTATGACAGATAGATGATGAGGAAGCCTTTGGGTTGGATGTCCTGTAAACTCTATCATGTCAAGATTTTCTTCGAGGGCTTTTCTCACTTTATCTCTGTAGGAAGAAAGGCGTTTTACCCTATCGTCCATCTCTTTCATAGCAAGCTCTGCAGCTGCTCCAAAGCCCACTATACCAGGCACGTTTTCAGTACCAGCTCTAACACCGCGCTCTTGAACACCGCCTTCTATGAGGGGTTTTATCTTGACGCCTTTCTTAGTCCAAAGAGCACCAACGCCTTTTGGTCCATACATAAGATGTGCTGTAAAAGAAGCTGCATCTATACCAAGCTCTTGCACATCAATAGGAGTATGACCGCAAGAAGGAGCTATATCGCTGTGGAATACAACCTTAGGGTTTTTAGCTTTTGCGATAGAAACAAGATTTTTTATATCCTGAATGGTGCCTATTTCTCTATTTGAATGTCCTATAGAGATTAGTATGGTATCTGGTCTTATAGCCTGTTCTAGCTGCTCTGGGTTTACAAATCCATACTTATCCACCTCAAGATATGTAACTTCAAAACCTTCTTTCTCTAAATTTTTGCAAGGATGAAGTATAGAATGATGTTCTATTGGTGTGGTGATAATGTGTTTACCCTTTTTTTCGTAAGATTTGGCTATCCCTTTTATCGCTAAGTTGTTGGCCTCTATGCCACCAGATGTAAAAACTATTTCTTCAGGGCTTTTAGCATTTATAAAATAAGCTATCTGCTCTCTTGCGTGGTTTATGGCTTTTTTAGCCTGCTGACCAAAACTGTGTAAAGATGTTGGGTTTCCAAAAATCTCTCTAAAATAAGGCAACATTGCCTCTAAAACTTCCTGAGCCACCGGGGTAGTAGCTATATGATCCAAGTAAACTGTCTTTTCCCCTGCCTTCTTAAAAAACATGTTATTTACCTCCTTGGTATATAGAATCAACTATTTTTGCTATTCCCATAAAAGCCTTGGCCGTCCTAGACTCCGGCGAGGCTTCTACTATGGGTATTCCTTCGTCTGCATACTTTGTAACATCTGGCTCTATAGGTATCGAGCCTAAAAGCTTTAGATTGTAAGTTTGCACAAATTGGGGCACTTTGCTTTCTCCAAATATGCGGTACTCTTTTCCAGTTTCTGGACATACAAAATAAGCCATATTTTCAACAACCCCAAGTATAGGTATATTTACTTCTCTAAACATAGACACCGCCTTTTTAACATCCACCAAAGCCACATCCTGAGGTGTAGTGACCACCACCGCGCCATCTATAGCTGTATTTTGCGCAAGACTAAGCTGGACATCGCCAGTTCCAGGAGGCAAATCAAGTATAAGATAATCTAACGGCCCCCAATCTACATCAAACAAGAATTGATTTAACGCCTGCATCAATATGGGACCTCTCCATATTACAGGGGTGTCTTCGGAAGGAAGCAAAAATCCCATAGATATCATCTTTACGCCATATTTTTCTATAGGTATTATCTTGTTAAACACGTTTGCGGTTAGCCTTGCCCCTTTGGTACCAAGCATAGTAGGCACAGATGGACCATAAATATCTGCATCTAAAAGCCCAACACTTCTACCTAACTTGCTTAAAGCCATAGCCAAGTTCGTTGCCACCGTAGATTTACCAACACCACCTTTACCGCTTGCTACAGGAATAATCCTTTTCACACCCTTTATACTTCTTTTGCTGAAAACAGGCTGTTCAAAGGGGTTTTTCTTGGGTTCTCCTTCTACAAATTCTATGTTTGGCTTTAGGTTTTGATTTGTTTCTTTGATAAGGTTTTCAAAACGACTCTTCACCTGCTCCTTAACAGGTTCAGGTACAGCCAACTTTAAATTTATAATATCTCCAGACACTTTTAGATCTTTAACTATGCTGGTAGGCTCTTGAATGTTTAAATCTTTCAAATCAAGAGTTTTGATTTTCTCCAAAATTTCTTTTACTGCCATACTTACCTCCGTTTAATTTAAAAAGATATAAACTTTTTAAAGGTATTTTATGAGAAATATTAGTTTAAAATTTATTTTTATGACTTGGTAATCATAGATTTTTATCATAAATTTTTTAGTGTCTCTTTTTAAAAGCCCCAAACTTGTAAAAATAAAATATATTTACACCAAGTATTACAAAAACAAGCGGTTTATAGCCAAACATATCAAAAGGTGTCTTTAGTTTGTAGGGTTTTACATAACCCACACGAACACCTTTCTTTCCATAAGAAAGCGTCTTTTCATAACCAAGAGGAGATATTATTGCAGATATACCAGAGTTGTTGGACCTTATAAGGTATTCTCCGTTTTCAATTGCCCTTGCCATAGCTTGATCGTTGTGCTCATAAGGCTCCAATGTAGGGCCAAACCAAGCGTCATTTGTAAGATTTATAATAAAATCACTGTGCAAAGATAATTTTCTTACATAAGAAGAAAATTCCAATTCAAAGCATATGGGTGTTGCTACCTTATAGATGTGTCCATTAACAATTACGTTTATAGGTTTCATGCTTTTACCAGGTACAAAATCTATACCGTTTATGGCAGCGAAAAGCTTTTTAGCAAACTTAAAAGGATAAGGCATATACTCACCAAAGGGAAGAAGCTTTATTTTAGAATAGTAGTCTATCATGTTACCCTTATAAAAAGAGTAGGCGTTGTTGGTGGGAAGTATCTTGTTGCCTTTGTATTTTATATCCACAAGTCCCACCACAAAAGGTTTGTAATAAGTATAATACATAAATAACTCTCTTACAGGATCTTTGTAATCTGAGTACAAAAATGGAAAAGCAGATTCTGGAAGCACTATAAGATCTGCTTTTTCTGATATAGCTTTTTTTATCAAAGGAAAGTAAACAAGCGACTCTTTCTCAAACTGATAATAGTTTAGCTTTATGTTCTCATCTATGTTTGGCTGTATCGTAGCTACTTTTATAGAGGGTTTATCTTTGTAAAAGCTATAAACATAGGATTTGTAATTATAACAAATTATAGCTAAAAATATCGTAAGAGCAATAGAAAAAACAAATTGTTTCTTGCTTTTAATACTAACAAGAAAATAAAGTAAGAAAAGACCCACTCCATATACACCAAAAAACGCCAAAGCGTACTTTAAAATAGGTACATGCACTATCAAAGTACCCACTGGATACCAGGGAAAACCATCAAAAGGCAAAAACTCCCTTAGGTATTCAACACTTATCCACGACACTGGAAACATGTAAATGTTAAATTTATAAAGCTTTTGAAACAAGTAAACGCTTCCAAATTGAAGTATATCAACCCCCACCAAAAAAACAAAAAAAAGCAAAACCACCAAAAATATATTCATCTCACCAAATTTATAAAGCGTATAAAAAATCCAGTAATAGCAGACAAAAGAGTATAAAAACCCAACACCAAGATAAAAACTAAGTTTGTTTTTCATTGTCCTTTATAAGTATTATTTGAAACAATATCCAGCCTATAAAAGCTGAAAAATACTGGCTTACAAACCTCCAAAGTATTACAAAAAGCCCCAGTTCATATAAACTAAGATAACCTTTAAACACTTCGAGTCCTCCTATTTCTCCTACACCAGCTCCCCCTGGAGTAGGGCTCATGTATATACCATACAAAAGCCCCAACTGCCTCAGCATGCTAGTTAGAACATCCACATTCTTTCCAAAAGCTTTTATAAGCACTGGGGCTATACTCAAAAATGTTATATAGAGCATAACAGAGTAAAAAAACGCCAAAAAAAACACTACTTTTCTTAATTCTTAAAAAAATCCTCAACGTTGCTACGTATTTTCTTAGTGTATATTTTATGTTTAGCTTTCTTTTGTCGCTAAGTATGTTGCTTTTAAAAAAAAGTTTAGCACCTATATATATTAAAAGCCCGATACCAAAGGACACTAGAAAAATCTTAAGAACATCTAAACCAAGCTTTGGCTTCTGATAAAGGTAAAAAGCTGTTATAGGAAAGGCCAAAATAAAAAAAAACATACCAGAAAACGTTTTCATAGTGACTATACTCATAGTTTTGTGAAGGTGTACACCTCTTCTTTTTAACATATAAACACTAGCTAGCTCTCCGCCTATGTGAAGAGGTGTGACTGTAGCTGCAAAGGTATTTATAAAAGACATGATATAACCGTAAAAAATAGAGTATCTCACGTTTAGGGCTTTTGAAAGGGTAAAAAGCCTAAGTACATCAAAAGTTTGATACAAGAAGCTCAAAAGAAGAGCCAAAAGCACGTATCTAAAGTTCAACCTGTACAAAACGTCTATTGTATATTTGTTAAAAGTCTTATAAATTACATAGAATATACTAAGACCTGCTACAAAAGTAAACAATGCAACAGCTTTTAAAATATGCTTCACAACATATGACCCAGCTTATTTTTCTTAGTATCAAGATAAACTCTATTGCATTCGTTGGGATTTATAGCTATAGGTACCCGCTCCACCACTTCTAAGCCGTATCCTTTAAGAGCCACTATCTTACGCGGATTGTTGGTTAAGAGTCTTATCTTTCTAACACCCAAATCAAGAAGTATTTGAACGCCTGTTCCATACTCTCTCAAATCCGCTGGAAATCCTATCTTTTCGTTGGCTTCTACCGTATCATAACCCTGTTCTTGTAAAGCGTAAGCCTTTATTTTGTTTGCTATACCAATACCTCTTCCCTCATGACCCTTTAAGTACACCAAAACACCTTTGCCTTCTTTAGCTATAGCTTCAAGGGCAGCTTCAAGTTGAGACCTGCAATCGCATCTTAAAGACCTAAATACATCGCCGGTAAGACATTCAGAGTGCACTCTTACCAAAACCGGTTCATCTTCTTTCCATTCTCCCATTGTAAGAGCCACTTGCTCTTCACCGTTTAGTTTATTTCTATAAGCGTGCACTTTAAAAAGCCCGTAAGCGGTAGGCAAAGTAGCGCTTGCAACTCTTTCTATAGTCCTATCTTTCCTTAACCTATATTTTATAAGGTCTTCAATAGTAATAATTTTTAGATTAAAAGCCTTTGCAAACGTTTGAAGTTCTGGCAATCTAGCCATTGTACCATCTTTATTCATAATCTCACATATCACTCCAGCTGGGTAAAGGCCAGCAAGCTTTGCAAGGTCTACCGAAGCTTCTGTATGTCCAGCTCTTTCCAAAACACCACCTTCCTTAGCTCTTATGGGAAACACGTGTCCTGGTCTTATAAAATCTGATGGCTTAGCATCTTCACTGATGGCAAGTTTTATAGTCTTAGCTCTATCAAAAGCCGATATACCTGTAGTAGTACCGTGTTTAGGGTGAGCATCTATAGATACACAAAAAGCAGTTCCTTTTGGATCTGTGTTCATGCTTACCATAGGAGGAAGGTCAAGTTCATCACACCTTTTTCCCTCCAAGGTAAGGCATATAAGACCTCTTCCGTGGGTAGCCATGAAATTTATAGCCTCTGGCGTTACAAATTCAGCAGCCATAACAAGGTCTCCCTCATTTTCTCTGGAGGGATCATCCACCACTATAAGCATCTTACCGTTTCTTATATCCTCTATAGCTTCTTCAATGCTTGCAAATTCACTCATAATTTTAAATATATTATATTTTTCCTTAGTATGCTATGCTTTTAAGATAACCCAAACCTAACCCACATCATATAACACCCTCTTGACAAAAAGAAAAAATTTCTGTATACTTAATATTCTCAATTGGTTGATAGCTTCAAAAAGTTGGCTATCAACGGTCGTACTTCAATAGCTGAATAAGAGGATAGCGTAGCAACATTATTAACATTAAAAGCCATGGATAAAATTCTTTGAAGAGTTTGATCCTGGCTCAGCGCGAACGCTGGCGGCATGCCTAACACATGCAAGTCGTACGGAGAGTGGGGCAACTCACTCTCAGTGGCAAACGGGTGAGTAACGCGTGAATAACCTGCCTTTGAGAAGGGGATAACTGTCCGAAAGGATAGCTAATACCCTATATTGCCTTTTGTCACTAAGGCAAAAGGTGAAAGCGAGGCTGTCAAAGGCTTCGGCTCAAAGAGGGGTTCGCGTCCTATCAGGTAGTTGGTGGGGTAATGGCCTACCAAGCCAATGACGGGTAGCTGGTCTTAGAGGATGATCAGCCACAGTGGGACTGAGACACGGCCCGCACCCCTACGGGGGGCAGCAGTGGGGAATCGTGGGCAATGGGCGCAAGCCTGACCCCGCAATGCCGCGTGAGGGAAGAAGCCCTTCGGGGTGTAAACCTCTGTCAGATGGGAAGATGGGACTAGGGGCTAATACCTCCTAGTCTTGACGGTACCATCAGAGGAAGGGACGGCTAACTACGTGCCAGCAGCCGCGGTAATACGTAGGTCCCGAGCGTTGCGCGATGTTACTGGGCGTAAAGCGTCCGTAGCTGGTTTCGTAAGCGGATTGTCAAAGCCCGAAGCTCAACTTCGGCAAGGCATTCCGAACTGCGTTACTTGAGTCCTGTTCAGGTAGGCGGAATTCCCGGTGTAGCGGTGAAATGCGTAGATATCGGGAGGAACACCAGTGGCGAAGGCGGCCTACTGGGACGGTACTGACGGTCATGGACGAAAGCTGGGGGAGCAAACCGGATTAGATACCCGGGTAGTCCCAGCCGTAAACGATGGATGTTAGGTGTAGTGATAACTTCGCTGCACCCCAGCTAACGCGTTAAACATCCCGCCTGGGGAGTACGGGCGCAAGCCTGAAACTCAAAGGAATTGGCGGGGGCCCGCACAACCGGTGGAGCGTCTGGTTTAATTCGATGCTAACCGAAAAACCTTACCAGGGTTTGAAATGGTAGGAAAGGCTGTCGAAAGATAGCCGTGTTTCCCTTTTGGGAGAAATCCTACCACAGGTGGTGCATGGCCGTCGTCAGCTCGTGTTGTGAGATGTTGGGTTAAGTCCCGCAACGAGCGCAACCCTTGTCCTTATTTGCTTCCTCGTATGAGGTGCTCTATAAGGAGACTGCCGGCGACAAGCCGGAGGAAGGAGGGGACGACGTCAGGTCAGTATGCCCTTTATGCCCTGGGCTACACAGGCGCTACAGTGGCAAGGACAATGAGTAGCGAGAGTGCAAGCTCAAGCTAATCTCACAAACCTTGTCGTGGTGCGAATTGAAGGTTGAAACTCACCTTCATGAAGCCGGAATCGGTAGTAATGGCGTATCAGCTATGTCGCCGTGAATACGTTCCCGGGCCTTGCACACACCGCCCGTCACGCCACGGAAGCTGGTGTTTTCGGAAGTCCTCAAGCTAACCCGCAAGGGAGGCAGAGGCCGATGAAAACATCGGTAACTGGGGCGAAGTCGTAACAAGGTAGCCGTAGGGGAACCTGCGGCTGGATCACCTCCTTTTTTAACGGATAACACTTGCTACGCTATCCTCTCATTGAGCTATTAACCCTTAGGGCCTCTAGCTCAGTTTGGTTAGAGCGTACCCCTGATAAGGGTAAGGTCACTGGTTCAAATCCAGTGAGGCCCATTATCAGGGATGCGTATTAAGGGGATGTAGCTCAGCGGGAGAGCGCCTGCTTTGCAAGCAGGATGTCGTGGGTTCAAATCCCACCATCTCCATGTGTAAAACGTGGAGAAGCTCATACTTCATAAGCTGAATAGGTTTGAGAGAAGAAGTAATTAAAGTGGGTATGCAAGTTAGTAAGGGTCCTTGGTGGATGCCTTGGCAGCTAGAGTGGATGAAGGACGTGGTAAGCTGCGATAAGCCGGGTGGAGGCGCAAACAGCCTTTGAGGCCCGGATCTCCGAATGGGGCAACCCGCTATGGGTAATACCATAGCACCCGAAAGGGGCACACACGGGACGAAGTAAAACCTTCTAGTAGTCCCAGGAAAGGAAATCGAATGAGACTCCCTAAGTAGCGGCGAGCGAACGGGGATTAGCCTAAACCTACAAAGTGCCATGGTGGCAGCCTTAGCTTTGTAGGGGTCGTGAGGCGCATCTTCAAGACTCTGCCAGGTCTTGCGGAAGTTACAAAACTTTATGCTAGCAGAAGCACTTGGAACAGTGCGCCATAGAAGGTGAAAGCCCTGTATGCGAAAGCATAAAGTCTTCCGGATGCGTCCTCGAGTACTACCGCCCCCGCGGAAGGTGGTAGGAATCTGGGGAGACCACTCTCCAAGGCTAAGTACTACTAGCTGACCGATAGCGCATAGTACCGCGAGGGAAAGGCGAAAAGAACCCCGGAAGGGGAGTGAAATAGAGCCTGAAACCAAGGATCTACAACCCAGTGGAAGAGGCTTTTGCCTCGACTGCGTGCCTTTTGCAAAATGAGCCAGGGAGTTGTCCTAAGCTGCAAGGTTAAGTCGCAAGACGAAGCCGAAGGGAAACCGAGTCCGAATAGGGCGTTAAGTAGCTTGGGGCAGACGCGAAGCGGAACGATCTACCCATGCCCAAGGTGAAGGACAGGTAATACTGTCTGGAGGCCTGAACCAGTCGGTGCTGCAAAACCGTTGGATGAGGTGTGGGTAGCGGTGAAAAGCCAATCGCGTTCCGGGATAGCTCGTTCTCTCCGAAATAGGTCGACGCCTAGCGTCATGGTAGCTTCTCTCAGGTAGAGCCACTGGAAGGGCTAGGGCCTCGAAAGGGGTACCGAACCCTACCAAACTCCGAATGGGGAGAAAGCGGTCCATGGCAGTCAGTACCCGGGGGATAAGCTCCAGGTACGAGAGGGAAAGAACCCAGACCGTCAGCTAAGGTCCCTAAACTGAGCTAAGTGGGGAAGGATGTGAAACCCCTAAAACAGCCAGGAGGTTGGCTTAGAGGCAGCCATCCTTTAAAGAGTGCGTAACAGCTCACTGGCCTATTGGGGTTTCGCGCCGAAAATTTAGCGGGGCTAAGCTCAGTACCGAAGCTACGGACAGCGTTAAGCTGTGGTAGGAGAGCGTTCCCTGTTGGCTGAAGTCAAAGCCGTAAGGCATGATGGACGACAGGGAAGTGAGGATCCTGGCATGAGTAGTAGCGAAGATAGATGAGAAATCTATCCGCCGGAAGCCCAAGGTTTTGGCGTCAATGTAAATCATACGCCAGTTAGCCGGTACCTAAGGTGAGGCCGATGAGGCGTAGCCGATGGAAAACGGGTCAACATTCCCGTGCCAGCTAAGTGGAGGTTAAGTCATGACGTAGGAAGCTAAAGGCAGCCTGCTATGGAATGCAGGTTCAAGGTAGTAGGAGGAAGGGATAGGCAAATCCGTCTCTTCATACTCCGAGAGCTGATGAAGTAATTGCCTTGACGCTACACTACCGAGAAACAATGGCGTAACCTTTGAAGCTTAGCTGACCGTACTGGAAACCGACACAGGTGGGCTGGGTTAGTAGCCTAAGGCGTCGGGGGAACTCTCCTCAAGGAACTCGGCAAATTGACCCCGTACCTTCGGAAGAAGGGGTGCCCATGGAGGTTGTAGTTTTTCGGCGAAGGCCTCCGTGGGTCGCAGAGACCAGGTGGTGCCGACTGTTTACCAAAAACACAGGACTACGCAAACTCGAAAGAGGACGTATGTGGTCTGAAACCTGGCCAGTGCTCGTAGGTTAAGAGGCGGGGTGCAAGCCCCAAATCGAAGCCCGGGTAAACGCCGGCCGTAACTATGACGGTCCTAAGGTAGCGAAATTCCTTGTCGGGTAAGTTCCGACCTGCATGAATGGTCCAACGAGTGCCACGCTGTCTCGAGGAGAGACCCGATGAAATTGTGATGCCGGTCAAGACACCGGCTACCCACGGCAGGACGGAAAGACCCCGTGAAGCTTCACTGTAACCTGACATTGGACTTTGACCTATCCTGCGCAGGATAGGTGGGAGGCTAGGAAGCCCCTCTTTCGGGAGGGGTGGAGCCACCGGTGAGATACCACCCTGGATAGGTTAGAGTTCTAACCTTAGCAAGTAAGCCTTGCAAGGGACAGTGTCAGGCGGGCAGTTTAGCTGGGGCGGCTGCCTCCTAAAGAGTAACGGAGGCGTCCAAAGGTACCCTCAGGCGAGTCGGAAATTCGCCATCGAGTACAAAGGCATAAGGGTGCCTGACTGTGAGACAGACATGTCGAGCAGACGCGAAAGCGGGGCTTAGTGACCCACATGCATTCCGAGTGGAAGGGCATGTGATCAGCGGATAAAAGCTACTCCGGGGATAACAGGCTAATTTCGCCCGAGAGCCCCTATCGACGGCGAAGTTTGGTACCTCGATGTCGGCTCCCCCCATCCTGGAGCTGAAGCAGGTTCCAAGGGTTGGGCTGTTCGCCCATTAAAGGGGGACGCGAGCTGGGTTCAGAACGTCGCGAGACAGTTCGGTCCCTATCCGCCGTGGGCGCAGGAGTTTTGAGAGGGTCTGTCCTTAGTACGAGAGGACCGGGACAGGGAAGGCTCTGGTGTATGGGTTATCACTCCAGTGGTAGCGCCCAGTAGCTATCCTTCTACGGAATAAGCGCTGAAAGCATCTAAGCGCGAAGTCCACCTCAAGATAAGAACTCCCTGAAGAGCCGTGGAAGATGACCACGTTGATAGGCCCTGTAGTGGAAGCCAAGCAATTGGTGGAGCTAAAGGGTACTAATAGCTCGTTCGACTTGCATACCCACTAACTTCTTCTTTCTCAAACCTATTGAGCTTATAAAATTAAAAATCAAGATTCTCCGCGGGCAATAGCGAAGGGGAAACACCCGGTATCCATTCCGAACCCGGCAGTTAAGCCCTTCTGCGCCGATGATACTGTGCTGGGCAAACGGCACGGGAAAGTAGGTCGCCCTCGGGGGTTAAATTTACTATGGACAACAACATCCAATACTCTCAGGGGCTTTTTGAAACTTTCATATACAACGGCGATACTCCGTCCTTAGAAAGGCATCTAAAACGATTAAACAACTCATCAAAAGAACTATTTGACATAGAACTTGATCTAGACAATATAAAAACTACATTAAACCAATATACCAAAAACACAGTTTTAAAGCTTTTAGTAGCTTATGATGAAACTAAGATTTTCTATGAAAAGCCAAAAACTTACAAAGTCTATATCAAAAACCGTGAAAAAGGACCTATTCCATCTGTAGTAAGCCTAACAATCTCACCCTATAAAAGACATAGTAAAGATATAACCATATACCACAAAACCACAAATTACCTTCTAAACACACTAGCAAAAAGAAAAGCCCAAGAGATGGGATTTTTTGACGGGATATTTTTAAATGAAAACGATGATATCCAAGAGTGCTCAAGCTCAAACATACTATTTGAAAAAGATGGCAAATACTACAGTCCTTATATTCAAAGCGGTATTTTGTTTGGTATAACCCTTCAAACGCTAAAAGACCATATAAATATAGAGTTTTTACCAATAAAAGCAAAAGACCTAAAAGAGTTTGAAAGAGCTTTTATATTAAACTCTGTAATCGGTGTAAAATCTATAAAAAACATAGATCATATAAACTACAAAATAGACCAAGATTTGGAGCATTATTTAAATTCATGGGTAGAAAAAGAAAACTCATAATAGCCTCTGGCTTTTTAAATAAGCACAATAAATTACTCTACAAAGCAAATATAAAAGATATAATATATTTGGATAGTTTAGATCAGTTTGAAGAAGACAAATATATACACTTTCTAATAATACCCTTTTCAAAAGATAAAATAATAGATATAAAGATATCTTCTTTTGTAAGGCTTAGACCCATTTACACAACATCTCGTTTTAAACTTCTTGATATGACACCAAAACAAGATTATATAAATATGCTACTAAAAGCCAAAAAACATATAGAAAATGGTGATATATACCAAATAAACTTAGCTATGAAGTTTGACTTTGAGCTTTTATCCAAAGAAGAAGCATTGTTTTGGCATTTTTTCAGATACCAGCCGGTGGATTTTGGATTTTTCTTTAAAGATAAAGATTTTTATATAATAAGTGGGTCTATGGAGCTTTTTATAAAAAAAGAAAAAGATATCATAATTTCAAAACCTATAAAGGGCACTTCAAAACGAAAATGTGAACTTATCAAAAGTCAAAAAGACATATCTGAAAATCTTATGATAACAGATGTTATGAGAAACGATTTTAACAAAATATCAAACAATGTCAGCTGTAAAAAACTTTTTGCCATATCAAAACACAAAACCCTTTATCATATGTATTCTGAAGTATTTGGCAAAACCAAGGAAAAGCCTATAAATATAATAAATCAATGCTTGCCAGTGGCTTCCATAAGCGGTGCTCCAAAGAAAATGGCCACATATCTTATAAAAACACTAGAGCCTTTTGATAGAGGGTATTATTGCGGTGTGGCTTTGCTTTTAAAAGGTAAAAATATGGTTTCAAGTGTTTTGATAAGGACTATAGTAGGAAATGCGAAATATTTTACGTACTACGCTGGTTCTGGTATTACCTACGATTCAAATGAGGAAAAAGAATACGCTGAAAATCTTTTGAAATCAAAATTTTTTAAACTTAAAAACCTTTAAATCATTTTATAAACTTTTTTAGCTTTTTTAAAAAAGAAAACACAAAATCCCAAAAGATATGCACTATATCAGATACCACTGCACCCATCACAAACCAAAATATATCTTCTTCTTTTATCCTATATTTTATATGTTGAAAAAAAGTATCTGAGCTTTTAATAAAAGTATGAGAATAATGCGAAAAGCTCATAATACCCACTATAACAAAGTATAAAAACACCACCAAGACAAAAACATATAAGAGTCTAGAGAGAGTACCCACTATAGGAAAGTGCGACAAACCCCTATGTTTAAAAACAATACGGTATGGATGCCAAAACCACTTTAATATCTTCCATCTTTTTGAGGGTTTTGAATGATGAAGGTCTATATCTGGAGATAGCAAAATAGTAGAAATCACATAAGCACTTCCAAAATATAAAAAATACTCATGAGGCACACCGTAAAGGAAGATAGGAAGCGTTGCTAAGTTTAAAAAATCGTGGGTATTACCAGAAGCCATCAGATATCAACAAAATACCACATCTATCATGTTTATTCCGTAAGAATCTATGTTGTATATGGCTTTTAAACGTTGACCAGGTCTTAGCTTTACAAAAAGCTCCTCTTCAAAACAGCTTAGTTCTATCTCTTTGTCTTTGTCTAAAGTCTTCACCCTTACCCCTACGCCTTTGCTTGATATAGAAGAAATAGTGATATCTTGAGATATAAAAATCGGTTCTGGGTTTAGTTCACCATATGGAGATAGCTTCTCTATTATTTCTTCAATACGTTTATCAACGCTTCTTAGGGGAAGTTCCATGTCCACCTCTAAAACCCTATCCACTTCAAAGGACTCTCTTTTTAATAAATCGTTTATCTTTTGTCTAAAAGCATCAAAATATTCTTTTTTAATGGTAACCCCAGCTGCTCCAGCATGACCTCCCCATTTATCAAACATATAGCTTAAATTTGATAAAAGCTTATGAACATCAAGACCTTCCACAGATCTTATAGAGCCCACCGCATGAGTGTTGTTGATGTGAAATATACCTGTTGGTTTTTTAAGCTTGTTAGAAAGTCTTCCAGCCACAATTCCAAGAACCCCATGATGCCATGTTTGTTTTCCAAGTATCACAAAATCATCGTTGGATTGAGAAGCAAGACTATAAGCCTCTTTAAACATCTCGTTTGATATTCTTCTTCTATCTTGGTTTATCTTGTTTAAGTCTTCAGCTAATATTCTAGCTTTCTCATAGTTTTTTTCCGCCAAAAGCTTCAAAGCTATTTGAGGTTTTCTTATGCGACCTGCGGCGTTTATCCTTGGGGCTATTGAAAATCCTATATCTTTGGCGGTGATTATCTTTTGATTTCCGTTTTGGGTTTTTGATATGTAGTTTATAAGGGCTTTCATACCAGCTTTTCCAAAATCTGTAGCCATATCCCAAGACATATCTTTTATTTTGTTTATAAGCTCAAGACCTTTAGATATTAGGACTCTGTTTAATGAATTTATCGGCATCACATCCGCCACAGTACCTACTGCCACCAAATCAAGATATTTTTTTATATCAAAATCTACACCCAAAGCCCTTCTTAAAGCCCCCACCATATAAAAGGAAAGCCCAGCTGTGCATAGGCCTTTTAGTTTGTTGTCTTCTTCTAAGTTTGGATTTACCAATATAGCCTCAGGCATGTCTTCGCCGTGATTTATCATATGATGGTCTAAAATGATAAAATCCATATTGTATTTTTCTTTTGCATATTTTATCTCATGAACGGCTGTGGTACCGTTGTCTAATGTAAGCACCAAGTTAGAGTACTTTGAGAATAAATCTATAAGCTCTTTTGAAAGCCCATAGCCGGAGTTTCTGTTTGGAAGCACCGGTACTACGTTGGCGCCTATTTGCTTTAAAAAATCGTACATGATGGTAGTAGAAGTAACCCCGTCCACATCGTAATCCCCGTAAAGTAGTATCCTTTCTTTAGATTTTATGGCTTTTACAAGTCTATCTACGGCTTGGTTTATGTTTGGTAAAAGCTCAAAACTTGGTATATTTTTCAACTTTACATCCAAATCTTCAATATTTATATTTCTAAGGCCAAGAAGCGTATTAAAAACTAAGCTATATAAATCCGCCGAATCATCTAAACTCTGTATTTGACTTTTAACAACAACATGCCTACCTAAAGCACTTATCATAAATTCTTCTTATAGAGATTATATATAGCTGAAAAATCAAGGTCTTCCATGTTTGATTTTATAGCAAGCCCATAAGTCTCTTTAACAGCTCCTAAGCTAAAAGAGAAAAGCCCAAAATCTTTAAGAAGGTCTTGCACATAATGAAGGTCTTTATATATGGCCTTTACAGAAAACTGAGGAGAAAAATCCTCTTGTAAAAGCTTTTGTTTTTTAACGTTTAATATGTAAGAGTTTCCAGCTCCAATCTCTAAAAACTTCAAAATAGTATCTTTGGGAAGGCCAACGCTTTCTCCAATGCCAATGGCTTGGGCTATAGCGTCCATAAAAGCTCCAAGTACTATGTTGTTTATTAGTTTTCCGTAAGTGCCGTTTGGCACTGGTCCAAGATACATTCTTTCTTTTGTAAAAAGCTTTAAAACCTCTTCAACGCTTTTAAATACATCCTCATCGCCCCCCACGAGCATAATAAGCTCGCCCTTCGTAGCAGGTATCACAGAACCAAGCACAGGTGCATCAAGATACTTAGCCCCAAGCCCTTTTAACGTCTCGTAAGCTTCTTTTACATAAGCGTAGTGGTTTGTGGTGGTATCTACGATAGTTTTATCTTTTAAATTTCCCTTTACAAGACCGTTTTCTCCAAAGACAACCTCTCTTGAAGCAAAAGAGTCAAAAACGTTTATAAAAACAATATCCACCTCTTCTAAAAGATCATATGGATGATCTACCGCTTTAAAGTCTTTTACCTTTGATTTTGTCCTGTTGTAAACTATCACCTCCACACCTAAAGAAGCCATTCTTCTTACAATAGCTGAACCAAGATTTCCAAAGCCTATAAAACCTACCTTCATACCAATAGTGTATCAATATTTTTATATTTTTTCAAGCAAAATAATTTAAAATATATAGGATGAGTTATATACCTTTTGCTAGAAAGTACAGACCAAAAACGTTTAAAGAGCTAATAGGTCAAGAGATACCAGCTACCATATTAAAAAACGCATTTTTATACCAAAAAATACATCACGCTTATATATTTGCAGGACACAAAGGGACAGGTAAAACCACCACCGCAAGGATATTTGCAAAAGTCTTAAACTGCCTAAATCCCCAAGAGGGAGAACCTTGCAACGCTTGTCCAAACTGCCAAGCTATAGAAAAAGGTACATTTGTAGACCTTATAGAGATGGATGCCGCTTCCAACAGAGGTATAGATGAAATAAGAGCCGTAAAAGAAGGGGCAAGCTATCTACCGATGCAAGGCAAATATAAAGTTTATATCATAGATGAAGCTCATATGCTTACAAAAGAAGCTTTTAATGCACTTTTAAAAACCATAGAAGAACCACCACCTTCTTTGATATTTATCCTTTGTACCACAGAGTTTGACAAGATACTTCCCACCATTCAATCAAGATGTCAAAAGCTTGTGTTTTCAAGAGCTTCAAAAGAAAACATAAAAACATACCTAAGACGAATAGCCACCCAAGAAAACATCGAAATAGACGAAGAGGCTTTGGATGTTTTATCAGATTTAGCAGATGATTCTATGAGAGATGCCGCTAGTCTTTTAGATCAAGCTAGCACATACGGCAACAACAAAGTAACCATAGACATAGTAAAATCTATGTTTGGACCGGTGGATAAAGCATCTATAAGAAAGTTTTTGGAGCTTTTAATAGAATCAGACACAAAAGAAGCTATAAATATGTTAAATACCATAAACGAAAAAGGCTACAACGTAAGGCTTTTCTGGGAAGGAGTTTACAAAGAGATAAAAAACATACTAAAAGCTTTTGCCACCGGAGAAGCCGAAGAAGAGTTTTACAAAAAAATGTTAGAAAAACCCTTAGAAGTATTTTTATACCTTGAAGATATCATAAATCAAGGTTTTAGCGCCATGTATCAAAAAGATCCAATCCTTGCTCTTGAGATAACAGTGCTAAAAGCTTCTTTGATAAAAGATTTTGTGCCCATTTCAGAGCTTTTAAAAGAAGGTTTAGATTTGCCCACAAAATCCGCTGAAAAAAAAACACCAAATGAACCTATAGATTCTAAAAGCCAAAAAACTGAGGATATAAAAGCTGAAAACTCTAAGGATCAAGAGTATCCAGAAGAAGTAGAGAAAATTTTAGAAGTCTTTAAACCGGCAAAGATACTTCACTATGAAAAGAAAATAAACCATGATAAAAAGTGATATGAAAGTGGTGATACATCTTTCAAAAGAAGGGGAGCTTCTTATATTAGATGCCATCATAACAGGGGCACCAAATAGGCTTGGTCTTACAAGGACAAGACCCTATGACAAAAAAACCCTTGAAATACTAACTACAGGGTATCAAATTAATGATTTGATGGAGTTTTTAGAAACGTTAAAGCCTTATTTTAGTATAGAATCTATAGAGATAGAGCAATGAAGGTGCTTATAATAGACGACGAGGCTTCCATAAGAGAGTCTATATCAAATATACTAAGCGATGAAAATATAAGCTCAAAAACCGCAAAGTCCTTGGAAGAGGCAAAAAAGATCCTTACAAAAGAGTACTTTCCGGTGATACTTCTTGACATATGGCTTGAAGATGGCTCTGGTATAGATTTTATAGATACCATAAAAGAGTTATCTCCAAACTCTTCCATAGTGATGATAACAGGTCATGGCGGTATAGAGCTTGCAGTTCAGTCTATAAAAAAGGGGGCTTTTGATTTTTTAGAAAAACCTCTATCTATTGAAAAGCTTTTAAACGTTATAGAAAAAGCCCACAAAGAACACATAAAAAACAAACTCACCAACATAGAACAAAGTGATGACATCATAGGAGAATCATCAGCTATAAAAAAACTAAAAGAAGAGATAAAAAAGGTAGCAAAATCAAATGCAAACATCGTAATATTTGGAGAAAATGGCACCGGTAAAGAGCTTGTGGCAAAAAACATCCACAAACTATCTTATAGAAAAGACAAACCCTTTGTGGATATAAACTGTGCTGCAATACCAGATGAGCTTATAGAATCTGAGCTTTTTGGATACGAAAAGGGAGCTTTTACTGGGGCGGTGTCAAGAAAAGCTGGAAAACTTGAAATAGCAAACGAAGGAACGATATTTTTAGATGAAATAGGGGATATGAGTTTAAAAGCCCAGGCAAAACTCTTAAGGGCTATAGAGACAAAAAGCTTTCACCGGCTTGGGGGGCTTCAAAAAATAGATGTGGATGTAAGGTTTATATGCGCTTCCAACAAAGATCTAAAAACACTTATAGAACAAGGGCTTTTTAGAGAAGACCTTTATTATAGGCTTGCAGTTATAACACTAGAAGTACCACCTTTAAGAGAAAGAGGACAGGACGTAATAATCTTAGCAGAATATTTCTTAGACAAGTTTTGCCAAGAGAACAAAACAAAACCAAAAAAATTAACAGAAGAGGCAAAAGAAGTACTTTTAGAATACCACTGGCCCGGAAACGTAAGAGAGCTAAAAAATCTAATGGAAAGACTAAGCATAATAGTAGAAAAAGATACGATAGACGCTGATTCTCTTGAGATAAAAATCAAAAACAAAGAGTCTCAGGATTTTAAAAGCGCAAAACAAGAGTTTGAAAAGCAGTTTATACTAAAAAAGCTTGCCCAGTACAACTACAATATAAAACAAACAGCTCAAGCCATAGGTATGGATTTTACAAATTTATACCGTAAGATAAAAGCTTACAACATCAAAATAGAAGAGGATTCCAAATGAACAAACAAAAAGATATGCTAAAAAGAACCATCGAAAAAGAAGTAGCAAACATACTATTAAAAGACATAGAAAACATCCCAGGTTTTGTAACGGTAAACGGTGTACTCTTAAGCGAAGATGGTAAAAATGTGTTGATATCTATAAGCGTTTTAGAAAAAGACAAAGAAGAGGCGGTACTAAAAAGACTTCAAAGCGCAAAGGATTACATAAGACATCTTTTGACCAAAAAAATAAAACCAAATCCATGCCAAAAATCGATTTTGTAATATCTAAGGAAGATTGATGGAGCGATACGACGTTATAGTTATAGGCGGTGGTCCTGCTGGAGCTGGTGCATCTTACGAGCTTGCGGATGCTGGCGCAAAAGTCCTAGTAATTGAAAAAGCCAAATACCCAAGACCAAAGCTATGTGCTGGTTGCATATCAAAAAGGTCCGTAGATTTGTTTCCAGCTTTTAATATAAAAAACAGCATAAAAGGAGGGATACTGGGCTTCAAAGGCCAAGAGTTTGTAGAAAAAGTTTCCGATGAATGCGCTGTTATAGTAGATAGAAAAGAGTTTGATCATTTTTTAATATCAAAAGCCCAAGAAAAAGGAGCCCATCTTTTAGAAGAGATCACTGTAAAAGATATAGAACTAACCCCCACCGTAAGAAAAGTCATCACCGACAAAGGAGTATTTGAAGCCGATTATGTGATAGGAGCAGATGGTTATCACTCTGTTACAAGAAAATCTATAGCCTGTAAAAGTGCATCAAGAAAGTTTTTTATAGCTATGGAGGTAAAAGTCCCAAAAGATGATTTAAAAAATTTTAAAGAAGATGAGGTTTTGATAGACATAGGCGTTGTAAAAAAAGGCTACGGATGGTATTTCCCCCAAGGGGAGTTTGTAAATATAGGTATAGCCACCGCTGAAAAAGAAGATCTTTTAAACATTTTTAAAGCTTATACAAAAAACCATAAGCTATTTCCTATTGATATATCAAAACACCGCATAAAATCTTGGTTTATACCTTTTATCTCAAAAGCCCAAGAGTTAAGACTTGGAAGAGATAGGGTATTTTTAACAGGAGACGCTGGGGCTATAGTAGATCCATTGCTGGGAGAGGGCATAAGGTATGCATACTTAAGTGGGGGCCTTTGCGCAAGAGCCATAAAACTTGCCAGAAAAGATGCCCATTCTTTGTATGAAAGGTTTGTAAAAAATACAATATTAGAAGATCTCGTTTACGCTGGTAAAATCGCTTCCATAGTCTACAACATACAAGAGTTATCTTTTAAACTATCTCAAGACAAAGCCCTATATATGTTTTTTGAGCTTTTAAAAGGAGAAAAAACCTACAAAGATTTATACAGATGGGGTTGGAAAGAGCTTATAAAAAATATACCTAAGATACTGAGCGGAATGATATAACGTAGTAAAATTTAAAGCAAAGCTACGAGCTTGCATCGCTATCTGAAAACACTATAAAAGCAATAGTGGAATTTGCTAAAAGTATAAAAACTTAAAACATTAAAACTTGATTTTTCCGTAGAAATAGATTATCTTATATAAACTATCTTAAATTGGAGTGTGTCTATGAAGGACTCTTGTTCTATGTTGGTCTCTTGTTTGGAATCATTTTTTGACGAACTAAAGTCTAGTCCTTTTGATAAATCACTTTTAGATCTAAAGATGAACTTTGCCAAAAACATAAACATAATAATAATGAGTGCAAAATCAAACGGAAATTTGGAATATGTCCTGTGCCAAAACATAGATGGTTTTAGAGAGCACCTTCTTTTAAACATGCCAAACTTAAAGGATAACTGCCAGCGTTTTAAGCTTTTAAAAGCTTTAGAGGAAGTGATAGATAAGTATATGCATTCTAAAGATATAAAAGATAAAAACTCCATATCAACGCTTGGGGAAACCATATTTACATTGCTACAGCAAACAAAACCTTGTAAAAAATGAACAAGTTTGACCAATTAGATTCTATATTAGAAAGAGAGTACGACATAGAGGTAAAACATTCTCAAGAAGGTTGGGGCTGTGGATACGATCCAAAATATGTATCCATGGTGGATATGTGGGCAAAGGGGGAGATAGAAGATATACCTCAAATCATAAGAATACCAGCGGGTGTTGTTTACAACGCTTCAGAGTTTTTAAGGGTTTCTCAAGAGCAAGCACTGTCTGATATTGGACATGAGATAAGATATATAATTAGCACAAACCTATTTAACTTTAGAAACGGCCAAAGGGAAGTTTTTAGAGCAGGGTATGATCCCACATCGTTTGTATGTCTTTACGCTGTTTTTGAAAACATAAGGCTTGATAAAGAGGTTGGTTTTGGGGCTTTTGACAGAAAAAGATTCAACGAAAGATTAAACCGTATAAAACCAAAGTATCCACACCATCTATACCTTGCTTATATTTATAAAAGCTTTTACCAAGAGCAATTTGATATACCAAACGACATAAAAAAACATGCAAACGATACAAGAAATAGCTTTGACGAGGCTTTAAAAGATATACCAGAAGCCTACAACATCCTGATGGAATCCGTATGGCCAAGATATAGGCAACTGGTGGAGCTATCCCAAGATATAAGACTTATAGAACTCATATTAAAAGAGCTTGATAAACACTCTGGTAGAATCACCACAGATATAGTAGGGAAATTAAACACAGAGCAAATAAGCTTTTTTGAAAGTCTAAAAAAAGCAAACCTCATAGACAAAGTCATCGTAGATAAATCAAAAGCTATACTAAAACAAATACCAGATTGGATGGTGGCCTACGCAAGACAAATAGTAAGGATGGAGATGATAGAGCAAGACGCTATATTCTTTAGAGAGTTTCTACCCAAAGTCCTTGAAGCGGAGATAGAGCACAGGGGATTTTTAAGTTTTATCATAAAACCCTGGGAAGAGAGCATGGCCTCAGGGAGTTCTTCAAAATCCGGGAGATCCGATTCTAAAAACAACGACGGTAATGGATCTTCTTCTCTTGGAAAAGATCAAAGCAAAGCTTACAACGAAATAAGAAACTCTATAATAGTGGTATCTGAGATTTTAAAAAGAAATATATCAAAACTATTTCCCACAGAGGATAGTTTATTTGAAGGAAAATACTACACCGGAAAGCATATAAACAAAACAGCCCTTGCCACAGAGATAGCATCAAAAAGTGGTCGTATTTTCCAAAGAAGGATAGCCGGAAACGAAATACCGGTGTTTTTTTCGTTTTTACTAGACATATCTTCAAGCATGAGAAAAGAAGATAAGCTTATAAATGCCATTAAAAGCCTAATACTTATAAGCGAGGTTTTAAGCGATTTAAAACTTGATTTTTCTATAAGCCTTTTCAACGAAGAATATTTTATATTAAAAGATTACAAAACCCCTTATAAGCAAGTTATAGCTAACATATTAAACATATTACCTCAAAAAAGCACAAACTTAGGCCTTGCCATTGAAGAGGAAAGAAGGCATATAGATGACTTTCAAAGAAAAACCCACAAAAGGGGTGTATTTGTGCTGTTTTCAGATGGAGAACCCACAAAAGGCATGAAAAAAGAAGAGCTAAGCTCCTACGTAAATTTAATAAAACTAGAAATACCTATAGTGGCTATAAGCGTAGGAAAAGCTGGAGAATCCATAAAGGAGGTTTTCGGTAAGAATACGCTTATAGTAAACTCTATAAACAGTTTGCCGGTGGCCTTTGGAAGAATTGTACAACAACAGCTAAATAAGTTTATGAAAAGATGATTTATTTATTAAAAGCATATTTATAATGCCAGTAAAAGTTTAACACGTTTTTTACATAGTGTCTATTTATGGTGTTTGGTATGTGCTCTACAAACAAAAGCCAATCATCAAAATCTTTGTATCTTGATACGTTTCCAGGTCCTGCGTTGTAAGATGCTATAGCTTTTACAAGGTTTTTGTGCCAAAGGTTGTAAACAAAATAAAGGTAATAGCTTCCATAAAGTATAGAGTATTTTGGGCTTTTCATATCATCTACAAAAGGAAGATTAAACCTTTTTGCCACAAACATACCGGTAGTATCTTTTACTTGCATAAGCCCAACGGTGGTGGGTTTTTTATCTGGAAAAGCCCAATAAGTTCTCGCTATGGGGTTGTAAAAGCTTTCCATCCTTATAATAGAAAGCACCAAGCTTGGGCTCATGGTATCTTTTGGTATATATTTCAAAAACACTATAGGATAAGCGTCCCAATAGCCTTTTCTTATCATGTAAAACTTCGGGTTTATATGAAAAATTTCACACATCTGTTTTTCGTTAAAATGTTTATCTTTGTAATAGCTGTAAAGGTAGCCGTTAAACCCATAATCCATAATACGTTTAAATTCTAACACCCTCTTATCTGGCTTATAAGAAGGACATCTTAAAAATTTTGCGTATATAGGTTTATGAAGTTTTAGCTTTGCCAAAGTCCCGTAAAAACTATCATATCTTGAAGCTTTTTCTAAATATCTTTTGTTTTTAGTGCTTTTATAAAGCCAATAATAAGATGCTCCTGTTTTATCGTAATAGGAGGCTTTTTTAAAAGCCCTGGAAGCGTTTTGATAATCTCCAAGCTCAAAATAAGATATCCCTTCATAAAAATATTTATAAAAACCATCTGGTACATAGCTGACATAGTTTATAAGAGCTCTTGGTTTATCTTTAAAAAACAAATATCTATAAACATAGTTTACATAAAAATCCTTCAAGTGTTGATAATTAGAATATGGTTTTAACCTTGATAGCTCTTGGCTTGCTTTGGCAAAATTGTCTATAAAAAGATAATGATAAAATTTAGCTACAATAGCTGGTGCTGAATTGCTGTTTTGGGATATAAGATAGGCAAGATAATAACACCCTCCTTTTAAAGCGTTTTCTATAGCAGACTCATTTCCCATAAGCTCATTCTTCTTATCAGGAAAAAAGCAAGGTTTTTTAGCCATAATATCTTTATTTATTTTTGCTAAAAGCCTATAATACTGGTATACAAAACCCCTTGTAAGACAATGAGTATCCACTTGGTCAAGTATATGCTGAAGGTTGTTAGAATCTTTCGAAAGGTAAGCATATACCACCAGTGCATCGCTTTTTGTAATAGGATCGTTGTAAGATATTACTTTCTTTACAAGAGCTTTAGCTTCAGATGGATCTTTTTTAACAAGTTTTAGGGCTTTTGAGAAAAGATTAAGCTCTTTATCAAAATCATAAGAAAAGCCAAAACTTACAAAGGATAAGAACGTTAAAAAAATCAATAAAAATTTGCGCATTTATCAAGGGTGTTTTATTTCATATATTCTAACAAAAGCGTAAACAAGATCTTCCACGCTCTTTACTTCTACTTCATCCTTTGACCTTCTATCCTTTGGAAGTTTTTTATAACCTATATAAATGAGCACAAGACCTATTATGCTTATCACTAGACTAGCCAAAGCCCAGGCTAAATGATTTACAGGTCTACTAAACGTCCCGATGGTAAAAGTCCAAAAAGATACCGCCACAGATATCACGATACCACCCATGGCAAGCCAGAAAAAATCTTTTATGGGTATATGTTTTGGCTTTGCCATCAGCATAAGATCTTTATTTCTAAAGATTATATCTTCTAGCTCTTCCGTGCTTATCATATCAGCATCTTTAATGCCTATATCCTTTGCTATATATACGATGGCTTCCCTATAATCGGAGGTCTTAGGTCTTACTAAAAGCGCCAATACAAGGTTCCTAAAGTTCTCTAAAGAGACATTCTCCCCTTTCTTTCTTCCTAACCACGATTTCAATATAGCTTTATCTCTTTCCAAGACATCCATACAAATATTTTAACTCATATTTTTGAAAAAAATATAAAATATCAAACTTTATGAAAAATTTTAGTTTACAATATCATAAACAAAGATTATGTTTTTTTATACAGCGTTATTTATATTTAAATATATCACTTGATAGGAGGTGTAAGCTTATGGAAAGTGTCAGCGGTTATTCATCTAAAAGTGTTTCAAATAGTAACATAGATATATTACAGCTACTTGCGTTTGTAGTTTTACCAGTAAGACTGGTATACGCTTGGATGTATATATCTGCACCATTGAGAAGGGTGGTTTTAGCCAGTGGAAAGCTGGATCCAAACTCGCCTTTGTGGGTAGGGCATAAATTCAATTCCTTTTTGCCTCACGCATCAAATATACTATGGCTTCATGATTTTGTTAGATACTTAGTGCTTCATCCAGATCTTCTGGCTAGTTTTCTATGGGTATTTACTATAATAGAATTTCTTACTGGTTTAGGCATAGCTCTTGGACTTTTATCAAGGCTTAGCGCTATTGGTGGGACGCTTTTACCCCTTGGAATGCTCTTAGGAGCAGGTTGGCAAGGTGCCACATGCCTTGATGAGTGGCAAATAGGCTCTACGGGTGTTGCAATGGGACTCACGTTATTTTTTGCCGGAAGCGGTGTTTTAAGTGTAGACTGTCTTTTGATGAACAAATATCCAAAGCTTAAAGAGAGCGGATGGTTTAAATGGCTTGGTAGTGGTCCAATTTTTGATAACCCCGCTTTTAACAAAATCGCTATAGTTGGCGCTCTTTTTGCTTTATTTGTCACGATGGGTACGAACCAATATTTCCAAGGGGGTGTATGGGGTAAACTTCACAACTTTGGCAAAGTCCTCGATGTAAAAGTATCCAATGCACACATACAAAATGGAAACCTCGTTTTTGAAGCCTATAGAATAAGTGGAAGTTCTGCTGCTATGGCTTGGATACCAAAAATAGATCTTATAAAAGATGGTAAAGTAATTTATACCTGGGATCAAAAAGCGATAACCTCTTTACCACCTTCAAGCATAAAAAATATATACATAAACAAAGCTAAGATAAATCAATACGCTCTTGGTATGAGATTAGGTGCTAAGGCGATAATCACCTTACCGCTTCCACAAAATCTAAATTTAACACATGGTCAATATACTCTTGTATTACATGAGATAGGTGGTCAAAAGTTCAGCACAACATTTACCTATTAAGCTAATCAAATAAATATGCCCCTTTTGCGGGGCATTGCAATTTTTTTTACATACAAGCAAAATTAATAACATCGGTAATCATTCATCAAGCAAACATGCTAAACATAGCTACAATATACGATATTCAAGAAGAACTAAAACGGCCCCTTTTTCTCTAATAATATTTGATATAGACGATTTTAAAAAAATAAACGACGCATACGGACACGACGCTGGGGATTTGATACTAAAACGTATATCGGAGCTCGTGAAAGCCAACATAAGACAAGAAGATATTTTTTGTAGGATAGGTGGGGAAGAGTTTGCCATTATACTAAAACAGATAGATATATTTGGAGCGTATGTTGTTTCAGAAAAACTAAGGAAAATAGTAGAAACTACAGACTTCACTTACAAGGACAAAACTATAAAAACCACCGTTAGCCTTGGCGTAGCTGAGTTTGGTAAAAACGATACAAAAGAAACCTTGTTTAAAAAAGCCGATAGAGCATTGTATGTATCAAAAACCTCTGGTAAAAACATGAGTTATTTATTTTTTGGAGATTTTATGGAAGTATAAATATACTATTAAAAGCTATAAAAGCTTTACAAAATCTTCAAAAGAATATCTAAAAGCCCTTGGTAAGAGTTTTCTGCTTTGATCTTTATAGCCTATGGCTATTACCATGGTGATTATCTTATAATCTGGAAGCTTTATAAAATCTCTCAATTTTTTATCATTAAAACCTTCCATCGGATGCGTTTCAAAGCCAAAGCATCTAGCAGTGATTATAAAATTCATGGCAAACAAAGAACTATCTCTTACAGCTTTTAACTTAGCCTTCTCTGGTATAACACCGTCCTTAACACCATAGCTATCTACTATAGCACTTTTCACAGCTTCTTTATTTCCCTCAGTTATATAACCAAGCTCTAACCAGCTATTTACTATATCATCAGCATGCTCAATAGCAGCTTTTGGGTTTGCTATTACTGGGAGTTAAAATATTTATGTGTCTTAAACTTAAACACTTTATCAAATTTTAGGAGGTTTTGTTTATGAAAGAAGAAGAAAGAATAGGGAAGTTAAAAGCTTCTTTAGAAAGCCTAATAGAAGATTATCTTGGTAAAGACATCAACAACTACCAGAAGCTTGGTGTAAAGGAGTTCATTGAGTTAGTTATGGAAACGCTTATGAAGTCTGAAAGAAAGATATTCTTAAGCGAAAAAGAAGACAACAAAGCTAACGGATACTATGGAAGAACTTTAAACGCAGGATCTTTTAAGATAGACTTAAATGTTCCGAGAGATAGAAAAGGAAGATTTAGGCCTAAAGCTTTACCAGAGCCCTATAGAAGAGTCAATGAAGATTAGTGTGCGTAGCATTTCTTACACTACCAGTGCCTGTTCCCTTGTCAACCCCTGAAGTAAAATGCGATACCATCGCTCTACGTAAATCTTCTAATGAGCCTTGTGGCCAATGGATACTCTGAAAGTAAGATAGAGTCTACCTTAAATAGCTTGGGTCTTGATTACTCCAAACAACATATGAAGATAATTAAGCAAGATCTTCTTGAAAGGTTAAACGATTTCAAAACCAGAGAATTACCATCAGACATAGCTATCCTCTAGCGTGCGTAGCATTTCTTACACTACCAGTGCCTGTTCTTTAATAAACCCACGAAGTGAAATGCGATACCATCGCTCTATATAGATGCCTATCATTGTGAAATAAGAGAGAAGGGTAAAGTAAGGAAATCAGCTGTTTATATTGCTCTTGGCATAGACCTTCAAGGAAACAAAGATATACTTGGGTTCTAGTGTGTCATAGACATTTCTTACTTCGTGAGTAGGTTGTCTTTTAAGCAAAAACTTATTGGAAATATGCTAAAGCACTCTACTTTCTTTAATAACGAGAACAGAGCAGATTGGCTAAAGGTTTTCAACGACCTAACAGAAAGAGGAGTTAAAAGAGTAATGATTATAGTAAGCGATGATTTCCCTGGTATTGCTAACGCCATTGAAAAATTTTTTCCAGATACAGACCATCAATTGTGCTTCATACATCTTCAGAGAAATGTAACAGCTCAGATGAGTAAGCAAGATGCTCAGTTCTTTAAGAAAGAGTTAAAGAATATCAAGAACAATAGCTTAGATTTTGAAGATGGTTTAGAGAAGTTTGGAGCACTGTGTGAGAGATTTAAGTCTATTTATCCAAGCTTCATAAAAAGGATACAAGCTAACAAAGAAAGGTACTTATGCTTCTTGAAATATCCAGAAAATCTAAGAAAGCATATTTATACTACCAATCCCGTAGAGAGTATAAATAGCATGATTGAAAAAGCAAGGATAAACTTAGGAGGCTATTTCCAATCTGCTGAGATTCTTGAAATAAATATCCTTGTCCAGAGAGATATTTTAAAGAACAATAAGTGGAGTAAGCCAGTTCCTGCATTAAAAGGGTCCTCATATGAAGTTTTACAAATATTCAACAGGAGATTTTGTTATGAGACACAAAATTATTGACAAGTCTCGGGCTTTTATAGTTCTTATATATAGCATCGTTATCAAATTCATTATCGCTCATCTGACTACCCCTTCAAAAATTGCATGCATAAATACATATTTATAAATATTTTAACATAATGTAGGGGTTTTTGATAAGATAATAATTTTAGCTATGAGGTTAATTTATCATTTTAGATTATAATATTTTAAAGGCAGGTTATATGAAATATTTACCTATTGGCATACAAACGTTTAGAGATATCATAGAAGGCGGTTTTTACTATGTAGATAAAACACAATTTATACCAAAACTAACGAGCAAATATTATTTTCTATCTCGTCCAAGAAGATTTGGCAAATCTCTTTTTCTTGACACATTAAAAGAAGCTTTTTCTGGCAACAAAGAATTATTTAAAGGGCTTTATCTGTACGATAATTGGGATTGGGAGAAAAGGTATCCAGTGATAAAAATAAGCTTTGCAAGTGGAAATATAAGAACTTCAGATATTTTATTGGATCTAATGACATCTCAAGTAAATAGGATATCAGAAAAAGAACAGATAAACTTAAAAGAAAAGCGTCCAAGCCAAATGTTTTTAGAACTTATCCAAAAACTATACGAAAAATACAATCAAAAAGTAGTAGTACTAATAGATGAATACGATAAACCGATATTAGATGCGATAGAGAATATCGAGATAGCCAGGGAAAATAGAGAAATATTGAAAGATTTTTATTCGGTGTTAAAAGATGCTGATTCTTATCTAAAACTTGTATTCCTTACAGGTGTATCAAGGTTTTCGAAAGTATCAATCTTTAGCGGTTTAAATCAGCTTCAAGATATCACGTTAAATGAAGAGTTTTCTACAGTATGCGGCTATACCCAATCTGAGCTTGAAAGTGTGTTTTCCGATAGACTAAAGGATTTTGATAAAGAAAAGATAAAACAGTGGTACAACGGCTATAGTTGGCTTGGAGAGAGCGTTTACAATCCTTTTGATATACTCCTTCTTTTCTCAGAAAAAAGGTTTAGAGCCTTTTGGTTTGAGACAGGGACACCTACATTTCTTATTAAGATGTTTATGAAAAACAGATACTACATCCCAGAGCTTGAGAATTTGGAGGTAGGAGAAGAGATTTTATCAAATCTTGATGTTGATAACATAAGGGTAGAAAATCTTTTGTTTCAAGCTGGTTATCTTACAATAAAAGAGTTTTTAGAAGAAGACGGGGTGTATATACTATCTTATCCAAACTTAGAAGTAAGAAAAAGCTTAAACAACGCCTTTCTTTTTTATCTAGATTTTGATGCTAGCAGGATAACCAAAACAGAGCTTAATATAAAGCAAATTCTTAAAGAGAAAAATATAGACAAACTAAAAGATGCTATATACACATTCTTTGCAAGCATCCCTCACGATTGGTATAGGAAAAACGATATAGACTCCTATGAGGGTTTTTACGCATCTATTGTATATGCGCTTTTTAACGGAGCAGGGCTAAATGTGATAGCAGAAGACAACACAAACAAAGGCCAGATAGATCTAAGTGTCTTTAACCAAGACAGCGTTTATATAATAGAGTTTAAGGTAGTAGAAGATAAAGAAGAAGGAGGAAAAGCTTTAGAGCAGATAAAAGAAAAAAGGTATTATGAAAAGTATAAGAGCAAATATAATGATATATACCTAATAGGGATAGAGTTTAGCAAGAAGGATAAAAACATTGTGGGTTTTGAGTGGGAGAAAGTTTCAACTTTTTACATTTAACTCATACACAAAATAATAATTTGGGTTATAATCTGAAAGAGGAGGATAAAATCATGAACTTTTTACATAGAGAAGAAAGCCCACTAACAGCTCAAGAGTGGCAAACAATAGACAACATCGTGGTAAATACCGCTAGAAACCACTTAGTAGGTAGAAGGTTTATAGAGCTAACCCAAGCTCTCGATCCAGCTATTCAATCGGTGGCCTACGATACTATACCAAGCTTAGATAATGGAGCTTGTGGGCTTTTTGGGGAAAAAGAATGCGGTATAGCCAAAATAAAATCAAGAAAATTTTTACCTATCCCCCAGATTTACAAAGACTTTAAGATACACTGGAGAGACATAGAAACCAGTAGAAAATTAAATATACCCTTAGATGTAAGCGTAGTGGCTTTGGCCACAAGAGAAGTGGCTTTGGCAGAGGATAGGTTTATATTCCATGGAGATAGCGAGATTGGGTATCCTGGGCTTTTAAATGTAGAAGGAAGAAGTATAATTAAAAACAAAAACTTTGACGAGGAAGGCGGTATATTTAAAACAGCTTTAGCTTGCGTGGAAACGCTGGTAGAAAAAGGTTTTAGCAAGAACTTAGCCTATATTTTAAATCCAAAAGACTATACAAAGGCTTTTAGGATATATGGGAACAGCGGTGTACTGGAAATAACGCATATAAAAGAACTTTTTGATGTAGGAGTTTTCACAAGCCATGCTGTTGATGAGGGTAAAACCATAGCGGTTGCCACTGGTGTTGAAAATATGGATATATTTTTAGTACAAGATATGATAAGCGCTTTTATAGATTATGAGAATATGGATTATTACTTTAGAGTGTTTGAGATTTTGGCTTTTAGAATAAAAAACCCATCGGCGGTAGTCACTACAGAATAAGGAAGGCATTTATGGATAACAAAACAATCATAGAATACCTAAATTACAACATAAGCTTAGAGCATTCTGCTATTATCCAATACTTGTTTCACGCTTACACAATAAACGATGAAGGCTTAGAAAATAAACTCGAAGAGATAGCAAGAGAGGAGATGAAACACCTTCGCATGTTTGCCCATAAAGTAGTAGAGCTTAACGGTATACCAGCTATAGACAAAAGGGCCCAAGTATTTTTGGAAGCCCCTACGCTTCAAGATTTACTTCAGCTTGATATAGAAGCTGAGAGCATGGCCATAGAAGAGTATTCAAAACAACTAAGCAATATAGAAGATAAAAGCATAAAAAAGATATTTGAAAGGATTATAGATGATGAAAACTCACATCTACATATTTTCAAAGATCTCCAGAAAAAGGTATTAGAAACATCAAAAGAGTTTGGGGAAAATCCTATTTTAGATGAAAACAAACTAAAGATAGTAAGCACATTAAATACATTTTTGCAAAAACAATATCAGACTATATTAGAAACCTTATATCAGTCTTTTGTAACAAGGCACAAAGATATGTCTTTGAGCGATGAGTTAGAACAAAGAGCTATAGACAAAATGAAACATATGGGCTGGATAGCCGAAGAGATATCAGAAAAAGGTCAAAAACCAAACTTTTCTTTGCCAAACAATGTAAATACGCTTGAAAATAAAGATGAGATAATTGCCTATCAGATAAAAGATCAAGAAACATCTTCCAATCAAATAAAAGCTATAGAAAGTAGTGTAGAAGATTCCGATCTAAAGTGGATTTTAGATAGAATATCAAGAAGAGAGATACACTATAAAGACTTAGAAGCTTTCTTAGAAAATCCGAAAACAAAAGAAGAGGATATAGCAAAAGTTGTAAACGCTCTAACGGTGGGAAGTTTATTTAAGAAACATTGAGTTTATCATCTTCTAACAATCCCTTTAATCCTCCTTCTATATTAAAAGCTTTAAAACCTAAACTATTTAACATATCTACCACATATTTACTTTTATTGCCACTGTTGCAAACTACAAAATATTCCTTTGATTTATCTAACATATACTCTAAATTTTCGTTATCTACAATCTCATCAAAAGGAATATAAATATACTCTTTACAACAAAACATATCCATCACTTTATCCACATCAAATTCTTTCTTATCCATTCTTACATCTAAAAGAGTCTTAGTATGCTTTAGCATTTCTCTGAGCTATTGAGAGGCTGTGAATGTTCCTTAGCGTAGAAACGCGTCATAGTCGCTCTAGTGTGCTTTAGCATTTCTTTATTCTTCTGAGTGGCTTTGTCTGTTCCTTAGCGTAGAAATGCGCCATAGTCGCTCTTACCTCGTATATGTAAACGTATCCGCAGGGCCAAAGACCCGCGGATTATAAAATTAAACGGAGGAGGGAGGTAGCTGATTACAATTAATCTTCTGAGTCTTCCTTAGAATTGTCCTCAGAATTGTCCTCTTGCTTGTTTTCATCTTCAGCCAAAAGATAAGATTGATTAGCAGCTTTGGCTGAGATGCCAGTTTCCTTGTAAGTTTGTGAAGCTTGGGCACTTGCCCCAATAAACAAGACAGCTCCTAAAAGAGCCAACATCCTTGGTGCAGATACGATAAGGTTTCTCATACGCCTTACCTCCTTTAAGAATATAAAAAAAATATAAAATTATCAAGTGAAATTTTAATGAAAAGATAAAATTTTTATAAAAATATCAAATTATATTTACTTTGTACATTTTATAATCCCCTATCGCTAATTATTATTCTTGGCAAAATGATATTATTTTTATGTCTTGTTTAAAAGCTTATATAAAAAATTTGGTTTATAATAAGAAGTATGAACATAGATGAACTTGTCATTAACAGCATTAGATTTTTAAGCGTAGATGCCGTAGAAAAAGCTAATTCAGGACATCCCGGTATGCCCCTTGGCACCGCTCACATAGGATATATACTATTTGATAGGATTTTAAGATACAACCCAGAAAACCCCAAATGGGTAAATAGAGATAGATTTGTGCTTTCCAATGGGCATGGTTCCATGCTTCTTTATTCGCTGCTATACCTTTATGGGTTTGATCTTACCCTTGAAGATATTAAAAACTTTAGACAATTAGGAAGTAAAACCCCAGGACACCCAGAGAGCTTTTTAACAAAAGGCGTAGAAGCCACCACAGGACCCCTTGGACAGGGTATAGCAAACGCCGTAGGTATGGCTATAGAGCAAAAACACCTTGGGGCTATATGCAACAAGCTTGATGAGCCTATATTGGACTATAAAGTCTTTTGCATGGTAGGAGACGGGGATTTAATGGAAGGGATCTCTTATGAAGCAGCAGCTTTGGCAGGGCATCTAAACCTTGACAATCTATTTATTATCTGGGACAACAACCATATTACTATAGATGGAGACACAAGCTTAGCTTGGAGTGAAGATGTACTAAAGCGTTTTGAAAACGCAGGTTTTACCGTAAGACACATAGAAGACGGATACGACATTGGGCTTTTAGAAAAGACTATAAAAGAACTTTTAACAAATCAAACAAAACCAGTGTTCTTATCGGTAAGAACTCATATAGGTTATAAAAGCATAAAACAAGACAGCGCTGAAGCCCATGGGGCTCCTCTTGGAAAAGAAGCTATAGCAAAATTAAGGGAAAGCCTAAACTGGCCCTATGAACCTTTCCACATACCTCAAGAGGTATTGGATTACACAAGAAGAAAAGTAGAAGAAGGAAGAATATTAGAGCAAAAATGGCAAGAAAAGTTATTAAAATACAAAGAAACTCATAAAGATATTGTAGATATTTTGACAAAGAATATAAATTTGGAAAACGTAATATCACATATACCAAGGTTTACAGAAGATATGGCCACAAGACAAGCCTCCGGCAAAGTGTTAAATGCTATAGCACCGCACATGCCAACGCTTTTTGGTGGTTCAGCAGACCTACACGAATCAAACAACACCTATATTCACAACGAAGGGGATTTTGAAGCCACAAACTACTACGGAAGAAACATACATTTTGGTATAAGAGAACATGCGATGGGAGCTATAGCCAACGGCATGGCTTACGGAGGCATCACAACTCCTTATGTGGCAACGTTTTTGGTATTTTCAGATTATATGAGACCAAGTATAAGAGTAGCCGCTTTGTCAAAGCTACACGTGATATACATATTTACCCACGATTCTATAGGTGTAGGAGAAGATGGACCAACCCATCAACCAGTAGAACACGTACCATCTTTGAGACTAATACCAAACCTATGGGTGATGCGCCCTTGCGATGCCAATGAAACCGCTTACTGCTGGGAACTTGCTTTAAGAAGAAAAGACGGCCCAGTAGCTCTTATACTATCTCGTCAAAAGCTAAAAACCTTAGATAGGACAAAGTATACCAAAGAAAATATGACAAAATATGGAGCATACGTGCTTTCTGGTGCTCCAAATCAAGAATTTACCATAATAGCATCAGGATCTGAAGTAGGATTGGCTTTGGCTCTCCAAGACAAACTTGCCGAAAACGGCATACAGTCTTCTGTAGTAAGTGCTCCTTGTTTAGAGCTTTTTGAAATGCAAGATGAAGCTTATAAAAAAGAGGTCATTCCAAAAAATACAAAGCACATAGTAATAGAAGCTGCTAAAGGAGATATCTGGTATAAGTATGTAAACAAAGACGCCCTTGTAATATCTATGGAAACCTTTGGCAAATCTGGAAAAGGCCCAGAGGTTATGAAACATTTTGGTTTTGACGAAGAATATATATATCAAAAAGTGAAAGAAAAATGGATGTAAAAGATAAACTCCTTCACGCTACCACTGTAATAGCTGTTAGAAAAAATGGCCAAACGGCCATTGGAAGCGATGGGCAAGTAACACTTGGCTCTCAGATACTAAAACACGGTGCAAGAAAGATTAGAAGACTTCACAAAGGCACTGTACTTGTGGGCTTTGCAGGTGGAGCAGCAGATGGGCTTGCTCTCATGGAGAGGCTTGAAGGTAAGTTAGAAGAGCACAGAGGAAACCTAGCAAGGGCAGCTGTGGAACTTGCCAAAGAATGGCGCACCGATAGATATTTAAGAAGATTAGAAGCGGTCTTGATAGCTTGTGATAAAGAAAGTATGTTTTTGCTCTCTGGTAACGGTGATGTTATAGAACCAGATGAACCCATATTGGCCACAGGTTCTGGTGGTGATTTTGCAAGAAGTGCCGCTAAAGCCCTATACTATCACACCGACAAAAGCGCCGAAGAGATAGTAAAAATATCTCTTGATATAGCATCCGATATATGCGTTTATACCAACAAACACTTTAGCATAGAGCTGTTGTGAAATGTATAAGTGTAGTTATACCCTCTTACAACGCTTCTAAGTTTTTATTAAAAGCCATAAACTCTGTAAAAAATCAAACATACCTTCCAAAAGAGCTTATAGTAATAGACGATGGATCTACTGACAACATAAAAGAGCTTTTAAAAGATATAAAACTACCCTTTGATTTTAGGCTTTTAACAAACGAAAAAAACAAAGGAAGAAGCTACTCAAGAAACTTAGGGGCAAAAGAAAGCGCTTGTGATTTTGTAGCGTTTTTGGATGCAGACGATATATACTTTCCCCATCATCTTGAAGAGCTCTCAAAAGAAAAAGGGGATTTGGTTTACTCTATTCCAAGAACATTTATAGATGAAGAAGATAAGATAATAAGAGTATCAAAAAAAGCTTACCCCGATTTAAAAAGCATGATACTTGGGGGAATGGTAGGATATCCCTCTGGTATCATGGTAAAAAAAGAACGTTTTTTGGCTTTTAACGAAAGCCTCCACCAGCGAGAAGACTGGGAGCTATTTTTAAGATATTACAAAAATAACCTTGATATAAAGATTATCGATAAAAACACCGTAGGGATAAGAGAGCACGGCAAAAGAACAAGTCGGTCAAAAGAGTATTTTGACTATACGATGAAGGTTTATAAGATGCACAAAGACATCGCCGATGCAAATATGTATCTTAGCATATCTGAAACTGCCTTCAGGTTCAAAGAGAAATCTTTGGGTTTTGAGTTTTTAATAAAAGCCCTAAAACAAAATCCAAAAGCTTTAGATATTAGAAGACTTTGGAATATAATAAAAAGAATACCAAAAGTATAGTGAGTTTTTTCAGGCTTTTAAAACAACAAATTTCCTTTATATTTTTATATTTAAATTAAAAGTTTAGGAGGCTAGACTATGGAAGTTATTAAACGCTCAGGTGCAAGAGAAAAATTAGACCTTTTAAAGATAAGGACGGTTTTAGAAAATGCTTTATCTTTGCTAAAAGAGTGGAAAACCACAAAAGATGTATCTGCCCAAGATAGAGCGATGCAATCGCATTTCTGGTCTAAGGAGCATTCACAGGCACTCCAAAGTTCAGAGAAATGCTTACAGCACACTAGAGCGATGCAATCGCATTTCAACTCTAATGAACATTCACAGCCTCTCAATAGCTCTGAGAACGGCTACAAGTCTGCCACGAACCAGCACACTATAGAAGAATGGACAATGGAGGATTTAAATAATATCAACATAGACGAGATCATGGAAGATATAGAGATAAACCTCTTTGATGGTATAGAAACCGCTGCCATATTCCAGCATATACTTCATTCTCTTCTTACAAGGGCCATAGATGACCCGATATACGACGCCATGGCAAGAAATGTGCTTTTACAAAGAATATACAAACAAGCTTTTGGTGGTATGTACTCACCCAAAAAAGCCTACAAAGAGCTTTTTATAGACTACATAGACAACGCTGTGGAGCTTGGGCTTTTAGATGAAAAATTAGCTTCTTATTATGACCTTGAAATGCTTGCTCTTGAGTTGGTACCCAAAAGAGACCAACTTTTAAAGTTTAACGGTCTTTATAACCTCATGGATAGATACCTTATAAAAGATTTGGATACTGGAAACATCTTAGAAGCTCCTCAATGGTTTTGGATGAGAGTGGCAATGGGCGTAGCTTTGGTGGAAAAAACCCCTGAAGATAGAAACCATTGGGCTATAGAGTTTTATCACATGATGTCAAGTATGGAGTTTATCCCATCCACTCCAACGCTATTTAATTCTGGCACAAGATTTCCGCAGCTTTCTTCTTGTTTTGTAGTGGATTTTGAAGACGATCTTTCTAAAATCTTTGAAACTGTAAAACAAGTAGGCATGTTAAACAAACACGCCGGAGGAGTTGGATTACCGGCTACAAAACTAAGGGCAAAAGACTCAATAATAAGAAGCATTCAAGGAAAATCCTCAGGTATAATACCGTTTTTAAAAATAATAGATGAGACAATAACAGCGGTATCTCAAGGTGGAAGAAGAAGAGGCTCAGCACTGGCTTCACTGGAGCCATGGCATCTTGACGTGTTTGATTTTATAAGGACCAAAAGAAAATGGGGCGATGATTCCCAAAGGTTTAAAAACCTCAAGATTGCTCTTTTCTTAAACGATGAGTTTATGAGAAGAGTAGAAGAAAATGGAGACTGGTATCTTTTTGACCCAGCTGATTGTCCAAAATTAGTTAGCACCTACGGTAAAAAGTTTTCTAGAGAATATTCAAAATGTATAAGAAAAGCTCTATCGGGAAAGATAAGGCATAAAAAAATAAAAGCGGTGGAGCTATTTAAAGAGGCTATAGAAAACACCATACAAACTGGAGAGCCTTGGTACACATTTAAAGATCCTATAAACATAAGACATCCAAACAAACATACTGGGACAATCCTTACCACAAATCTATGTACTGAACAACTTTTGGTATCTACCTACGATTCTATAGAGTCTTGCAACTTAGGCTCATTGGTATTGCCTAAATTTTTATCAAACAACACTTTTGACTGGGAAAAGTTTAAAGCGGTTATAAGAAAAGCGATAAGATTTTTAGATAACGTTATAGATGCCAACTATTATGCTTTAGAGGCTGTGGAAAAAGGCACAAAACAAAGCAGGAAAATAGGTCTTGGGTTTATGGGATATCAAGATATGATAGAAAAGCTAAAACTACCAGTAGACTCAAAAGAAGCTTTGAAGCTTTTAGATAAAATAGGAGAAACGATGTCTTATGTGGCTATAGAAACTTCCGTAGAACTTGCCAAAGAAAGAGGCACTTATCCAAACTTCGAGGGCTCGGACTGGTCAAAGGGAATCCTACCAATAGATACTCTAGAGCATCTTTTTAGAGAAAGATCTTTCACCAACGACAAGTATGCCACGCCCTACAATGACATGATTCAAAACTATGCGGATGAGAATAGAGCGACTATGGCGCATTTCATCTCTAAGGAACATTCACAGGCACTCAATAGCTCAGAAAACGGCTATGAGCACACTATAGATTATAAAAATCTTGTTGATAAGTATGTAGGACTTGACGATATACCGGAAGATGACACTAGAGCGGTGTCGACGCGTTTCGAAGCTAAAGACCAGGCAACGGCACTCAATAGCTCTGAGAACGGCCCTTGGCACACTTTACCAACATTTAATTGGGAAGAACTAAGAGAAAAAGTAAAGCAAGGTATAAGAAACGCATGCCAGACAACGCTTGCGCCCACAGCCACAATATCTATAATAGCTGGCACTTCTCAAAGCTTTGAGCCCTATTACGCTTTGGTCTATTCAAGAACCAACATAGCTGGAAGATTTTTAGAAGTGAACGAAAACTTTATACGCGATCTGAAAAGATTAGGCCTTTGGGACAAGCTAAGAGAAGACGTACTACTTCAACAAGGCTCTATACAGGACATAAAAGAAATACCTAAAGAGATAAAAGATATATACAAAACCGCCTACGAAATAGACACCGAAGTCTATATAAAACAAGCGGCTGTACTTCAAAAATGGATTGATTCTTCCATATCAAGAAACTTATACTTCAACACCAGAGACCCACAAAAGATAATGGAAATATATCTAAAAGCTTGGAAATACGGACTAAAAGCCACATACTACGCCTTTATGCCAGCAAAGATAAAAACCGAAGGAAAATACGTGCATGAGGACTTGAAAGAGCCGCAATCATCACAGTTAGAATCTAAGGAACAGAAACCAGCATCCAAAAGCTCAGAGGACGATTTGGAACATATTGTAGAGGCATTTTCCCAAACCACTCAAGCTAAAACTGTTAGCAGTGCATCATCTTCGAAGCCAAAAAATAGTAACAAAGGCAAACTCGTTGAAAGCGATAATCTAATGCCTTTAGACGAGATAATGAAAGAAAAAGGCTATTGCGAAGAATGCGGTAACTGATAAAATACTTTTATGAAGAAGCTTATAGCCATAATGGGCCTCGGCATTATTTTCTTGCTGAGGCTTATTTTTAAATTTGACAAAAGAAATAAGATATAAATCTAAAAAATATGCTATAATAAAAGCACCGTGTTTTTTTATAAAAAAGTTAGTAAGGATTTATGGAGGTTTTTGGAGGTAGGTTTTAGCCTTCTATATATTGGTATATTCTTAGGATGTATAGCGCTTTTTATAAAAGGTGATAACAATACAATACATTTAAACACAACCATAAAGTACATAATATACTCATTTTACGTAGATAGACTATCGTTGTTTTTTATAGGTATTGTGGCTTTTAACGGTGCAATAAACAGCATATACACCTTGGATTACATAGAAGAAGAGAACTACGATAAAAAAATTTTAATGACAATGTTAAAAAACATTTTCATACTATCTATGATATTGGTCTTACTAAGTGCAAACGTTTTTACATTTTTATTGTTTTGGGAGGTTATGAGTATCCTCTCGTTTTTCTTGGTGCTTTGGGATTTTAAAAAAGAAGAAAATTACAAAGCATCTTTGATATACATAGTGATGACACACATAGGTACAGCTTTTATACTACTTAGTTTTGTAGGATTTTATATAAATACAAACTCTCTGAGCTTTGATCATTGGCAAAACTTATCGCTAAACACCTTTTGGACCACATGGATATTTTTATTTTCAGTGCTTGGATTTGGTATGAAAGCAGGTATTATAGGGCTTCACAATTGGTTGCCAAAAGCCCATCCTGTGGCACCTTCTTTTGTATCCGCCCTTATGTCTGGACTTATGATAAAAATGCCTGTTTATATGTTTATAAGGTATTGGTTTTATTTTATAAAACAATATCCGGCAAGTTTTGGGCTTTTAATACTAACAATTGGAACTATCACTATGCTATTTGGCATCCTAAACGCATCTGTCCAAAACCGCCTAAAAGCTATGCTCGCTTATTCTTCTATGGAAAATATAGGGATTATATACGCTGGTATAGGACTTGCTATGATTTTTAAAAGCCTAAATATAGAATATTTATACGCTTTGGCTTTGGGGGCTTCGTTGTTTCATATATTAAATCACTCTTTGTTCAAATCCCTTTTGTTTATGAGTGCAGGGTCTTTAATGGCAAGAGCCCATACCCAAGAGATAGCAAAGCTTGGCGGGGCCATAAAATACGCTCCTAAGCTTGGTACAATAACCCTTGTTGGGATGCTTAGCCTTGTCGCTTTGCCTCCTTTTAACGGTTTTATAAGCGAGTGGCTTCTTTATCAAAGCCTTCTTTTATCTTTGAAGGTAAAAGGATATTACCTTTGGATAGCATCGCCCTTATCTGCATCGTTTTTGGCACTTACAGGTGGTATAGCTATGCTTAGCGCCGTCAAATACTTTGGTCTGACGTTTTTAGGAAACCCAAGAAAAGATATAAAACACAAAGAAGATATAAAAACCATGGGTCTAATATCCATGGGTATATTGGCATTGTCTTGCCTATTGGTGGGTGTTTTGCCGGTTTTTGTATTAGATGTGATAAACAAACTGATACCAGTACCTATACATGTAAATGGGATATTTGAAATTAAAACCCCTGAAAACTTTGGTTCTATAGCACCGTTTTTTATAGGTATATTGATGGTTTTCATGCTTTTGATAAGCATATATCTAAACAAATACATCTCAAAGCACTCTATTTATTACAAAACATGGGCCTGCGGACAAGAGGATGTACCTCTATCAGCCCAGTATAGCCCAGAAGGGTTTTCTCAGCCTATAAAGAAAATCACTTCCAAACTATACAAAGATGGGTTAGATATCTTTGATGGTATTTATGGTTTTATTGCTAAAAGCTTATTAAACAAACTCCAAACATTAAAGTATAAAATCCAACCAGGTATTATACACGTATACATACTCTATATGGCTATAACGCTGATAATCTTAATATGGGTAAGTAAGATATATGGGTAACATCGTAATAGGTATTTTACAGATTGTTATATTCATAGCCTTAGCTCCAGCTATAAAGGGTTTTATACATAAAATAAAATTAAATCTAAGAGGTCAAAAAGGACCATCTATTTTACAACCCTACAAAGACCTTATAAAGCTTTTTAGAAAAGAGCCCGTAATATCAAAAGACGCATCTTTTATATCAAAGATAGCTCCTATCGTAGTGCTTTTGGCTACAATCATAAGCGCATCTTTTATTCCTATTTTTAGCCCAAACACGCTTTTGTCTTTTACAGGGGATGTTATAGCCTTTATGTACGTACTTGGTTTATCTACGTTTTTTATAGCACTTTACGGTTTAGACCAAGGGTCTTCTTTTGGAGGGCTTGGTTCTGCAAGGGAGATGACGATAGCTTCTTTGGCAGAGCCCACACTTATGATGATTATGTTTACATTTTCTTTGGAGTACGGTACATCAAATATAAGCGAGATATTTGTAAAAGCCCATAGTCATTCTTTTAATGTGCCCATAGCCTATGTGTTTAGCCTTTTGGCTTTGTTTTTTGTATCAATGGCAGAAAATGCAAGGATCCCCTTTGACAATCCCGAAACTCATTTAGAGCTTACAATGGTGCACGAAGCGATGATATTGGAAGCAAGCGGTAAATACTTGGCCATATTTGAACTTAGTTCTTATATGAAACTACTTTTGTTTATAAGCATAGCCAGCAATATCTTTTTACCGTTTTTATACTCTTCAAACATGCTTCTAAATATATTATTTTATATCATAAAAGTCATAATATTCTCTATACCAATAGCCTTAGTGGAGCTATCTGTGGCGAAATTTAGGTTTTTTAGGATACCAGATCTTCTGATGATATCCTTTGCATTGGCAACACTGGGGTTTGTGCTTTACTATGCTTAAGGAGAGACTATGAATTTAAACATTAGTTTAAGCGAGTTTGTGGAGTTTATGGCAGCTTTGTCGTTGTTTTTTGCTATACTTCAAACTGCCAGTCATAGGCTTGATTTTGCCATAAAAACCTACACAGCCCAGTCAATAGCCCTCAGCATTACCATGTTTTTGAGCGTGTTTTATTATTTTGATTATGAACTTATACTATCGGCAGTTTTAACGCTTTTAATAAAAGGTATACTCATTCCATTTGTGATGAAAAAGATAACAGATAAAATAGTAGAAGACGAAAATGTAAAACCCTTTGTAAATCTTACCTACTCTGTGCTTATATGCATATTTATAGTGATATTCTCTTTTTATATCACAAGCAACACATTTTATCGTAGTACTGACAACGGCACTATGCAAAAAGTTTTAGCTATAGGGCTGTCCATTATCTTTGTTGGGATATTTCTTATGCTTGCCAGAAAAAAAGCCCTTATACAGATAATAGGATTTCTTACATTAGAAAACGGCATAATACTTGGGGCCACTTCAACGGTAAAAGGTTTGCCCCTCATAGTGGAAATAGGCGTGTTCTTCGATGTGTTTGTGGGTGCTATCATGGCAGGCATACTCATATTCCATATCAAAGACACGCTCGAAAGCATAGACACTTCCAAATTGTCGGATTTGAAAGAATGATTACACTTCTTTTATTAACAGAGCTAATAGGAATAGTTGTTATACCGTTTTTGGATTTTAATAAAAATAAGTATATTCAAGCGTTCTTGCAGTTTATAAATGTGGTTGTATTTTTGTATCTTTTTAAAAGCCTAAAAACAAACGGTCCTTACTACGGGACATACTTCACCTTAGATAGTTTAAATATTGTACTAATAGGTATTGTAAGTGTCGTAGGGTTTTTAACATATTTATACAGCATTGGATATTTGGAAAAAGAGAAAAGTCTAAAAGAATCAAAAATAAAAGAGTTTTATCTTTGGATAAACACATTTATGTTTAGTATGCTTTTGTTGGTTAGCACAAGCAATTTGGGTATCATGTGGGTAAGCATAGAAGCCACTACGCTATCCACTACGTTTTTAATAAGCTTTTATAAAAATAAAACAGCCGTAGAAGCCTCTTGGAAGTATATAATGCTTTGTTCTCTTGGCATAGCCCTCGCTCTTTTTGGGATAATACTCATATACTTTGGGGTTATAAATATCATCGGTGGTGGGCTGTACTCTTTGGACTGGCAAAATATAATGCCTATAGCAGATAAGATAGACAAAAACCTTCTTAAGATAGCGTTTGTCTTCGTGTTGGTTGGTTTTGGTACAAAGATGGGTTTGGCACCCCTTCATTTTTGGCTACCGGATGCTCACTCCGAAGCTCCTACACCTATAAGTGCCTTGATGTCCTCGGTGCTTTTGAGCTGTTCTTTTTATACGATAATAAGGATATTTAGCATAGAATCAAAAGCCGGAATTGGAGCATTTACCTACGATACGATGCTTTACATAGGGCTTTTTAGTATTGTGCTTGCTTCTATATTTATACCCCGTTCAAGGGATTACAAAAGGCTCTTGGCTTACTCTACAATGGAGCATATGGGTATATTGGCTTTTAGCTTGGGGCTTGGGTCTTTTGAAGGTATATTTGCAAGTCTTCTGGGGCTTATAGCACACGCTTTAACAAAAGCCCTTATGTTTATGTCAAGCGGTTCTATATTGGTAAATCTTCATACTAAAAGCATCAAAGACATAAGAGGTTTATTTAAGATACTTCCTATAACAGCAACGTTTTTAGCCGTTGGGGTTTTTGCCATAACAGGAGCTCCGCCGTTTTTACTCTTTATCTCAGAGTTTCTTACGCTTGTCTCGGCGTTTAAAGAAGGCTTTATATGGCAAGGGATAGTGGTGCTATTAGCCCTTTCTCTTATCTTTTTTGGTTTTATAGAAAGCTTTTTTGGTATGCTAACAAGAGAACCAACGTTTGAGCAGAAAAAAGAGCATATGTTTATGCTTATACCTATGGGAATACTCGTTATCTTGATTGTGGGTCTTGGGCTTTTCATACCAAACGATATAAAATCTTTATTGGAAAACGCCGTTTATACAATAGGGGTTAGAAGATGAAGCACTATATAGAATCTCTTTTGCACTCTGACGATCATCAGTTTTTAGGGGTGTTTGTCAGCGATGATTTAGAAAAAGAAGGTGTATTTAAAATAAGATATTTATTTTGTGATATTAAAAGCAAAAAACTAAACACTGTAGAACTAAATGTAAAAGATACATTCCCTCACATAGATATACCTGTGCTTGATTGGTATGAAAGAGAAATCTATGATATGTTTGGTCTTATACCAGAAGGCCATCCAAATTTAAGACCCCTTATGCTTTTTCCAGAAAACTATCCAAAGGATTTTCACCCACTAAGAAAAGATGCCAATATGAATATAAAATACGAAGGATATAAGACCTATCCTTACGAAGATTTTGACCCAGAAGGTTCTTTTAAGATACTTGTAGGACCAATACACGCTGGTATCATAGAACCGGGACATTTTAGATTTACGTTGATAGGAGAGCCCATACTAAAACTTGAAATAAGGCATTTTTACAAACACAAAGGCATAGAAAAGCTCTCAGAAGGAAAAACCCCAGAAGAGAGCCTAAAACTATCTGAAAGAATATCTGGTGATCACAGCGTGGCTCATTCTTTGGCTTTTGTAAAAGCAGTGGAAAAAATATACGATATAGATATACCGCCAAAAGCAAGATACATAAGGGCTATACTGTTAGAGCTTGAAAGGCTTATGTGCAATCTAAACGATTTTGCTTTTATATTCCAAGACGTAGGTTATTCTTTTGGAGCCCAAAAGGTGTTTGCTTTAAAAGAGATGCTGATGAGACTAAACGAAACACTTACAGGCAACAGATTTAACAGAAACATCATAAAAATAGGTGGAGTCTCAAAAGAACTTGATACAAAAGCCATTAAAGAGGTTTTGGGGCTTTTAGAAAAAGAGTATTTAAAATATAAAAAACTATTTTTAAATTCATCAACGGTTTTAGAAAGAACAGATACCACAGGAAGGATATTTTATAAGACTGCTAAAAAACACGCAGCACTTGGTTATGTAGCAAAAGCAAGCAACATATTTTTTGACACAAGGGCTATTTTGGAAAAAGATCTTTACGGGTCTTTGGTAAAAGCCTTTAAACTGGAGAAAGGAGATGTAAGCGCCCGGGTAAAGGTGAGATTCAACGACATAGAAGAGAGTTTTAACATAATAAAAACCTTCATAGAAAATATGCCTTTGGGAGATATAGCAAAAAATATAGAACCAAAAGATGGAGAAGCCTTTGGATACGAAGAAGGTCAAAGGGGCAACATCACGCATTTTCTTAGGATAGAACACGGTCTTATATCAAGATGGAAAATAAGAGACCCATCTTTTCACAACTGGCCCATCATTCAAAAAGCGGTGCTTGGGGATATAATAGCAGATTTTCCCCTTATAAACAAAAGCCTAAATTTATCTTATGCTGGGAACGATCTATGAGGTGGGATTATGCTTAATATACTTAAAAGCTTTTTAAAAGAAGGTATCAAAACAGAAGACATAACCCCTTATAACGAACAAAACATCGTCATCTATAAAAAACTTCCAAAACACTTAAAAGGTAGTCTAAACATAAGACATGTGGACTGTGGGTCTTGCAACGCCTGTGAGTATGAGCTTACAGCTTTATCAAACGTATTTTACGATATAGAGCGCTTTGGTATAAAATTTGTAGCCTCGCCAAAACACGCAGACGCTCTAACCATATCAGGCCCCATCACAAGAAACATGTACAAACCACTTTTAGATGCCATCCAAAACACCCCAAACCCAAAAGTTATAATAGCTATAGGCGATTGCTCCATAGATGGCGGTCTTTTCAAAGGCGCTTATGGAATAATGGGCGGTCTAAAAGACATAAACATAGAACCTCACATCCTCATAAGAGGCTGTCCCCCACATCCAAGAGATATAATATCAGGTATATTGAAGGGATTTGACTAATAAAGAAAAGAAAAAGAATAGATATAATCATAAAAGTAATTAAATATGTCATTTTTACAATGTTGGATAATTTTAGATTTATATCTTATTTTTTAAAGAGTTTTTTATTAAGCTCGTCTACTATATTAAACTTGTCTACTATATAAACTATAAAGTAATTAACTATAAGGTCAAACAAGATAATAAATATACCCATGATATAAAATTTAAGATCAGGTTTGATAACTATTATACTTTTTATGCAACTTATACTTTTTATGAAACCATATACATTACTTTTTATGAAAACAGATAAAAATATCAGATATATTATAAGCAACCGAGAGAAGTAAAGTAGATGTGCAAAGAAGTAAATTATATGTACAGGCATTTCTGCTAATGCTCTTCTAATTATTATTGTAATATTTTCTACATTTCTCTTTCTCAATAAATTTAAAATATATATTATAAGCAACCGAGAGAAGTAAAGTAGATGTGCAAAGAAGTAAATTATATGTACAGGCATTTCTGCTAATGCTCTTCTAATTATTCTTGTAATATTTTCTACATTTCTCTTTCTCAATAAATTTAAAATAATTATAATAATTACAGCAACAAAACAAGCAAAACTATGATTAGCAAAACTATAATTAAACAATCCGATAATGATAATGACGCTAATAGGAACCTCAATTTTTAAACATGAACTTAATTTTGAAACTAGTTCAAGTAATTTTGAATCTGTTTCAGGTAAAAGTTCTTTTGATTCTTTTAAAGCAAGAACATATAAAATAAATAAAATAAAACCTGCATTTAGTCGATTTGCTTTTAAGAATCTTAAGTTTTCTGATAGGACAAGACCTAGAAATAGGAAAAGCATAAAACAAGCAACCATAATCGAGTTATAAAATAACTTTTTATAATCGGACAACTTTTTATAATCGGACTTCACTAACAGAATTACACAAATAAACAAAATTACAGGAAGAAAAAATAGAAAAATAATACCCGCTTTTTCAAAATTATTTACATTAGGAAGACTTTTTACGCTAAAAATAAAATATAGCACAAACAATATGACGAAAACTACATATGCAATTTGAGCTACTTTTTTACCAAAGTTGGTAATCAAATTCATACTATAATACCTCCTAATATAGCTTGTAATTGGTATTCTAATGATAGCATTTTGTGCTTTAAGCTTAAATACCTCGTATACTATTCTTTCTTCTTTAATCTTGTCTTCTTCTTTCTCTCTTGTTTTGTTTTCCTTAACAAGGAATGAAATTATGTTTGTATCGAGAAGATACATTTTTTCTCTCTTTTGCATTTTTAGCTTTTAGCATAATAAGTTAACAAGATTTATAAAATTATTAAAGACTGGGTTCTGGAGCTATGCCTATAATTAGCTCTAATGCCAACATACCTCTTATTGCCTTTTTGATTTGTTCATTTGATAGATGGTATTTGATTGGAGATTCATCAAATGCTCTTAAAATTCTTCTTATAATCTCTTCTTTAGAATTATAAGTTTGCTGATAAATTTCATCCTCAGAATATACCTCGTTTATGAGATTTATTAGCCTTTCTTTAAATTTTTGTTCTTTCTTATTTATAAGTCTTTGCGGATTGTATGAATTAGTATTTTTCGGTACGTTAGCCAAATAACCAAAATTTGCTCTTGTTTTTAAGCTCTTTTTCTCCAGTGGTTGCTTAATATTGATAGTTTTCACTTTTCATCACCTCTTATAAATATAGTATAAATGATTTTATACAATCTTACATATTTTTTATCACAGTTAGATGCATAAGCCTCACTAAGAAATCTAACAAAATAGCATTCTACCCATGGCGTATTTGTCAATTTCACTTGACATTTGATGGTAAAAAATATATTTTGTAAAGTGAAATGGACATAAAAGTGATTTGCAATGGTAAACCAGTGGGAACGTTGTTTGAAGGGGATCAGTCTAAAGGTTTAAAAGAATACGTATTTGAGTATTTGGCTTTTAAAGAATCAGATATATACAGTCTTTACAATAGCATATCGTTGTCTATGCCTTCTTCTCAGCGTATATATGTAAGCAAGTTGTATCTTCATCCGTTTTTTGATAGTTTTTTGCCAGAAGGTTATTTGTTTGAGATTTTAAAAGATTTGATAAATAAAAGGGAAGGAAAAGTAGATGATTTTGCTATGTTGGGTTATCTTGCACCGGGCATAGAAGGAAGGGTAAGCTTTGAGGGCGAATCTTTGCCAGTACCCACAAACATAAGCCTTGAAGATATAATAACAAACGATACATGGGATACTTTTAGAGAGCTTTTATACATGTTTCTTCAAAAAAATGCCATATCTGGGGTTCAACCAAAGACGATAGCGGTGATTAAAGATAAAACCAGTTTAGATTTTAAAGAGTTTATAGTAAAAACCTATGGGGATGAATATCCTAACCTTGTAGAAAACGAATACTTTTGTATGAAGACAATAGAAAAGATTGGTGTTAAAATACCAAAGATCTACATGTCAGAAAACAAAAGATTTTTGGTGATTGAAAAATTTATTTACGACGAAAAGGGGTATTTGGGCTTTGAAGAAGTGGGCTCAATCTTAGGAAGAAGAAGATACGACAAATACGAAGGCAGCTATGAGCAAATAGCCAAAGCAATAAAAAAACTCTCCACAGACACACTAAAAGATCTTGAAACGTATTATAAGATGATAGTTTTAAACTTTCTTATTAAAAACGGTGATGCACACAACAAAAATTTTGGATTTCTTTATAAGTCAGATATGTCTTATATTTGGCTTGCCCCAGCTTACGATGTAGTATGCACAACTGTTTATATAAAAGACGATAAACCAGCTCTATTTTTAGGAGGGACAAAAAGATGGGTAAGTAAAAAGGAATTGGTAGAATTTGGATTAAAGTATTGCGCTTTAGAAGAAAAAACCGCAATAGAGATATTTAACAATTGTCAACAAGCGTTAGCAGAAAGCATTGATGATATTAAAAGCTATATAAAACAAAATAAAAACTTCCAAGAAATTGGAAATAGGATCATAAAAGAATGGGAACATTCTTTAAATCAAACATAAGGAGTTTTTAATGGATTATGAAAGATTAGGAAAGTTTTTAAAGAAAAAAAGAAAAGAAAAAGGATGGACTCAAGACGAGATCGCCAAAAGGGTAGGACTAAGCAGGCAAACCATCAGCAAAATAGAAAACGGAGTAATGGCAAGAGTTAGCCTAATTCATATGGAAGCTCTTTTAAGACTTATAGGCTACGATATGTGCATAATCCCCCACAATCCCTTTAGCAAAGAAGAGCCCTTTATGTGTAAAGAAGACTTAGAATGGGAAGAGTAAGAAAATGTATTATAATTTTTATATGGAAGAAAAACAAGCATCAGGCTTGTGGGCATCAACAACTGAGGATGTTCATGATATTGAAGATATTTGGATGGCTCCAGCTTCTATTAGCGTAAAAATTATAACACATCATAAAAACCCTTTATAATACTTAGGGTATGAAAATAGGGATGTTTGATTCGGGCGTAGGTGGGCTTACTGTTTTAAAATCTGTGAGAAAAGTCTACGATAAAGTTGATATTGTTTATCTTGGGGATACGGCTAGGGTACCCTATGGCATAAAATCAAAAGAGACTATCATCACCTATGCAAAAGAAAGTGCAAACTTTTTGATAAATCAAAACGTAGATGTGATACTTATAGCCTGCAACAGTGTTAGTGCCAACGCCATGGAAGCGCTTCAAGAGATGTTTGGTATACCTATAGTGGGGGTTATAGAAGCTGGAGTTGAGGCTGCTCTTAAAAGCTCAAAAACAAAGCATGTAGGTATTATAGGCACTAGCGCCACTATAAACAGCAACAAATATCAAGAACGTTTAGAGGCTTTTAATATAAAAACCTATGCAAAAGCATGCCCTCTTTTTGTGCCCATAGTAGAAGAAAAACTTATAAACACAGACATATCAAAAAAGACGGTGGAGTTTTATCTAAAAGAGTTTAAAGATTTAAAAGATATAGATACCCTCATTCTTGGATGCACCCATTACCCACTTTTAGAAGAGGATATAAAAGCGTTTTTACCGCATATAAACTTGGTGAGCTCTTCAGACGCTATAATATCTTATATAAACAATATCGTTAAAAACGAAGGAAATGCTACTACAGAGCTTTATTTTACAGATATATCACAAAACACATCAGAGCTTGTGGAGTATATAATGGGACAAAAATACGATTTAAAATATGTAAATGTAGAGAGTTTAGCGCTTAACTGCTAACACCCTTTACATGCCTTCCGCCGTCTATTGGAAGTATAGCACCTGTTATAGAAGTAGTTTCTAAGAAAAGCTTTAAAACGTTATATATATCATGAAGACTTACTTCCTTCTTTAAAGGTGTGTTTGTTATAACCTTTTGCCATTCTTCATCTTCCATATCATCTGGTTTTAACACAGGTCCCAAAGCCAAAGCATTCACCAAAACATGAGGGGCAAACTCTTTGGCAAGCGTAAGAACAGCCCCGTGAAGCCCAGCTTTTGCCACAAAATAAGGAGCATAGTCTTTATAAGGAGTATGCATTATAGCCCAGTCCCCAAAACCTACGATCCTACCTTTTATATGGCCTTCATTTTTCATCATCAGCTTAAAAGCCTCTATACCAATATTTAAAAAAGCCTCTACTATGATAGCGTTGTAATACCTATACTCTTCTATGCTAAAATTGTTTATAGGTACCTTGTAATAAGGTGATGCCATATGCACAAAAGCCTCTATTTTGCCAAACTTTTCAAATACAATATTTGCTATCCCAGAAGAATCTTTAGATAAATCTCTTTTTATACAAAAAATACCATCTATCTCATCGCAAGGGTTTTTACTGTTATACACAACAGCCACGTCTTTACCCTCTTCCAAAAGCCTCTTTGCCACATAAAAACCTATCCTTCTTGCCCCAGTGATTATAATAGCCATACAAGTATTATAATTGAAAAAGAAGATAGTAATAAGCTGGTAATATTTTTATATCTATCCCATTTATACTTATCTCGTCTTTTTCATCAAAGGTGAGTATGATACCCTCTTTTGAACCCAAATACTTAGAAGCTTCTAAGATACCTTCTATCTCCCTTTGCTTGGTTTGAGATAAGCTCATTTCGTAAGTTATCTGTATTGGTATAAAGTGGTTGTGATCGTAGGCTATTATATCGCATTCTTTTTTTTCTTTAAAAAAGAAAATATCGTAGCCTTTTGTTAGTAGTTCTTTTATCATGGCATTTTCTAAAAGTATGCCCATATTTTCTTTGAAAGAAAAACTAAGA